>NZ_PYLV01000003.1:0-281988 GCF_003025475.1 Photobacterium sp. NCIMB 13483
GCAGAAAGCTTTGTACTACCAGAAAGGCAGGAAAGAAGTTATCCAAGGGCAGTAAAGAAAAGGCCTAGTCGCTATGCGACTAGGCCTTCAAGGAAGCGTAAATTATCTTAATTCACATGCATTAAGCCATTAGCTCGCTTTTTTATTTATTAACAGATAATTAAAATCTATTTAGTGATTGTCTACGTTTAACAAATCACCTTTTGCCGCTTTAAGATACTGTACCATTGACCAGTAAGTTAACACCATTGCAATATATAGTGATGCATAACCTAGCCATACAACGTATTGATGCGGATGCCATAGTAATAGTAATAAGGCAAACATTTGTGATGCTGTTTTTACTTTACCAACCCATGAAACGGCAACACTTGCACGTTTACCTAGTTCAGCCATCCACTCTCGTAATGCTGAAATAATAATTTCACGGCCAATCATAGTAATAGCAGGAACAGTTACCCATAAAGTATGATAATGCTCAACCACTAGCACCATTGCAGTTACAACCATTAATTTATCAGCGACGGGATCAATAAACGCACCAAAACGTGTCGTTTGATTAAGCTTACGCGCAAGATAACCATCAAACCAATCTGTTACACCTGCTACCCAAAAGATTAACGCAGTAGCAAACGCCGACCATTCATAAGGTAAATAAAAGGCAATAACGAAAAATGGAATAAGAATGAGCCGGATAAAACTTAAAATATTTGGGATTGATAAACGCATAATTTTATTCTTATGTTCAAGATCTGGGCCTAACATACAATCTAGACTACTCTAAAAAAGTAAAAGAGTGTGCCTTTTCTGTAAATTTAACCAATAAAGTACTGTAGCAATGATGACCTTCAAAGCGACAGACTAACCATGTTGCAATGCATCGACTATTTTTTCCGCTAAAGCCAAGCTGATACCAGGTACTTTAGCAATTTCTTCTTTACTCGCTTTTTTCAGTTCTTGCATTCCACCCATATATTTTAATAAAGCCTGACGCCGTTTAGGTCCAACTCCCTCGACATCTTCGAGAGTACTACGTTTTCTTACTTTTGCTCTCTGGGCACGGTGGCCACTGATTGCATGATCATGACTTTCATCACGAATATGTTGTATTAAATGTAACGCGGGAGAATCGCTTGGCATAGAAAATTCTTCACCGGTGACGAAAATTAACGTCTCTAACCCAGGTTTTCGCGTCGTTCCCTTTGCAACACCCACTAACATTGGTCGTTTTGGCCAATCAGCGATATAAGGTTTTACAACATCATACGCTCTTGAGAGTTGACCTCTACCCCCATCAATGAAAATTATGTCTGGAATTTTATCTAATTCCATGTTTTTACTATACCTACGCTCTAATACTTGCGCCATAGCTGCGTAATCATCACCTCCCGTTATACCCGTAATATTATAACGGCGATATTCTTGCTTTAACGGGCCTTCATGATTAAAGACAACACAA
Source organism: Photobacterium sp. NCIMB 13483 (assembly GCF_003025475.1). NCBI lineage: Bacteria > Pseudomonadati > Pseudomonadota > Gammaproteobacteria > Vibrionales > Vibrionaceae > Photobacterium > Photobacterium sp. NCIMB 13483. Next base: position 1,460 of record NZ_PYLV01000003.1, read on the forward strand.
GATGCCACGGTTTTTTCACCCATGGTATGACTAATATCAAAACATTCCATTCGAGAGATAGGTTTTAAGTTTAATGCTTGTTGCAACGCAAAGAAACGCTCTTGAATTGTCATTCGATGATTTAATTTACTGGTTAACGCGGTTTCTGCATTCGTTTGTGCTAATTGTAGATATTTTGCTCGTGTTCCACGCGGATGATACTTAATCGTAATTTTACGACCAGCAAGTTCAGACAAAGCAGTTAAAATAGCCTCACTATCATCCCCAAGTTCTTCACTTAATAAAATAAGGCTCGGTATGACACGACCTTCAGCTTGATTAAAATAAAACTGGGTAACAAAACTTGATAGCACTTCGGTTAACGATGCATCAACGGGCATTTTAGGGAAATAACTACGACTACCTAAAATCTTCCCCTGACGAATATACAAACCATGAATACACGCCATACCGTTTTGATGTGCAATACCAATAACGTCTAAATCATCTTCATTATCTTGACTAACAAATTGTTGCTCTTGAATTCGACGTAGAGCTTGAATCTGATCGCGATATATAGCTGCCCGTTCAAAATCAAGCGCCATACTCGCCTGCTCCATTTTTTCCACCATGGTATTGATCACTTGTCGATCTTTACCTTGAAGAAATAAACGTACCCATTGCACTTGCTGTTGATAATCATCATCAGAGATTAATCCAGCGACACAAGGACCAGAGCAACGACCGATTTGATACATTAAACAAGGACGACTACGATTAGCGTAAACAGAATCTTCACATTGACGAATTGGAAATATTTTCTGCATCAAGTGCAAACTGTCACGCACGGCAGAAACATCAGGATAAGGACCGAAATATTCACCTTTGCGACGTTTAACACCACGATGAATAGATAAACGAGGATGTTTACTGGCACTTAACAAAATATAAGGATAAGACTTATCATCACGTAACAAGACATTATATTTAGGTAAATACTGTTTGATATAATTGTGTTCAAGGATCAATGCTTCAGTTTCAGTGTGAGTCACTGTTACATCGACTTTACAAATATTTTTAACTAACGCGCGTGTTTTTTCGCCAGCAACATTGGTTCGAAAATAACTTGATAAGCGTTTTTTGAGATCTTTCGCCTTACCAACATAGATCACTTCACCGCTGGCGTCATACATACGGTAGACGCCAGGTTGGTGAGTTACCGTTTTGAGAAAACTTTGCGCATCAAAAACGGTATCATCGACATGATTAGACACTATAGCGTCTCAGTATCAAGCATGCCGTGACGAATCGCTAGATGTGTTAACTCAACATCACCACTAATATTTAACTTATTAAATAAACGATAACGGTAACTATTTACAGTTTTAGGACTTAAACTTAATTGCTCAGATATATCAGTAACTTTTTGTCCTTTAGTGATCATCATCATGATCTGTAATTCACGCTCAGACAGCTCTTTAAATGGGTTTTCTGAATCTGGCGCGAACTGACTTAAAGCCATTTGTTGGGCAATTTCAGAAGAAATATATCGCTGACCACTATTAACCATACGAATAGCATTCACCATTTCATCAGGCCCAGCTCCCTTGGTTAAATAACCCGAGGCACCGGCTTGCATAACTTTTGTTGGGAATGGATTTTCAGTATGTACGGTTAATACAATAATTTTAATCTCAGGATTGAAGCGTAATATTTTACGAGTAGCTTCAAGACCACCAATACCTGGCATATTCATATCCATAAGAATAATGTCGGCATGATTACTACGACACCATTTTACGGCATCCTCACCACTGACGGCTTCCCCTACCACTTTAATACCACGGACATCTTCAAGAAGACGTCGGATCCCTGTGCGAACCAGTTCGTGATCATCTACAAGGAATACATTAATCAAGCTGTATCTCCAATATGATTTGGCTCTGCACCCTGCCACTATGGCGGGACAGCTAACTCACTAATACTTATAATTCTACCTCAACTTAACCATGAACCTCATACTGATTCTGTGTATCAGCGCAAAGTTTCACATAAAGTTAAGGCTTGACAGTTTACGGTTACCTATTTTTTACGCGCTGTAAAATAATGACCGTTGTTCGATTATTGTCTATTTTATAATAAAAATAAAGCCCCAAAAAATACCTATGTCTAGATGTGGACAATACAATGATAAAAAATAACCAAATCAGTAAGATATAACAATCTATTAACCTTATTTTGATAAGGTTAATTAATGCTGATTAATCCTTAGCCGTCTAGATGTAAAGCGTTCCTTTCCGAGAAAGATTACGTTATCATAGCGCCGCTTTTGGTTTCACATTCTATATATACGACGTTTTCACATTAAAAAGACTTACACCGCTCTTGCTTAATAATGGATTATTAATGCGGAGTTACCACCAATGATAGTGATTACTATCACGGTACTCTGCTGATTGGCTTGGTCTATCTAATCTGTAATACGATGATTATAACCATTAGTATCTATTATCCAATTATTGCATTGCATCGATGACAGCGTGTCTCGATGACTGAGTTAACAAGGTTAAGTTATGAGTCTTTCTGCTAAAACAGTTGTTGTTATTGCAATTGGTGCAGCCCTATATGGTATTGGTGGTTTACCTATGTTTGGTATTCCTATCTTTGCTAACACCACGCTTAAACCTGCGATGGCAGTCTTAGCCTTATTCGCCGTTCTCTTTGGGCCTTTAGTTGGCTTTCTTGTCGGTATTATAGGTCACTGGGTGACAGACCTTTTTGCTGGCTGGGGTGTATGGTTTACATGGGAACTGGGCTCAGGCATTGTTGGCTTAATTATTGGTCTTTACCCGATGCTCACCCGTGGCCGTTTAGAGATGGGACGTTTTTCTAATCTAGATTTTAGTCTCTTTGTCGCTCTAGCCTTTGTTGCCAATGTTGTAGGTTATGGCTGCTCCGCCTTTCTTGATGCCATCCTCTATGCCGAACCCTTTACTAAGGTATTAGTGCAATTAGTTATTATTGCGCTTAGTAATACCGTTATTATCGCCGTTGTTGGTCATTTAATCCTAACGTCAGTGGCTAAACGTAAGCAGCAAAGCTTCAACTTAAAAGAGGCTTACTAATAATGAGTATCGTCTTTAACAACTTTTCGTTTAAATATTGGGCACTTGAAAACCCGACTCTAAAAAATATTAACCTAACAATTAATAAAGGCGAAAAGATTGCCATTATTGGTCCAAGTGGTTGTGGAAAATCAACATTAGGCCAATGCCTTAATGGGCTTATTCCTCATGCGATCAAAGGTGACTGTAGTGGTGAGCTTTACATTAATGGTAAAAATACTCGTCAGCTAGATCTGGATCACTGCACCAGTATGGTCGGTACTGTATTACAAGATACCGATGGTCAATTTGTAGGATTAAGTGTGGGGGAAGATATTGCCTTTGCACTTGAAAACCAAATGATTCCACAGCAACAAATGCGCGAAATTGTACAAGCAACGGCTGACATGGTCGACTTAAACAGCATTTTATACCACTCTCCTTTTGATTTAAGTGGCGGCCAAAAACAGCGGGTTTCACTTGCTGGCGTGATGGTTGATGACGTTGATATTTTGTTATTTGATGAACCTTTAGCAAGCCTTGATCCTAAAACAGGCAAAGCTGCGATTGAAATCATTGATAACCTCCATAAAGATTCAAACAAAACGGTAATCATCATTGAACACCGTTTGGAAGATGTATTACATCGCCCAATTGATCGTATTATTATGATGGAGCGTGGTGAAATTATTGCTGATATGACACCCGATGAGCTATTGGCTAGCCCATTACTGCAACAACATGGTATTCGTGAGCCACTCTATATCTCTGCAATAAAAGCGGCTGGCTGTACAATCACAGCTGAAGATAAACCCGCTTATTTTTCAACCATTAAACTTGATAAATTTAAGCCTCAAATTGAGTCGTGGTTTCATCAAGTTAAGCTCGCCCCAGTAGAGCCAGAAAAAGATGTTCTATTGAGCATTAAAAACCTCAGTTACTCTTATGATGGTGTTCGCAATACGCTAGATGATGTTAGCTTTGATATCCACAAAGGCGAGTTTGTTGCCATTATGGGGAAAAATGGCTCTGGTAAATCGACTATCACTCGTTTAATCATGGGTGTATTAGAAGCAGATTGCGGTACTATTTCTCTCAATGGTAACGATTTAGCTAATCAATCTATTTTTGAGCGTAGCCAGCACATTGGTGTGGTGATGCAAAACCCTAATCATATGATCTCACACCATATGATTTTTGATGAAGTCGCATCAGGCCTACGTAACCGTGGCATGGATGAAGCGCAGATTAAAATCAAAGTAGAAGCAACCCTCAAATTATGTGGTCTTGGTCGCTATCATCACTGGCCTATTGATGCATTAAGCTTTGGCCAAAAAAAACGCGTTACTATTGCGACAATGTTAGTCCTTGAACCAGACTTGTTGATCTTAGATGAGCCAACTGCGGGACAAGATTATCATCACTACGCGGCTATGATGACATTTATTCAAGAACTTAATCAAACACTAGGGCTCACCATTGTGATTATTTCGCATGATATGCACTTAGTCCTTGAATATACTCAACGCGCAGTTGTTATTGCCGACAATCGCTTATTAGCTGACGATAAAGTTAATCATATTTTTAGCCAACCAACATTATTAGATCAAGCAAACTTAACGGTTACGAGCTTATACTCATTGGCTCAAGCTATTGGTATTGAAAATATTGATCAATTTATTCGCTGTTTTATCGCCCACGAACTAAAAAATAAATAACCATGAAAAGCAAACATTTAAAATTTGGCATTAGTTATGTCAACACCCACTCTTGGTTACATGCCCTAAACGGTATTACCAAGTTTGTGTTATTTATGGCATGGGTAACAATGGTGCTAATCACCTTTGATCTACGCGTTATTTGCGGATTAATTATCGTGGGTTTATTGCTACTTAAAGCCACTAAAATTCCATTTGCTGTCTATAAACCATTATTAGTTGGTACTGCTGTGGTGTTATTAATGAATGCATTGTTTATGTTTTTGATTGCCCCTCAACAAGGCACTGACTACATGCATTCAACAACCGTCCTAGTACACCTTTTTGGACACTACAATATTACTCTTGAAACTGTGTTCTATTTACTAACGGTTACGCTTAAATATTTCAGTATGTTTCCCATTGCGTTGGTATTTGTTTTTACGACCCATCCAACAGAGTTTTCTGCCAGTTTAAATAAACTAGGTGTACCTTATCGTATTGCTTACGCCGTAAGCCTCACTTTGCGTTATTTACCTGAAGTAATGAAAGATTTCACCAATATCATGCATGCTCAACAAGCACGTGGCGTGGATATTTCAAAAAAAGCGCCAGTCATGACACGTATTCGTAATGTTGCCAAAATTCTTGGGCCACTGATTTTTTCAAGTTTAGATCGCGCGGATGTGATCTCCAATGCAATGACACTGCGTGGTTTTGGACGCAATAAAAAGCGTACTTGGTATAGCTTAAAACCAATGACAAAAAATGATGCTATTGCGTTAATAATTATTGCCCTTGTACTTGGATTTGGCATTCTGCATCGTTATCAATCTGCAACGTTATTTTGGTATCCTTTTCATTAAGACGGCTTCTAAAGCATAATGAAAAACCGTCATTTATTGGCGGTTTTTTCGTTTAACCCCCTGTAACTATTAACTTCATTTGATTATTCCCATCACTATTTTCATTTCATCTCTTCTTAGCAATATTACCCAATTTCTCAAATCATAAGAAAAGTAGTTTTTTACTTATTGTCAGTCCATTAATTAAACCGTACTTTAAATTAACAAAAAACAAACTTAACGCTTACTAGTCAAACAACCAGTCGCGTTTTTATAACTAAAAATCATTAAAAAACACAACAAACATACTCATAAATACAAAAACAGCATAAATGCCATGGTGATAAAGAAAATAACAATTATCACTCTGTAATAATCATTAAAAGGATTTTAAAATGAAACTACTCGCTATTATTAGTGCCTTCGGCGGAATACTTTGCTCAAGTTTTGCAACCGCAGCCGATAGCTTTATCTCGATCGGCACAGGGGGTCAAACGGGAGTTTATTACATTGCCGGCCAATCTATTTGTCGATTTGTGAACCGCACTACAGATACTCACCACATCAAATGTAATGCGCCAACCAGTGGCGGTGGCGTTGCTAATGTAAATGGCCTTCGCAGTCACGAATACAATTTTGGCATCATGCAGTCTGATCATCAGTTTAAAGCACTCAATGGCTTATCTCCTTTTCAAGATCATGGCAAAATGTCTGATATTCGTGCAGTTTTCTCTCTACAAAGTGAAGTATTTACCATTCTTGCTCGTGAAGATTCAGGAATTAAAACCTTTGATGATTTAAAAAATAAACGCGTAAACTTAGGCAATCCAGGTTCAGGACAACGTGATACGTTTGAGCAGATTTTAACGGTTAAAAATTGGAATAGTGATATTTTCAGTCTGGTTTCTGATCTCAAACCAGCCGAACAAGCGCCTGCAATGAGTGATAATAAAATTGATGCGATGAGCTACTTTGTTGGTCACCCAAACGGCGCGATTCAAGAAGCTTCTACCACAACAGATACCCGTTTAATTGCGGTTACAGGCCCTGAGATTGATGCACTATTAAAAGAAAAGAGCTATTTCACAAAAGCGATTATTCCTGGTGGCATGTACCGTGGTAATCCTAATGATACTGTTTCAATTGGAGGTAAAGCGGTGTTATCAACCAACGCTGACACTGATCCTGAAATGGTGTACCAATTGGTGAAGTCAGTCTTTACTAATATCGATCGCTTCAAACGCCTGCATCCTGCTTTTGCGGAACTCAAAGAAACTGACATGATAAAAGCAGGCTTAACCGCTCCACTGCACGATGGCGCTATTCGCTACTACAAAGAACGTGGCTGGATGTAACTTCACCACCAAGCGAGATAATTCTTCTATCTCGCTTACCCTTCTTTTATTAATGAAAATAGACAGCAAATTATCGTTTTAATTGTGCTCCCTGTTTTCATTAGTACCAACTTGTAAGTGAATACATATGGCTCAACATAATCTAATATCCGATAATCCACTTTCGACAGAAGATCTGATTGCGAAAGATGTCGGTGCACGTTTACCGACTGGCATTATGGCAAAAGTAATTACTTTGCTCGCAATTTCATGGTCACTATTTCAATTGTGGATCGCATCCCCGCTGCCTTTTATTATTGGTATTGGGGTTTTTAATGACACCGAAACCCGTGCCATTCATTTAGCCTTTGCGCTTATTCTCGCTTTTTTAGTTTTTCCAGCACGCCAGTCTTCCGCAACCGATCGAGTTCCCTACAGTGATATCGCTTTAGGGATGATTGCGGCAGCCACTTCATTGTATTTGTTTGTCATGTACCATGAATTAGCCCAACGCCCTGGCAGCTTAACCCAACTTGATCTTGTAGTGGCTTGTATTGGTTTACCATTATTATTAGAAGCCGCTCGACGAGTGTTAGGCCCTGCATTGCCTCTTATTGCACTAGGTTTTATTGGGTATAGTTTTGCAGGTCCTTGGATGCCAGGGCTACTTGCTCATCGCGGAGTGCAATTTGCTTCTCTTGCGAACCATCAGTGGATCACTACCGAAGGTGTATTTGGAATCGCACTAGGGGTATCCACCAGCTTTGTTTTTTTGTTTGTGCTATTTGGCGCTTTACTTGAGCGTGCAGGTGCTGGACATTATTTTATTCAATTAGCCTTTAGTTTATTAGGACACCTTCGTGGTGGGCCAGCAAAAGCCGCAGTAGTTGCATCAGGGCTAACTGGATTAATATCTGGATCATCAATAGCTAATGTTGTCACAACGGGCACATTTACTATTCCAATGATGCGCAAAGTCGGGTTTAGCAAGGAAAAAGCGGGCGCAATAGAAGTAGCTTCATCAGTAAATGGGCAGATTATGCCGCCAGTTATGGGCGCAGCAGCTTTCTTAATGGTGGAATATGTCGGCATTCCTTATATCGATATTATTAAGCATGCCTTTTTGCCTGCGGCTATTTCATACATTACTTTGCTTTATATTGTTCACTTAGAAGCCCTAAAACTGGGAATGACCGCAATTAATCCTAAACAACATAAGCCATGGCTAGTACGCTTAACCAGCTTTAGCTTTGGTTGTTTGTTAATCAGTGGATTTTCGTTAGCAATCTATTATGGCTTAGGATGGATCAAACCATTATTAGGTAATTATGCAGCTTATGCCATTGGCGGTTTACTAATTACGGTTTATCTCTGTTTATTAAAAGTGGCAGCCACTCATCCACCATTACCCACAGATGATCCTGATGCGCCATTAGATGAATTACCAGAAACACGCAGTGTCTTATTAGCAGGGTTACATTTTATCTTACCGGTTGTGGTCTTAGTGTGGTGTTTAATGGTCGAGCGTTTATCTCCAGGGTTATCCGCTTTTTGGGGCTCGGTGATGCTGGTTGGTATTATCATCACTCAACGTCCGCTACTGAGCTTATTACGTAAAGACGGCTATCATTATGGTGATTTCAATGATGGTAAAAATGATCTGATTGAAGCTTTAATTGCAGGCTCACGCAATATGATAGGAATAGGTATCGCCACTGCTACCGCGGGTATTATTGTGGGTGCGGTTTCTCAAACCGGAGTCGGATTAATTTTAGCTGATTTGGTTGAGATGCTATCAATGGGTAATTTAATGCTGATGCTAATTTTATCAGCACTATTAAGCCTTATTCTTGGAATGGGGCTACCCACTACGGCTAACTATATTGTTGTTTCAAGCTTATTAGCACCAGTGATAGTGACACTTGGTCAGCAAAATGGCTTAATTGTACCGTTAATCGCTGTACATTTATTTGTGTTCTACTTTGGCATTATGGCCGATGTAACTCCTCCAGTTGGGTTAGCCTCATTTGCCGCTGCCGCCGTATCAAAAGGCGATCCAATAAAAACCGGGATCACAGCGTTTTATTACAGCTTACGTACTGCTGCATTACCGTTTTTGTTTATCTTTAATACTGATTTATTATTGATCGATGTCACTGTGAGTCATGGCATTATTATCTTCATTATTGCGACTATTGCGATGCTTATTTTTGCGATGGCAACCCAAGGTTGGTTTATTACGCGTAATCGTTGGTATGAAAATATCGCATTATTATTGATCTCCTTTACTCTATTTCGTCCCGGTTTTTGGCAAGACTTAATAGTGGATCCTTTTCAAAATATTGCGCCAACACACTTAATAAAAACTCTTGATACTCTACCTACAGGTGATGTTATTCGAATGCGAATTGCAGGTGAAGATGCGATTGGTAAACACCGAGAGTTTAGCGTGTTATTTACCGTTCCTAAGGGGGATACTGGCCAACAAAAACTAGCAAACATTGGCATTGAAACCTATCAAAGCCAAGGCAAGACATTGATTGACATGGTAACTTTTGGCAGCCCTGCCGCTAAAGAGCAATTACAATTTGATCAACAAATTCTCGATATTAGAGTTCCGGTTGAACGCTGGCGTAAAGAATGGTTGTGGTTGCCAGCGATATTATTATTTGGTGTTATTATTCAAAATCAGCGTCGACGTTTAATATCAGTACCAATAGCAAAAACACCACAAAAATCCGCTACCGTATAAACAAAAAAAGCCGATCATCTGATCGGCTTTCTATTGTCTATTTTTAAAGTATTAGATTAGCTATTTTTAGCGTGTTGTAAACGACGTTCTCTTTGGCCTTTAATCACCAAATAGATACCCACTAAAATAAATGGAATACTTAATAACTGACCGGTATTAATCACCATATCGGTTGAGTAATCCGCTTGGTGTACTTTAATAAATTCGAGTAAGAATCGTACTGTCATCACCAAGACTAAGAACCAACCCAACAGCAATCCTTTATACTTACCGATATCGGTTTTTCTATATAAAGCAAATAATAAGAAGAATATTGCTAAGTAAGAAAAGCCTTCATAAAGCATAACTGGATGACGTGGTATTAAATCAACACGTTCAAACACAACCGCCCATGGCAAATTACTTGGGGTGCCTAAGATTTCCGAGTTAAAGAAATTACCAAAACGGACAAAGAAACCAAATAATGCCGTTGCTATTGCTAATCGGTCAAGAAGCCACATACGGTCAATAGCATACTTTTTACTGTAATAGTAAACCGCAATAATTAAACCTAAGCCGCCACCATGACTAGCAAGTCCACCTTCCCACACAGCAAAGATTTTCGCTGGATGTGCCCAGTAGTAATCTGGATCATAGAACACTACATGAAATAATCGAGCGCCAACAATGATACCGACAACGGCATACATAAGTAATGAATCTAAGCTTTCAATTGGCTTATTTTCACGTTGATAAATTGACTTCATAACTTGGAAGCCAAACGTAATAGCGAGCGCAAATAGCACGCCATACCAATGTATCTTTAAACCAAAGAATGACACTAGTATTGGATTAACATCCCAAACAAAATGATTCAAACAAGATTACCTTCTGAGTGAACAATAGCCAAAAACAATAGATGCTATCGAGAATGATTACAGATTAGCAAGAAAAACCAGTGGGGTGAATAAACCGCAGCTTAATTTCTCAAACTATTTATGATAAATACGATTAATAATTCAGCAAATAAAAATCATTAAACAATATAACTAACATTTTGATGCATTATATTTGGCATTTTATGCCTTAATAACACACCACATTATAATTAATGCTTGACGTCAAATAGTAATAATTGCATATAATAACGTCTAACTTTACTTAAAGGCTTAAGATGTATATTAAACGTCTTCGCACAATTTGGATTACAAGCTTTACGCTTATAGCATTATTGCTATCAAGTGTTGCTTCCAGTGCGCCTTTAATGTCGATAAAAATGCTCAGCATGAATAATTCAATGATGGTAATGTCATCAACGATGGATTGCTGTGATGATGAATCAATGCTCGATCATCAACACCACCAAGCACAACAATCGGCAGCACATTGCGATAAAATGGGTGGCGTTGATAATTGTTGCTCTATCGCATGTTTAAGTAATATTGCTTTTCTCCCGAGCCAATTTGAAAACTTATTTCAGCCATCAAATCTGACGCTCATCGCTATAGAAAAAACACACCAATTAAATACTACCACGCCAACGTTATATCGCCCTCCAATAGCATAAATCCGTTTAATCTATTTTTACTCACGACATCATTATTGTCCGTGATAGATTAATTGTATCTTATGATCTGTATTTAATTATTTTGCAGCAGATCTAAGATCACCATAAGCCTTATTTAATTCAATGACTGTTCTAGGCCGTTATTACTTAGTTAACTGCGTAATAATAATTAGATCATCACTTATATTGTTTTATATTCGCTTATGGAAGACTGGATTACGTTATGAACGTTACAACTTCTATGCTCGTTCTGGCTATCAGTGCTAGCGCGATAACACCGGTAACACTGTTTGCGTCACCATCAACAACTGCAGCGACAAAAACACAGCAATCGCAACAATTGACACAACTGATCACTAAAGCGATTAAAAACGATGCCAATATGGCGCAAATTAGTGCTCAGCAACATGCAATGCAGGAAACCAGCTTAGGTACCAATAGCTTACCTGATCCCAAGTTAAAACTGGGTATCGGTGGTTTACCTACAGATAGTTTTTCTCTAAACACTGATCCAATGACCACATTATCAATTGGTTTAATGCAGCAATTTGACCGTGGTAACACCCTTGATTTACAGCAACAAAAAGGCGAGATTCAAGCGCAAGCTATTGGTACACAACAAGCGGTTCGTGAACTTGATATTACCAATAAAATGACCCAATTATGGTTAGAATTAGGCTATCAACAATCTGTTTATCGTACCTTACAACGTAACCACCGTCTTGTAACTGAATTAGCTAATTTCACCAAGACTAATTACGCTATCGGTAGTGGTGAAGCTCAAGACTTACTCCAAGTTAAACTGCAAGTCGTTAAGATAGAAGACAAATTACAAACAAATCTACAAACACAGCACCGTATCATGGCACAACTGTCTGAATGGCTGGGCACTGATTGGCTTACAACGCAAACAATAGTCCAAGCATCAAACCAGTTATCTTGGCAACGCCTTAACCAATTAATGCCGCGTTTAACCGCCACTAACCAACATTATTCATTACTGAAACAACATCCAATGGTGCTTATTGCCAATAGTGCTATTTCAGCTAATGAAACCCAAGTCGCCATTAGTCAACAAGCCTATAAACCTCAATTTGGTATTGAAATTATGTATGCCTCTCGCCAAGCCAATGGTATGTCAGGCAAACCAGCCTCTGATCTAGTGAGTGCCTATCTCACCATGGATTTACCGCTATTTACTGATAACCGTCAAGATCACCATTATGCGGCGGCGCAATATCAAGTAGGAGCGGCAAAATCACAACGTGATCTATTGCTCAATCAAATGAACGCCAAGGTAAATGCCTTACTGGTTGAACGTGATAATTTAAGCCAGCGCTTATCGCGTTATACAACCACCCTACTTACTCAAGCAAAAGCACGTACGCAAGCTGTTGAGCGTGGTTATCAAAATAATACGGCGCAATTTAATAATGTAATCACCGCTGCCACTGATGAACTCGCTTTAGTCATTGAACAAGCACGGGTTATTACCGACTTAAACATTACTAACAGCAATTTAGCCTCATTAGTCAATGGTTTTGATGTTCAACCACACTCGTTACAGCTTCAGCACTCAACAACCATCAATAATAACAATCAATAAGTAGGTAATATCATGACGTCACAAAATACCGTTAAAATTGCGGCTGTTGCCTTACTTATTGGTACAGCTATTGGAGTTAGTGCTACATATTATATGTCACATCATTCTGTATCGATGGACTCAAAAGCGACCACTTCAAACAGTGAACCCTTGTATTGGGTTGCTCCAATGGATCCCAATTACCAACGTGATAAACCGGGTAAATCACCAATGGGGATGGATCTCATTCCTGTTTATGCAGAAAAAGATGCTGCAAAAGAAAATGTTGCCGGTACGGTTATTATTGATGCTGCGGTTGAAAATAACTTAGGCGTAAAAACTGCTGCTGTTATTAAGCAAAAACTAACACCTAAGATCGACACTATTGGTTACGTTGATTTTGATGAAAGTCAGCTCTGGCAAACCAATATTCGAGTCAGTGGTTGGGTTCAAAAATTATACGTCAATGCTGTTGGTGAACAGGTACATAAAGGCGATGTGTTATTTACTCTTTATTCGCCTGAATTAGTCAAATCTCAGCAAGAATTACTTAATGCTTATCGCACAGGCCGTAGTGGTTTAATGCAAGGTGCCCGTGATCGTTTAGCCGCTCTTGGCGTCGACAAACAACAAATTAAACACATTATTAAAACGGGGAAAGCAACGAAGACCATTGAAGTCAAAGCTATCGCTGATGGTGTTATTGCAAGCTTAAATATTCGTGAAGGGGGCTATTTATCACCCGCACAAGCCGCTATTAGCGCTGGGCCTCTTAATGAAGTCTGGGTCAATGCTGAAATATTTGAGCGCCAAGCACATTGGATAACCACAGGTAGCAAAGCAAATATGACACTAGACGCTATTCCTGGCCAACAATGGCAAGGCAAAGTTGATTATGTTTACCCTATTTTAGATCCAAAAACGCGTACATTACGGATGCGGTTAAAGTTTGCTAATCATAATGAGCAATTAAAACCCAATATGTTCGCCAATATTACCCTCACCCCAAAAACAGAAACTGCTGTTCTCACTATTCCGACTCAAGCCGTGATTCGATCAGGCAATATGACCCGCGTTGTACTCGCTGAAGGTAATGGAAAATACCGATCAGTAAAGATCCGTATTGGTCGTGAAGCTGATAATCTCGTGGAAGTTATCGCAGGATTAACCACGGCTGATCGTATTGTCACCTCTGCACAATTTATGCTTGATTCCGAATCCAGTAAAAGTGCCGATCTCTCACGTATTAATGGTGTCGACAGTGTCGATAAAGCCACCACCGTCACTTGGGCTCAAGGAGAGATCACTGCGATCAATGCTGATCAAACAATATTAACCATCAACCACCAGCCAGTCAGTGCTTGGAATTGGCCTGCGATGACAATGGATTTTAATATTGATAAAAATATAAAAATTAAAGACTTAGTCGTTGGTCAACAGATTAAATTTGAGCTACAAAAAACAGCCGATAATCAATATAACATCATTGATTATAAAAAGCAGAAGCACAATATTGCCAATAAAGTGTGGGTAAACGGTGAGATTTCAATGTTAATGGCCGCATTTAATATGATCACGGTTAACCACCAAGCAGTACCTGAATGGAAATGGCCTGCGGGTGAAATGAATTTTACTGTCGACGATAGTATTGCATTAACTGATCTTAAACAGGGGCAATCAATTCGATTCAAGCTGGTTAAAAATGGCAGTGATTATACTCTGCAAGATATTAAGCCAATGGAGAATAAATAATGATCCCAGCTATTATTCGTTGGTCAATCAATAACCGTTTATTGGTGTTAATTGTGGCCTTATTTTTAACCATTGGTGGCTTATACAGTGTTAAAAATACTCCCGTCGATGCCCTACCGGATCTGTCTGATGTTCAAGTCATCATTAAGACCAGCTATCCAGGCCAAGCACCACAAGTGGTTGAAGATCAAGTCACTTACCCATTAACGACGGCCATGTTAGCCGTACCAGGTGCTGAAACTGTTCGAGGCTATTCTTTCTTTGGCGATTCCTATGTCTATATTATCTTTAATGATAAGACTGACATGTATTGGGCTCGCTCTCGTGTACTTGAATATTTAAGCCAAGTTGCACCTAAGTTACCCGCCAATGCAAAACCAACCTTAGGACCAGATGCGACTGGGGTTGGCTGGATTTATAGTTATGTATTACAAGATAAAACAGGTAAGCATGATTTAGCCGAATTACGTAATTTACAAGATTGGTTTCTAAAGTATGAACTTCAAACTGTTGCAGGTGTTTCTGAAGTTGCAACCGTTGGTGGCATGGTCAAACAATACCAAGTTCAAATCGATCCGTCCAAACTACGGGCCTATAACCTCACGTTACAGCAAGTAAATATGGCGATTCAAAACGGTAACCAAGAAACCGGTGCTTCCGTTATTGAAATGGCTGAAGCCGAACATATGGTGCGTACTACAGGTTATTTGACCAATATCGAGGACATAAAATCACTGCCATTAAAAGTGACCGAAAATGGTACGCCACTGTTACTCGGGGATATTGCAGATATTAACCTTGGTCCGCAAATGCGCCGAGGCATTTCTGAATTTAATGGTGAAGGTGAAGCTGTCGGTGGTGTTATTGTGATGCGCTTTGGCGAAAATGCCAGTCAAGTCATCGCCAACATCAAAACCAAACTAGCACAGTTACAACAAGGCTTACCAGCAGGTGTTGAGATTGTAGCCACTTATGATCGCTCAACATTAATTGACCATGCGGTGAAGAATCTGTGGCAAAAACTCGCAGAAGAATTCCTTGTGGTTGCCATCGTCTGTGCACTATTTCTATTCCACATTCGTTCTTCATTAGTAATAGCGATTAGCTTACCGATTGGTATTTTATCTGCTTTTATTATCATGCATTGGCAAGGTATAAATGCCAATATCATGTCACTAGGCGGTATCGCTATTGCAATCGGTGCAATGGTTGACGGTGCGATTGTAATGATAGAAAACGTGCATAAACACATTGAACGTACCCCACTTACCGATGAAAACCGTTGGCAAGTGATAGGTAAAGCGGCAGAAGAAGTCGGTACACCCTTGTTCTTCTCATTACTGATCATTACCTTAAGTTTTGTTCCCGTGTTCGCGCTCGAAGGACAAGAAGGCAAGATGTTCTCGCCATTAGCATCAACTAAAACCTACGCTATGGCAGCAGCGGCTGGTTTAGCGATTACTCTAGTCCCCGTATTAATGGGCTATTTTGTTCGCGGTAAAATTTTACCTGAACATAAAAACCCCGTGAACCGTGCTGTAATTGCACTTTACCGTCCATTATTGAATGTAAGTCTTAAGTTTCCAAAAACAATCATCGTTATTGCGCTGTGTTTAATGGCTTCTTCGTACTACCCATTAACGAAACTTGGCAGTGAATTTATTCCACCGTTAGACGAAGGTGATTTGATGTATATGCCAACCACCTATCCGGGGATCTCTATCGGTAAGGCTCGTCAGTTATTACAACAAACCAATAAACTGATTAAAACAGTCCCAGAAGTCGCTACGGTTTGGGGCAAAGTAGGTCGAGCAGATACAGCAACCGATCCTGCACCATTAACCATGATAGAAACAGTGATCCAATTCAAGCCACGAGATCAATGGCGAAAAGGTGTCACCACTGAGTCTTTACGCAAACAATTAGATCAATTGATCCAATTTCCTGGTTTAACTAACGCATGGGTAATGCCGATCAAAACCCGTATTGATATGTTAGCCACAGGTATCAAAACACCTATTGGGATCAAAATCGCAGGCCCAGATCTAAAAGTTATCGAAAAGATCGGTGCAGAACTTGAGCCTATTTTAAATAATATCAAAGGTACTACCTCGGTTTATGCCGAGCGTGTTGCAGGAGGCCGTTATATCACGGTTGATATTAATCGCCGCCAAGCAGCACGGTATGGATTAGCTATTAAAGATATTCAACAGATAGTTTCGACCGCTGTTGGTGGAATGAACGTGGGTGAAACCATTGAAGGCTTAGAACGTTATCCTATTAATGTACGTTACCCACAATCTTACCGTGATTCAGCGGTTAAATTGCAAAATCTACCGTTAATTACCCCCAATGGTGCCCGTATCGCATTGGCTGATGTTGCGGATATTCGTTACGAAGATGGACCACCAATGATCAAAACTGAAAATGCACGTCCAAATGGATGGGTTTTTGTCGATATTGATCAACGAGATTTAGGTTCTTACGTTGCCGAAGCACAACAAGTAGTTACGAAACAATTAAAACTGCCCGCAGGTTATTCATTAGCATGGTCTGGTCAGTATGAATATATGGAACGCGCAAAAGCCCGTTTGAGTATTGTTACCCCAATTACTCTTGCCATTATTATGCTGCTACTTTATTTCAGTTTCCGCCGCGTGCAAGAAGTCTTCATTATTATGGCTACCCTACCATTAGCGATGGTGGGTGGTTTATGGCTGATGTTCATGCTTGGATTTAATTTCTCAATTGCTGTTGGCGTTGGCTTTATCGCGCTCTCTGGTGTCGCGGTTGAAATTGGCGTGATTATGTTGGTGTACTTAAATCAGTCATGGGCATTTAAAAAACAGGATGCACAAGAGCAACAACGTGCATTAACCGCTGCTGATTTACAACAAGCGATCAGTGAAGGGGCTGGATTACGTGTACGCCCAGTAATGATGACAGTCTTAACCGTTATCATTGGTTTGATTCCAATAATGTATGGCTCAGGTACGGGTTCTGAAGTCATGCAACGCATTGCCGCACCTATGATTGGCGGAATGGCATCTGCACTGTTACTGACGTTATTAGTATTACCAGCCACCTTCAAGCTTTGGAAAAGTCGCGAGCTTAATACCAAGACCACAACATCATTAAATTCATCATCAATTACAAAGGAATGAGTCATGAAAAAAACACTGCTTACTTTAATACTAGCCTTAACAACCACAACAGCGATGGCTGCAATGGACCACTCAACCATGGATCACGCAGCAATGGATCATAGTGGTATGGATCATTCACAAATGGATACCACTAAAATGGACCATCAAATGATGAACATGAAAAGTATGTCTGATGTCGGCATGCCAGCCCTAGGTTCAAAACCGAATAAAGTAGTTTATGTCACCCTTAGTGATGATATGACGATCACCCTTAAAAAAGCCACTGATATTCAACCTAATGATGTGGTGCAATTTGTGGTGATGAATACAGGAAAAATGACGCATGAATTTTCAATTGGCTCACCACAAGAACAAGCACAATCTCGACAAATGGGGAAAGGTCACCATACAGAGAATGGCAATGCAGTAATGGTCGCACCAGGAAAAGCCAAACAAGTATTATGGCACTTCCATGGCAGTAACAAGATAGAATTTGCTTGTAATATGGAAGGACATGCCACCGCAGGTATGACCCAAACCATCACGTTATAAGCCGTTATTAAAAATAAAAACGAGGTAGATACTATTCTCTATCTCGTTTTATTTTACTATTTATTATTCAAAGTCAGAATAATAATTAGCTAACTTGTTCGTTATAATCTTATCTAATATATTAATATCACTATAAACATCAATATTTAAAGCAACTAACTTTTGCTTAATATCCGTTGCCGACTCTGAAAAGAATAATGTCGGTAAATGAAAATAACTTCCAGCAAGACTCTGATTACGCTCAGTTAAATAATGCACCGTATAATCAAAAATACGCTGCTGAATCATAATCGCTTGATCTAATGAGCTAACATTAAAGGCCAGCGGTGTTGCCCAATCTAAGTGCTGCCCTTGGTAGGTTACCAAAGGTTGAATTAATGCTTCACTTTGTCCTTGAGTAGACACTAATGCTTGTGCTAATGCCATTGATGCATCAATAACTTCAACATTTAACGGCAACATCCCTTGTGCTTTAAATCGCTGACAACTGGAGGCTGTTAAAGCTAATGGTAATTCAGTACAGCCCAATATCACTTTAGTACAACCTTGTTTAGCAATCTCATCACATATCACTTCACATAGTAGTGTTTCTGCTTGCTGAGTAATTTTAGCCGTTTTAATACCAAAATCAGGATTGTAAATAGCTTCCATTATCTTCACTTGGTTCTCAACAGCAGGCTGTGTCGCTTTAATTCCTTGCTCGGTTAAAGCTGTTTGATATAACCCTGACTCTATCAGACTATTAACGCCCATGACTAATACAGTATCTTGGTAACCTTGTAACGACGTTGCTGTTTGTTTAATCATATCAACAAAAGTTACTGGTATATCAGGCAATATCCGTCGAAATAATTCATGGGCGCTATTGCAAGCAAGACCAAGACGATCAACCGCTAAATATTGCATTAAGCGTAATGTATATACTGCGGTGTCAAATTTACGTAATTCAGGTATATCTGTTGGTAGCCATTGTTGCAGTATTTCTTGAGGCTTATAAGCTAAACGTGCATTACCAAAGGCAACAAATTGACATTCTTTATGCTCAGGCAATGAAGAAATTTTAGCCATTAAATCAACCATCGCTTCATTGCCCATTCCACCAATGATACCAATACGTGATTGTTTAAAATTATCCTTAATTTTCATAAGCTCAATGACTCATATTTATAATCGAAGTCGACAACTTATAGAATAACGGGCGTTTTTACTTTGATAAGTATAATGAAGAGTGCAAATATATTGATTAATATGTTAGTAAATATTTCAAAAATATAAACCCTTTAATAACACCTATATTGATCAAATGACAGCCAATAAAAAAGCAGCTTTAATAAAAGCTGCTTTTTTGTCGTAAGTATCAACTAAAACAATTACTTATCGTCAATTGTTTCTTCTGATGGCTCAACGCCACGGTGGTTGATCTGTAATGCTTGTAAAAAATTACGTAGCACCTGATCTTTACAGTCACGGTAATGTTTATGATCAACTTTACGGAAAAAAGCACTTAATTCATGCTTACTTAAACGAAAATCAACCAATTTAAACAAATCAAGTACGTCATCTGCTTTCAGGTTTAGTGCAATTTGTAATTTTCTAAAAATAATATTATTTGTGATTTTTTGCTCTGGCGCAGGCTGTTCACCTTCTTTCTTGCCACGCTTTTGATTAATAAAGCCATTTAAGAAAGTAGCAACTTGTTCATCAGAACAGCTCTTATAACCTTCTGCATCATCAGCTTTTAACCAACTGCAAACTTGCTCACGCGTTACTTCACAATCAGCAGCAGCAAAAATAGCGATCATTTCGCTATCATTTAAATCAAAAGTATAGCGAACACGGCGCAAAACATCGTTATTAGTCACAATTTATCCAATTTAGTATGCTGTGGTTGTAATAATCACAGCGAAATTATCAGCGCAGAATAACAGATAATTCATCGCTATTCACTCGAATCAAGCAGCTTTTGTACATCAAGCGTAGCAATTAATGCTTTATTGAGTGGCGTTTTCTCTGTTGTGATTAGTAACTTTCCAGCACCATACCAATGAATTCCTTCCCATTGTGAATAATTACCTAATCGCTTATAAATGCCCGTTGACCAATCTGGTTTATCATCCTTCACTTTTACAAGCCAAATAAATGAATAACCTAGATATATATTTCGGCGATAACCAATAAACGCCAATGTTGCTGTTTCAGGATTATAATCAACCCCTGTAATTAACCCTTTACTAGGGTATTCAGCGACCGGATTTAAATGCTGGACTTTATTTACTTCGCCTTTATCTATTTGATAAAGTCGAGTTTTCTCATCTTTCCAGTTTTTTGAAAATAACCATATCTGGTCACCAACAACCGTAATGGCTTCACTGTCATAGTTATGTTTGTTAAACCAACCTTTAGTAAAATCATTATATTGAAATTGTATTTTTGCCGCTGGTGTTACTGCTTGTTGTTGATTGAGGCCTTTTTGCTCTATTTTATAAATAACACCACCATTGCGTATAGTAAGGTTATTACCAATATCGCCAACATATAAAAATTGCTGATCTTGCGCTAAATCTTCCCAATCATAATTACGACTATTATTTACTTTTACGATTTGTGCAATACCCGTCATATCATGATTTAAACGATAAAGTTTATTATCACCATACGTATCGTTATGCGTCCAAATATCACCATTAATAATAGCCAAACCAGAGGTTTCGCTTATCTTTTTAGGCATATATGCCAAAATATCCACATAAAGAACATTACGTACAAAATAAGTGGCACCAAGACTACATAACAGCAGTAATAACACTACTGACAATCCAACAACAATTCTTTTTATTATCAGCATATTACCCGTATGAATTATATCTTTAAAAATTAATATCCTTGTATACTATCATTATATTGCGCGTATGAAAAACAGGAAAAAAACATACAAAAACCTGATATAAATAAGCAAATTTCACCATTACCAACCATAATTAATCTTAAACATATAAATTCCGTTCACTTCGGTATGGCAGCTAAATAATGATTAATATTCCACACCTCATTAAATATAAATACGGGCTCGCCGCATTGTGTTTACTATTAGTAAGTTTCCAGACTCATGCTGTTCAATTAGCACCACTTAGTGGCTCTGAATATGTGGGTGATTTAGCTGAATTAGAAAAAAAGCGGGTATTGCGAGTATTGGTTGCAGCAGATCTCGGTTTTTACTATATAGAAGATGGTATAACTAAAGGTATTATTGCCGATTTATTGCAGCATTTTGAGAAAGACATTCATAAAACACACCCAAAAATGCACTTACAAATTATTCCTGTCCATCGAGATAAATTGTTACCTTATATAATTAAAGGCTTAGGCGACTTAGCCATTGCCAATATTACAATAACAACTGAACGTAAAAAACAAGTTGATTTTAGTCAACCTGTACTTACCAATATATCAGAAGTACTTATTAACAATATTAAACAGCCCCCCTTTAACAAAGTAACCGATTTAAGTGGTAAAACAATCTGGGTGAGAAAAAGTTCGAGTTACTATCAAAGTTTACTCAAAATTAATAATAAATTGCGCATGCAAAACTTACCACCCGCATCAATATTGTTTATTGATGAAACACTACAAGATTATGAATTATTAGAACTTATAAATTTAGAACTACTCAATGCAACAGTGATAGATAACCACAAAATAAAAATCTGGCAACCCATATTAAAAAATATCCGTGTTAATGATCATTTTGTTTTACGTAATGACGGTCAAATAGCTTGGGCGATACGTAAAGATAGCCCCAACCTAATGGCACTGGTTAATCGCTATATTGATACAGTAAAAGAAGGGACATTAATAGGTAATATTATTTACAGTAAATATATTGAAAACCATCGTTGGCTTAATACACTACTTGATCCTAATAATATCGATAAAATGGAAAGTTTATCGCATATTTTCTTTCGCTATTCAAAACAATACGACTTTGATTATTTAATGTTAATGGCGCAAGGTTTTCAAGAATCAGGGCTAAATCAACATAAAGTATCAAACAAAGGTGCCGTCGGTATCATGCAGGTACTACCCAGCACTGCTCGTGACCCTAGTGTAGATATTCCTAATATATATACATCAAAAAACAATATTCATGCTGGTGTAAAATATATGCGTTATTTACAAGACCAATATTTTAGCAGTGATGAAATTGATTATGATAATAAAATGTATCTCTCACTCGCTGCTTACAATGCAGGCCCTGGCAATATCAATAAAATGCGGCGTTACGCCAAAGAACAAGGTTATAACCCTAACGTTTGGTTTAATAATGTTGAACTTATTACCCGTAAACATATTGGATCACAACCGATTGTCTATGTGAATAACATCAATCGTTATTTCATTGTTTACAAACAAATAATGAAACTACAACGTTTCCGTGACTCTGGTATTCGCCCTTTTATTCCACCCTATAGATTTGATGCTCCAGTGTTATTTAAATAGCACATCAAAAATCAGTCATAATCACCATTAGCAATATGCACAATAGTGATTATGATTTTAAATTAGGTAGTGATAAATGTTTAGTTCGGCGATCATGTTTATGGAAATACCATAATTTACGGTTTTTGGATGATTTTTTCATTACAGCACCTGTAACAAGACTAATAGAGTAAATATCATTCTATTATCTATTGATAATGTAAATTAATACCAGTCGCAATCATAACTCATATTTCCAATATTACATTTTAATATTAGTACGATAAATTCACTCACAATATTAACATTACTCTTTACCCTTCCAGATAGAAAATACTTAATTTAAAAAACTTTGCCTCATAATAAGCCATAACAACCTAATTAACTTAAATATTTCAATCATATAACATGAAACAAATCACAAAACATAATGGAGTTACATTCAGTGTCTTCATTATTATTCTTATTTTTATCACCATATTCAAACAAATAGCAAGCGATTGCGCAAACGTGAAAAATTAGTTTTTGTCAATTGCAAAAAAAACTACTGGATTAAAAATGCGATATATATCACTTTATCGAAGAATGAAATCATTCAGCATACACACATAAACAGATAATAATCACACTGAGCACAATCCAATATGGTCTATTTACACTTTATACTCGGGTTAGTCGTTATTGCAGTATTAGCTTTACTTGCCAGCAACAACCGAAAGAACATCAAATATCGCTATATTATTCAGCTACTTATAATAGAGCTAGCACTTGCTTACTTCCTACTCAACTCATCAGCAGGTACAGGTATTGTAAAAGAGTTTGCAGATGCATTTAATGGTTTACTCTCATTTGCAGGTGATGGTACTAATTTTGTGTTCGGTAATTTATCGAATAACAATGATTTTAACTTCTTCCTAAGTGTATTAATGCCGATTGTTTTCATTTCCGCATTAATTGGTATTCTGCAACATATCAAAGTATTACCTTACATCATTAAAGCGTTAGGTTTCTTGTTATCTAAAGTCAATGGCATGGGCAAACTAGAATCATTCAATGCAATCAGTGCATTAATGGTTGGTCAGTCTGAAAACTTTATCACGTATAAAAACATTTTAGGCGGAATGTCAGAGCGTCGTATGTACACCCTTGCAGCGACGGCAATGTCAACGGTTTCTATGTCTATCGTTGGCTCATACATGAAGCTTATCGACCCAAAATATGTTGTTGCTGCATTGTTTTTAAACATGTTCAGTACCTTCATCATTCTGTCTATTATCAATCCTTACGATCACGAAGCTGAGATGGATATTGATGAAATGATGGCAGCAGAAAGTAGTGAAACACTGACTTTCTTTGAGATGCTGGGTGAATATATTTTAATGGGCTTTAAGGTTGCTGTTATTGTTGCGGCGATGCTTATCGGTTTCATTGCACTCATTTCAATGATCAATGCAGGCTTTGATGCAGCATTTGGCATCAGCTTCCAAAACTTAATTGGCTACTTATTCTACCCTGTTGCATGGTTAATGGGCGTTCCTGCTCATGAGGCATTACAAGCTGGTAGTATTATGGCAACCAAACTTGTAACTAATGAATTTGTTGCAATGATGGACCTTCAAAAACAAGTAGGTACTTTGTCTGCGCACACTGTTGGTACGGTTTCTATCTTCCTTGTGTCATTCGCAAACTTCAGTTCTATCGGTATTATTGCTGGTGCGGTTAAAGGTGTGAACGAAGAGAAAGGTAATATGGTTGCTCGCTTTGGCTTACGCCTACTTTATGGCTCAACCTTAGTTAGTATTTTATCTGCATTAATTGCCAACATTATGCTATAGCAGTATCAATGGCAGGGTTTATTAAGCCCTGCCATTTAATTATATAAGAATCAACATCTTCAATTTTTCATCCCAGCCTACAACCTCTATTTTTCACTAATATGCGATTTATTCCACTGCACTTAATTAAATAAGTAATATTAACTTCCAATTTTAGCCTCTTTCATTTGTATGATAAATAATTTAGATTTTATGCTACTCATCACATTAAATTCGATTTAGCGAAAACATGTCCTGAGCCGATCAACAATTATAACCATGAGGCTTATATGTCAAATAAAACCATTTCAGGTGCAGAACTTGTCGTTGAAACCCTAAAGGCACATGACGTTCCCCACATTTTTGGTATTCCTGGTGCTAAAATCGATGCTGTGTTTGATGCCGTATGTGATAACGGTCCTGAAATCATTATTTGTCACCACGAACAAAACGCAGCTTTCATGGCAGCCGCAACAGGTCGTTTAACAGGCAAAGCTGGTGTTTGTCTTGCAACCTCAGGTCCTGGCGCATCAAATCTCGTGACTGGTGTTGCTACGGCAAATAGTGAAGGTGATCCTGTTGTTGCACTTGCTGGTGCGGTTCCCCTTTCGATGTATTCCCATAATACGCACCAATCAATGGATACTCGTTCTCTGTTTAACCCTATTACTAAGTTTTCCGCTGAAGTAATGGACAGTGCTTCTGTACCTGATGTCGTGCATAAAGCATTTCGTATTTCAGAACAACCAACTCAAGGTGCAAGTTTTGTTAGCCTTCCTCAGGATGTACTAACCAACCAAATCCCTTTTATTCCAGTACAACAACCAAAACCAATTTTATTTGGTGGTGCGCACCCACAAGCTATCCGTCAAGCGGCTGATCTTATTAACGCAGCTAAAAATCCAGTATTATTATTAGGTATGGATGCGAGTCAGCCTTTTGTTACAGGTGCTATTCGTCAATTACTTGAACAAACTAAAATTGCCGTGGTAAATACTTTTGCTGCTGCAGGTGTCATTTCACATAATTTATATGATTGTTTTCTTGGTCGTGTGGGTTTATTTAAAAACCAACCAGGTGATATTGCATTAAACAATGCTGATTTAATTATTACTATTGGTTATAGCCCAATTGAATACGATCCAATCTTATGGAATAAAGACGGTAAAACACCTATTATCCATGTGGGTTATCAACAAGCTGATTTAGAAGCTAGCTATAACCCAATTTCGGAAGTCGTTGGTGATCTTGCGGTCTCTGTTGCTTCTATTGCTGCTGAATTAGATCAACGTGAATCACTTGAAAATAATCAGAAATTTCAAGATTTACGTCAAGACCTACAACAGATTATGCGCATGGGTGTTAATAAAACATCATCAATGGGTGTCCATCCATTACGTTTTGTTCATGACTTACGCCAGTTTGTAAGTGACGATACCACAGTATGCTGTGATGTGGGCTCTATCTATATTTGGATGGCACGTTACTTCCACTCTTTTGAACCACGCCGCTTGTTGTTCAGCAACGGTCAACAAACATTAGGTGTTGCTTTACCTTGGGCTATCGCTGCATCACTACTGACACCAAATGAAAAAGTTATTTCAATGTCTGGTGATGGTGGCTTCTTATTTTCATCGATGGAATTGGCAACCGCAGTTCGTCATAAATGTAATATTGTTCACTTTGTTTGGACAGATCACAGCTATGACATGGTTAAAATTCAGCAGCTTAAAAAATATGGTCGTGAAAGTGCAGTGAGCTTTATGGGCCCAGATATTGTTAAGTATGCCGAAAGTTTTGGTGCTTATGGTTTAGCTATTAATACTGCTGATGATATTGAACCAGTACTACGAAAAGCAATGGCATTAAGCGGTCCTGTATTAGTTAACGTTAATATTGACTACCGTGATAATAGCCGTCTACTTGATCAACTTCACCCTTGCCAACAAGATTAATAGGACAACATCATGAGTCAGCAACCTAACGAAAAGACATTTTACCAAACCTCAATGATGAGTGCTTTAATTGCAGGTTTATACCAAGGCGATTTTACAATTGGTCAACTACTTGACCATGGTAACTTTGGCATTGGTACCTTTAATGACCTTGACGGTGAAATGATTGTTTTAGGTGATGAAGTATATCAACTAACCAGTACTGGTGAAGTACATCTAGTTAATCATGATATTACTACGCCCTTTGCTTCAGTGGTTAATTTTGAACCAACTGAAAAAGTAAGTCTTATTGAACAAACTAAAGCTGAGTTTGAAACGTGCTTAGAAAATGATTTTGTTGCCAATAATGCTATTAATGCGATTCGCTTAACGGGTAAATTTTCATACGTTAAAACACGTACCGTACCAGCACAACATCGCCCTTATCCGCCAATGGTAGAAGTCGTAAAACATCAACCTATTGCAGAAATGACCCATGTCTCAGGTGTAATGATCGGCTTTAAGATTCCTGAATACATGATCGGTATTAATGTTCCAGGATTCCACTTCCATTTCATTAGCGATGACCGTACTCAAGGTGGTCATGTGAGTGACTTCATTTTGACAGAAGGTACAGCTGAAGTTGAAATCTTCAAAGATTTCCATTTACGTATGCCTGCATCTCAAGAATTTGATCGTGCAGATTTAAATCCTGATGATCTAAAAGCGGCTATTCATACCACAGAAAAATAATTTCTAAGTTAATATTCCCTTAAGCCTTATTATTTAAAATAATGGGGCTTTTTTTTATCCATTTTAAAAACATGATTGACAATACCTAAGACACTCTCTATTATCCGCGCCAACTAAAGCAAACGATTACATTAGATTGCTTTTTTGCCAAAAAATACGCCACAATCGTACAGCTGATCCCCATCAGTTGTCTTTCTATTTTTATAAATATGAGAGACTTTGATTTTGGGATTGATTATGCACACGAACACACAAACAACCAACACCTCCCCTCGCCACACTGATTGGCAAAATAAAGCCATTTTAAGCGTTGCTTTTTTAATGGCAACAACCTCTGTAGGGCCTGGCTTCTTAACGCAAACCGCGGTATTTACCAATATTTATAATATAGATATGGCTTTCCCTGTTTTTGCTTCTATGTTTATTACCTTTGGTATAGTAATGAACCTATGGCGTATCGTTGGTGTTTCAGGTTTACGTATTCAAGATATTGCCAATAAAGTTGCACCAGGCATGGGATACGTCATTGGTATTTTATTGGCGCTTGGAGCCGTTGCATTCAACTTTGGTAATGTAAGTGGCTCAGCACTAGGCATGAATGTTCTAATGGGACTAGACACCACGTGGGGCGCTATTTTCACTGGTGTTATCGGTAGCCTGCTATTTATTGTCCATAATGCATCAAAACGAATGGATCAAATGGCGCGTTACTTAGGGCTATTAATGATTGTACTCATTGCCTATGTCGCCCTGACTAATTTACCCCCTCTCGCGCCAACAGTCTTAGCGGCAGTCGCTCCATCTGATTTTTCTAATTTACTGTTACCAACATTAACCATCGTTGGCGGTGCTGTTGGCGGTTATTACACCGGTGCTCAACGTTTAATTGATGTTAAGTTACAAGGTATAGAAAATACGAAAATCGTTACTAAAGCTGCATGGGCAGGGATATCAATTGCCGTAATTATTCGTATTTTATTATTTTGTGCGGTGTTAGGTATCATCACAACGGGTGTCACATTAGATCCAGCCAACCCTGCAGCAGATGCATTCCGCCACGGAGCAGGTGATATTGGTTACTTTATCTTTGGACTCGTGTTATTTGTTGCATCAATTACCTCGGTCGTTGGTAATTCATACATGGCAATATCCCTTATAAAAACTCTTTTTCCTATTGTTGCTCGTAATGAAAAAACATGGTGTGTTGGATTTATTATCCTGACAACGGTAGGAACTGTATTGATGAATATGCCAATTTTGTTACTGATGTTAGCTGGTCTTGTTAACAGCGTTATTCTACCAATCGTACTCGCCACCATGCTGGCAGCAACACGACAGAAAAAAATTGTTGGCGATTACAAACACCCACTTTATCTGACCGCAATTGGTATCACTATTGTAATTGTCATGGGCTTAGCTAGCTTATCCAATATCAGTGGTTTTATTAATAAATTCATAGGGTAACATGTGCCACATACGCTCTTATGGGTATCTAAGTTTATCAATTAATTAATGGTTGGTATTCACAATATTACGCACTAATCTAGTGATAGATCTATTATAAATATAATAAATATCAATATAAAACACACTAATGGTTGTCATTAGGTATAGGTTTTAGTTATATTAGAGGCACACCATTGCAGTCATTCTTATGGAGATAGATAAGATATGGCTTATATCCATAATAATAAATTAAGATGAATCGTTAAATAATGAATATAAAGATTGAAACTCTTAGCTCATTTATTGCTGCTGCCGAATATGGTTCGTTTAGTGCTGCTGCACGACAGCTAAATAAAACTCAAGCTGCAGTTAGCCTCACTATCCAAAATTTTGAAATTGACTTAGGATTTCAAGTATTTGACCGTTCAAGTAAATGCCCTCGCCTTACTGAAAAAGGAGAGCATGTACTCAAGAATGCAAAAATAATGATGGCGCAATATCAAACATTTCTTGAGCGTTCTTTATCTATATATCATATGAATGATGTAAAAATAAAGGTCGGTATCGACCCACTGGTTTGCAATGACAAAATTCTATCAATAATCAAAAGATTATCATCTGATCTACCTAATATTGAATTGTTTATTATGCAACAAAATAGTAAGCGTTTAGCAGAAGAGATCAAAGCTAAAAATCTCGATATTGCACTAGGTATCTTTGACCATGAAAATAAAATTAACCTAGAGTATACGCAAGCATTTAATATCAATGTAAGCTGGGTCGCAACTCAATCTTACCTTGATAAATTTAATGACGGAGCAACAACATTAAGTTACCAAGACTTCTGTCAGCAGCGTCTGTTAATTCCAGCATCTTTAGATTCATTACCATTTGAAGAAGCTAAAGCAGCATTACAATTGTGGCATGTTGAAGATATCCATACAATTTTATCACTATGCCGTGAAGATATTGGTATTTGTTGTTTACCGGATTTTGTATTACAACATGATCTTAAGAATGAACTAGTGAAGAAACTTAACCTTTCATTTAGTAAAATCACCAGCAATGTATGGTCAGCATCTCTAATTTATCCTATTGGCTCTCAATTAAGCCCAGCTATCCACTGGCTTCAGGGGCAATTTACTGAGATTGAATCATTTTAAATTATTACCATTTAGCATGAGCTTCTTCGCTCATGCTATTTTTTTATAAATTGCTCTTCTTGAATTCTCACACCATAAGAATCATCACCATTAATTAAATCTCTTCCCCCCCTCTTCTCTACTCTACAAATTGTATAGTTATGCATATAAATTGCAGACATAAATAGCTTTATTATATGAGTAATTTAACGCCACCATTCTTTACCATGATCTATTATCACAGTTAATTATTACCATACAGTAAAGGTTATTTGTTTTTATTGGCATTGTTATTAAATAAACTAGTAATATAATAGTCACTATTGGCTCAACAGAGATATTTTAAAAAAAATACCCGTGTTTAGTTCACAGAACTTGAATTTTGACTGATTTAATTGTCTTATATCAAAGAAATTCATCACATATAAGATATCAGGTAGCCGCCCTGCGTGTTGTGGCTAATAAAAAGTCATTTTGTAGCAACGGATCAGCTCATAGCTTTAATGATGGAAAGACCATCCCCTGAGAATGATATCTAGGGTTCACTTTTTGAGGTATTCGTTATGTCACGAATCGTTATTGTAGGTGGCGGTGCTGCCGGTATAGAACTATCTACATTGTTAGCCAAAGCTAATCGTAAAGAACATGAAATCATTTTGGTTGAACCAGAAACAGATCACTATTGGAAGCCACGTCTGCATGAAATTGCAGCGGGTACTTTTGATCGTGAACTAGATGCTGTGTGTTATTTCACTCATGGTGCAATCAATGGCTACCAACATTATCAAGCAGCGATGACTGATATAGATCGTGAAAATAAAATGCTAGCTGTTCGCCGTAATGATGGTACAGAAGCAATGGTTAAATACGATTACCTAGTTGTTGCTGTTGGCGCAGTAAGTAATGATTTTAATACAACAGGCGCTCGCGATAACTGTATTTTCCTTGATTCAGCTAGCCAAGCACGTCATGCATGGCACAAAATCAGTCAATTATTACGCGAAGGTAATGATCGTACTGTCAATATTGTAGGCGCTGGTGCAACAGGTGTTGAACTTGCAGCAGAGCTTGCGCGAGTAAGTCATAAGCTACAACGCTACAACGCAGCAAAACTAACCATTAACTTAATTGAAGCTGCAGATCGTGTGCTACCAAATAGCCCACTAAAGATGTCAGAAAAAGTATTAAAAGAACTTAAACGTACTAATATTAATGTACTACTTAATACTCGTATCAGTGAAGTTTCTGATCACGGTATGGTTACGGCTGACAATCAAGCATTAGACGCTGATATTCAATTTTGGGCTGCTGGTGTGAAAGCACCAGATTGGTTAAACGGTCTTGGTGGTTTAGAATATAATCGCATGAACCAGATTTTGGTTAACCCGAACCTAACCACCACGATTGATAGCAGTATCTTCTCTTTAGGCGATTGTGCATCAATTCCACAAGCTGATGGTAGTTTTGTACCACCTAAAGCTCAAGCAGCAAACCGCGCAGCAGTTCACTTAACGAAAAGCTTAACCAATTTATTACGTGGTAAAGAACTGACTGATTTTGAATTCAAAGATGGCGGTATGGTTGTCGCGGTTGGTCACCACTTTGCTGTTGGCTCATTTGCCCCACAATCAAAAATGGCAAATAAATTAGTCTTTAAAGGTCGTATTATTCGTCGTCTTTACGATACGATTTTCCGTCTTCACCAACGTACTGTTGAAGGCTTATTTACTGTATCACGTTTAATCATTACCAAACGCTTAAAGGCATTATTCCAGCCTAGTGGTATGCTATAAACCAGCATAATAAATATTCGGCTAATCATTATTAGCCGAATATAATACCTAATGCCTAATGCCTAATACCTAATACCTAATACCTAATACCTAATACCTAATACCTAATACCTAATACCTAATACCTAATACCTAATACCTAATATTTTATCGGTAAAATTCTTTTTATCATAATACCTTTAATACTTTACCCTACTCTACATATTAAGATTAATATAATGAAAAAATTCTTTGCTAAGTTATTCGGTAATAATACCGAAGGTTCAACGACACCTTTTATTAAATTACACCCAGCAATAGATAATGGAATTAAACCAACTAAAAATACATTTAAAGGTGGCTTAATTAGCTGTCAATGCCGAAGAAATAAAGTCACTGTTAAATTAAATGGTCAAACGGCTCATAACCATGCTTGTGGCTGTTCTAAATGCTGGAAACCTAAAGGCGCATTATTTTCACAAGTTGCCGTTATTCCAAAAAATAATGTTGAAGTAATAGCAAATGCTAAAAAATTAATCATCGTTGATAAAACAGCAACCATTCAACGTCATGCTTGTAAAGATTGTGGTGTTCATATGTATGGTCGGATTGAAGACACCAACCACCCATTTTACGGCTTAGACTTCGTTCACACTGAACTATCAAGCGAGCAAGGCTGGTCTGCTCCTGCGTTTGCTGCATTTGTTTCATCCATTATTGAAACAGGTACTGATCCTAAATCAATGCCAGCAATTCGTGAACGTTTTGAATCATTAGGTTTAGAAACTTATGATTGCTTATCACCTGACTTAATGGATGCTATTGCAATCCACATCAGTAAACATAGCCATTAATATTGCTATATACTAGTAGCAATAAGCCCTATTAAGCATTTCGCTTTAATAGGGCTTTTTTTTGTCCATTTTTATTGTTTCCATTCAGTAATAATCAATTACTATATTCAACATTGTGTAATAATTAATTAAGCATAGAATATGTTTTATCAACTCACCCACTGTTGATTATCTAAATTAAATATAAAATTATTATTCCTTATTAAATAAACAATAATAATTTTATTTAATTCAGCACCTCGAATTTATAATTATTATTCTATAACAATTAAAAGAGAAACATTATGTCTATATCTCTACACCCTGCAATTGATAACGGTTTTGCTGCAACTAAAGAAAACTTCCAAGGTGGCGTATTAAACTGTAACTGTGAATCAAATACAGTTCGCGTAAAACTATCAGGCCAAACTGCACACAACCATGCTTGTGGTTGTTCTAAGTGTTGGAAACCTGAAGGTGCCGTTTTTTCACAAATCGCGGTTATTTCTCGTGACAATGTTGAAGTCATTGCTAACGCAGAAAAGCTAGTTATTATCGATGAATCTGCAGCAATTCAACGTCATGCTTGTAAAGAATGTGGCGTTCACATGTACGGTCGTATCGAGAATGCTAATCACCCATTCTTCGGTTTAGATTTTGTTCACACAGAACTATCAACTGACAAAGGTTGGTCTGCTCCTGAGTTTGCTGCATTTGTTTCATCTATCATTGAAACAGGCACTGATCCTAAAGATATGACAGCTATCCGTGCTCGTCTTAACGAACTTGGTCTTAATACCTACGATTGCCTTTCTCCTGCACTAATGGATGCAATTGCAGCACACGTTTACGCTCAAAATCACCCACAAGCGTAATATACATAGCAACACCTGACAAAATAAGAAGCAATATCTTTCTGAGATATTGCTTTTTTTGTCTGATTTGTATCCCTAAGTAAACAAATATGAGTGATATCACACTTAGATAACAATCTCCCCATGCGTATCAAGAATAGACTATTCTAGATAACGCTTTTAATTAACGTTCTAAATGATAATTATACTTAAAAACAGTCACATTATTACACCCTAGTAATAATGATTTTCCATATTTAGGGATTATCAATATTTAAGAAATAAATATAATAGCTGCATCAAGTCACCATGATGACATTAGATCAGTGACTATAATTAACAACGAACACCATGCTTGAACATGGGTCACCTATATTTTAAGAGAGTGAACGATGACTGACAAATTTATCAAATCAAAAGCGGCTATCGCATGGGGTCCTAAACAGCCTCTTTCTGTTGAAGAAATTGATGTAATGTTACCCCGTGCTGGTGAAGTATTAGTTCGCATCGTTGCAACTGGCGTATGTCACACTGATGCATTCACATTATCTGGCGACGATCCAGAAGGTATCTTCCCTGCGATCCTTGGTCACGAAGGTGGCGGTATCGTTGAAATGATCGGTGAAGGCGTAACAAGTGTTGAAGTTGGCGATCACGTTATCCCTCTTTACACTGCTGAGTGTGGCAAATGTAAATACTGCCTATCTGGTAAAACTAACCTTTGTCAGGCAGTACGTGAAACCCAAGGTAAAGGCTTAATGCCAGACGGCACCACGCGTTTCTACAAAGACGGTCAGCCTATCTTCCATTACATGGGTTGCTCTACTTTCTCTGAGTACACTGTACTTCCAGAAATCTCTTTAGCTAAAATCAGCAAAGAAGCACCACTTGAAGAAGTCTGTCTTCTTGGTTGTGGCGTAACTACCGGTATGGGCGCAGTACTTAACACGGCTAAAGTTAAAGAAGGCGACACTATCGCGGTGTTTGGTCTTGGTGGTATCGGTCTTGCAGCTATCATCGGTGGTACTATGGCTAAAGCTAGCCGTATTATTGCGATTGATATCAATGAAAGTAAGTTCGATCTAGCAATGAAACTAGGTGCAACTGAATGTATTAACCCAATGAAATTCGACAAGCCAATTCAAGAAGTGATTGTTGAATTGACTGACGGCGGTGTTGATTACTCTTTTGAGTGTATTGGTAACGTCAACGTGATGCGTTCTGCACTTGAGTGTTGTCACAAAGGTTGGGGCGAATCAGTGATCATTGGTGTTGCTGGTGCAGGTCAAGAAATCTCTACCCGTCCATTCCAACTTGTGACTGGTCGTGTATGGCGTGGTTCTGCATTTGGTGGCGTTAAAGGCCGTTCAGAGCTTCCAGGTATCGTTGACCGTTACATGGCGGGTGAATTCAAACTTGATGATTTCATCTCATTTAACATGGGCCTAGACGACATCAATAAGTCATTTGACCTACTACATGAAGGTAAGAGTATCCGTACGGTTATTCACTTCGATAAGTAATCACTAGCACGATTACAATCTACATTCCCTTTACTGAATCATCTGTAAAGGGAATCGCTTATTTTTATTTTCACTTGTTCAATACCATATGCTAATGGATTAGCAATTAACTCTTTAACGATACTATATTTTAGTTTTACTTCTACCTTATTTGGATAGCGTCCAAATAATCGTTAATTGAGAATGGCAATTGCCACGCTCTGACATTTGGTGTCAGAGCGTTTTTATTTTTACACTACAATTTATATTTAACGCATCCCTTGGATTAGGCACCCTATATAATTAATTAAGCCTTTTAATACCAAGTTCTTCTTTTTATATTCTCGTTACGATACGAACCCAGAACAGAGACCTTTTCCATGAACCGTTGTCTATTCAAATCGTTACCTTTTCAATTGATGATAGCAGCGCTTTTAGCATGGGGGATTGCTTCTCTCTTACCCTTACAAGCAGGTTTTGAAAATACCACTGCTTTTAAATTATTAATGTTAACTAAAACAACCTATATCGGCTTACTCAAAATGCTTGTCGGTATTGTGGTGCTATTCTCATTGCTACAAGGCATTACAAGTATTGGTTCAACATCACGATTAAAAACATTAGGTTATAAGACGATTGCTTTCTATAGCTTAACATCAACACTTGCTATCTGTTTAGGTCTTGGTGTTTCACTTGCAATCCCTAAATGGCCACACTTAATTGATACAGCCCAAGTTACGGTTGGTAACCACGTACAATTAATTGATAATAGTGCTTCTTCTGGCGGCGCTATTACCGAGAAATTATTTAACATGGCGCTAGTTAATCCGTTTCAAGCGCTAGCAACGACAAACTTATTAGCCATTGTTGTATTTGCACTATTATTAGGTATTGCCTTATTAGCCAGTTTACCAGCTAAGCACCCTATTTTTGAGCTTATTTCAGGGTTCAATATTGCAATTAATCGAGTAGTATCTGCCGTTATTAAGCTGGCACCTTTAGCTGTATTTGCAATTGTCTTTCAATTTACAATACAAAGCGGAAACAGTATTTTTGGCGAATTAGCCTTATTTGCTTTATTGGTATTTTTACTGACCTTAGTTCACGGCGGCATCGTATTACCTTTACTCGCAAAGGTGTTTACAGGGATTAAATATTCAACATTATTCCGCGCCCTTTCAGCCCCTATGGCTATGGCATTTGCAACCTCATCAAGTTCAGCGACGTTGCCACTTTCATTGCAAACAGCACAAGAAGATTTAGGGGTATCTCAACCCACCAGCAGTATGGTATTACCATTAGGATCAATCATGAATATGGATGGCACTGCACTTTTTGAAGGGGTTGCTGCTATCTTTCTTGCTCAGCTTTACGGTATAGAACTCGGAACATCAGGATTGATTATGATTTTCATTATGGCGATGGTGTCGTCTATTGGAGCACCAGGGATGCCATCAGGATCAATGTCGGGTATGCAATTAGTTCTGCTTGCGGTTGGTATTCCACTGGAAGCCATCGCGATTCTACTCATTATTGAACGCCCATTAGATACGTTCCGTACCGCGGTCAATGTTGAAGGTGATTTAATTGCAGCTTTAGTGGTCGATAAATGGCAAAACCAGTCAACAAAAGTGTGATCTGGGTCTTATTTAGCATTTTATCCCCTTCTTACCTTGAAGCTTAATATTACTTTGACAGTAAAAAAAATGTGCTATAAAATCAATCAATAAGTATAACGTTTAAACGTTATTTCATTCGTTATGCTTATTGAATTTTTAACATCCTTTATATCAGCAGGGGCCTGTGTAATTAACACAGACGATATAATGGAGCCATAGGAAGCTCAAGGACGGTGTTAATTCTCTAATAATTTAAGACAATATTACTCAAATAATTATGTATGCGTTATTGTCTTAACGTAAATTAATAGGTTTTAATCATGGTTAGAAAATTATTACAATCGTTAGGGTTTAGAAATACTGAAACTAAATCTCGTCAATTGCGCGAACGACTTGAATTCGCTATTCAACAAAATCTTGGTCAACGTGAAGCACGATCTAACCGCGAACATTAAAATCCTAACAGTAAGATATTCTTTGATCATAAATAGTTAGCTATATTTACGCGCCTTGGCACGGGCAACAACAATAAGACGATTAATCAATACCTTTTGTTTCTCCGTGCCTGCTTGTTTTAATTCTCGAATAATACGTATTACTTCAGTTTCTAAGTATTTAGTCGTTTTTGTTTGAACCATACTACGGATCAATTTATCAGCTTTATCCGGTATCGGTTGTTGTAATGCCCACTCATAGCTATAAACACTTTCTCCTGCTGTATTTATCTCAGGCAAAGAAATAGCAACAACCTTTGGTGGTAATTGCATGTCATCAATACGAGCTAAACGACGATAATATCCCTGCACAACAGGTGATTTATGGTATGGAAGCTCACCATCATGATAAAGTTGAGGGCCAATTTCCTGCGCAACATCAGCTTTAGATTCTAGAATAAATTGACTGGCATTTTTGTCTTTACGCACATATTGATCTTTCTTGGTATTCTCAACCGTATAATATATTTTGGCACTATGCTTGGCACGTGTTATTGCTACATAAGCAAGTCGACGTTCTTCTTCTGTATCTGCTGAAATACCCAATGATGATCGATTAACATAAGGAAAAGCATCTTTATCCCAATAAGGTAAATGTACCTGACTATACTCACATCCTTTAGCTCTGAAAATAGTGGTTAGTTGCACACTGTTATTTTGGTGTGATTGGTTTTCAGCTGCAGACTGTTGAGTATAATATTCAAAATACTGTAAAGCTTTATCGCAGTTTTGATCCATTGATTCTAATACGGTTTCAACACTGTCTAAACGTTCAACGGCTTCTTCTATTTCCGTTGCCGTTGCTTCTGTTTTCCAAATCCAATTATCAAGTTCACTGTCTCGACGATATTGCTTATAAACCGCCAGCGCTTTAAACTTTCCTTTTCGTTGCAGCATTAATAATAATTCAATCCGATCTTTAAACGTTTCTAGATTTAATGTAGGTTGAATTTTTTCAGTTTGCTTTATTAAACTAAGCCATTCGTTACTTGGCCGCTGTGATAAAGACTCACACAATGGGCGTAAACTTTTATTAGGTACATAGCAGTGTGGAAAAGATAATAAATTAAACAATAAATTGGCTTTATCGTTATCCGCTAATATTAAAAAACGCCCCGTTGCTAATATCATAACGTCCATTAACAACTTTACTTCACGACTGTGTGTTAACACCGAACCGATCGGCATATGGTAAGGTATTTTCTTTGTTAAAAAAGCTAACTCAAATAACATCGCCTGTGACCAACGTCTAACTAAAATAGCCACTTCAGCAGGTTGACCACCTTGTTGAATAAAATCAGCCACTGATTGCGCAATTTCTCCCACTTGGCGAGCGGTACCAATAACATCCACAGCAGTATCCGCAACAGATTTATGCGCAATGGTCTGAAAGTCATGAAATCTTTGTTTATTATTAGCAATTAAATGGCTAGCCGCTAATGCTAAACTATGCCCAAATCGAAACGTATGCGACAAACTATATGTCGTTGCTGGCGCAAAATCTTGTTCAAAATTAAGCATGAATTGTGGAGCACTACCCCGCCATTTATAAATACACTGATCAACATCACCTACCGCAACTAACTGAGCTTGTGGTGATAATAGTAATTTCAACAATTGATATTGCGCGGTGTTTATATCTTGGAACTCATCAACCATCATAAATTTAATTTGCTGATGATAGTAATGGCATAGAGCTTGATCATTTTTTAATAACTGTATAGTTTCTACCAACCAATCATCAAAAAATAGCTGTTTACGCTCTTTACGTACAGTTTCAAAGTTCCAAAATGCTTCAATGATAAAGGCATATTCTCTATTAATTTCAGAGAGATCAAATACCTCTTTGGGCGGCAACATATGTGCTTTGACTAACCCAATAAAGCTCATTAACAATTCAATAGTGCGAGGATCTTTAAACGTTTGTTGTTTTTGATACGATTTTTCTTGTACCGCCATTTGCCGTAAGACAAGTTTAGCAATGGTTTTATCACTATCACCATTATTAAAATCAATTTGATAACCCGTCGCAGATAGATACCCCGACTGTCTTAATAGCTGAAAACAAAAGCTATGAAAAGTATGGACAGGCACGCGCGCGGCTAACGGGATCTGTGCTAACTTTTCCTTAAAATCGGTGCGAATATCACGGTTAAACATCAATACCAACATTTGTTCTGCTGCGATTGATTGTAATTTATGTTCTACAACACCGACTAAGGTTGTTGTTTTCCCCGTTCCCGCACCAGCAACACAAAGTGCGTTACCTGACTGATGATGAATAAAAGCAGTTTGTTCAGCAGTAAAACGGGTCATTAAAAATACTCAGTAAGGCAATAAACGCATAGCAAACGAGTATAGCAATTGCCATATAAAGTTTAAATCGTAAAACATGACATTACATCCACACTCCTTTATCTACCAAACATCGTGTAATCAAAGATGGTGTAGCCCAGCAAAATCTGGCATTGGTCACTATCTATTGTTAAAATTCGGCTCCATTATTGGTGGCTATGCGCCATTGACTGTCTTTATTTGCCGTTTCAATCGGTGTTACTACTAAGAACTACATCATGATAAAAAATAAAAGCTTAATGACCAATGTGCTCTCTCTTCTTCTCTTATTCATTGGTTATATTAGTAATCAACATATCATTCTTTACTGTGGCTTATTTGCTTTTTCCGGTGCATTAACAAACTGGCTTGCCATTTATATGTTATTTGAAAAAGTACCCGGTCTTTATGGTTCAGGTGTTATCCCTGCTCGCTTTGAAGCGTTTAAACTAGCCATTAAAAACCTAATGATGGAGCAGTTTTTTACTCAACAAAACATTAGTCGCTTTTTAAGCCAAGATACCGACCACTCAACCGTGCTGGATATGCAACCAATTATCAGCAAAATTGATTTTGCACCAACCTTTGATTCATTACTGGATGTGATCATGAATTCATCCTTTGGCGGCATGATCACCATGATGGGTGGCCCAGAAGCCATGGAACCATTACGTGAACCTTTTATTGAGAAAATGCAGCTATCAGTAACAGAAATCAGTGAACAAGATAATTTTAAAACAGCACTGAAACAACAATTAGCCAAACCTGAAACATTGCATGATATTGAAAGTAAAATTGAAGATATTATTGACCAACGTTTAAATGAACTTACCCCTAAAATGGTCAAAGAAATGGTAGAAAAAATGATTAGCGAACACCTGGGTTGGCTGGTTATTTGGGGCGGAGTCTTTGGTGGTATTATCGGCATCATTTCAGCATTGATTACAGGTTAAGATTACCTGCTTTAATTTCAAGTAGCTGTGACCTTTTAAAGCGTATACAGCTACTCTCTTTACTCCTTTCAGCTTCAAATTGAGAAAGCAATTTATTCACCCTAATTGCAACTAAAAACTAAAATGATTCTTTTTCACTCAATCACTTTCATAAATTACATTAAAAGTGTGATAAATATTGAACTAAGATAACTAACAGTGATAAATACCTGTATATGTATCCAGTTGGAATTCATTTTTCTTGGCAAATTTCTCGACCCATTTCACAATTGCAGCAATTGTTAGTGGTTTAACAGCAACTACATTGTTGTCGGCTGATCATATTAGCCCCAGCATTGCACTATGGATGACTTTTTTTGGCACCATCGGTGGGCTTCTACCTGACATTGATTCAGACCACTCAACGTCGATGAAAGCATTGTTTACACTTCTGGCTGGGTTTTGTTGTTTTTTACTCATCAGCCATATTTACACCCATGTCGCAATGCTTGAGTTGATTTTGTATGTCATCTCATTGTTTATTACTATTCGTTATTTTGGCAAAGCGGTATTTGACCGTTGTACGGTTCACCGTGGCGCATGTCACTCGATTTCATTTGTGACTCTTATTGCACTCTGTTGTGTCCATATTTGCGTCTTATTGGGGCATACAGCGACTGATAGTTGGTTTGCTGGCGGGTTTGTTCTACTTGGCGGCATCGTACATTTAGTCCTTGATGAAATATACAGCGTCGATCTATCAAACAAACGCTTTAAATCATCATTTGGCACCGCACTTAAACCTTTTGCCTTTACCAAACCGTTCATTAGCCTAGCTCAGGTTATCGCCATTGTTATCTTATTTGATCTAGCACCAAGTTATGATGGTGCACTACAAGTTGTCACAAATTGGAGTCATTTCCAATTTACACCTGTCTGGTTCAACCTGGACGATACTAAACAATGGTTATTGCACATGTTTTATATTACGCCCCGTGATTTACATGCCTTTTATCAACGTTTTTAATCCCCAATAAAACACTATCTCATAATGTAAAGTATGATATTTCATTACCATACTTTACATTTGTCACCATTTTAAACCAAAAAGCAATCGTTTGCTTTTTTACTGGTAGTCGTACAATGAACCGAGTATTATGCTTAATAAGATGAGTGCTTGAGGTAATGTTTATCTTAAACACTCTGTATTTCGATGCCATCATTTTGAAATAGGAATTTCACCATGAGTCTTGCTGATCAAGTTCTTGCCGTCAATGACGACCTGCCCATCCGTACCGATAAACCCGTTCACAGTGGAAAAGTACGCTCTGTTTATTGGCTAACAGACGCAGACAGTCGTCGTCTAATTCAACAAAAAGGCTACAACGTTCAACCTGATGCGCCTCTTGCAATTATGATTATCAGTGATCGCATTTCCGCCTTTGACTGTATTTGGCATGGTGAAGGTGGTTTGAAAGGTGTTCCCGGTAAAGGCGCGGCACTTAATGCAATCTCAAATCATTGGTTTAAACTCTTTAAAGATAATGGCTTAGCCGATAGCCATATTCTTGATATTCCCCATCCTTTTGTCTGGATTGTACAAAAAGCAAAACCTGTAATGGTAGAAGCTATTTGTCGTCAATACATCACAGGTTCAATGTGGCGATCATACACGCAAGGTGAACGCAATTTCTGTGGTATCGAACTACCAGAAGGTCTAGAAAAAGATCAAAAACTTTCAGAGCTTCTAATGACCCCCTCAACCAAAGGTATCCTAAAAGACATCCCTAATGTGCCTGAAGCGGATGATGTTAACGTGACTCGTCAAGATCTCATCAATAACTACCAAGCCTTTAATTTCCGAAATACTGATGATATTAACTATTACGAAAAACTATTAACCGATGGATTTACAGTTATTAGTCACGAATTAGCAAAATTAGACCAAATTTTTGTCGATACTAAATTTGAATTTGGCTACGTTACAGATGCTAACGGTAATGAAAAACTTATCTATATGGATGAAGTGGGTACACCAGATTCATCACGAATTTGGGATGGTGCCGCTTATCGTGACGGACAGATCGTTGAAAATTCCAAAGAAGATTTCCGTCAAGTGTTACTTAATTACTTTCCAGATCCAGATATTTTATTAAATAAAGAACGTATGCCTGAACGTTTTGCACTAGCGACAGAGAATGCGCTCCCTCAAGATATATTAATGCAGATATCTAAAATCTACACCAATATCGCAGAAAAAATCACCGGACAGCCAATTACTCTAAGCCAAGATCCAAAGAGTGAAATTATTGATATATTACGCCAAGAATATCAATTAATTGATTAATATTTATTCGAGAGCTATCTGATAGCTCTCTTTTCTATCCCGTATTATTAACAACTCCATTCATATTAAGCCTTTAATTACGACTCTATTCATATTAGATTACGTAAAATCATTAACAAAACACTTCTTCCATTACCAATCCTTCAATTTTCAATCAACACAAACCATTAATAGCATCGCAATAACCAACAATCACACCCAATAAGCACCAATAAAACAAACAAAAATACAACATTACCACAAGTTGGCTCTTGGATTTTATTGTAATAATTACACTTAAATAATAATTAATTTATACATACGTATTTTTAGTATTAATAACTAAGTTTAAATTCAAAAAAATACTATTTTAATAACAGAATTACGCATTTAATAATTGAATAAGTACAGCGGTCTACTTTATGATCATATTGAAATTAAAATTGATATAACTATTTATAAGAAATAACTTTCCCTTTAACCATATTTTAGGAGGTTTTATGAGCAGTATTACTGATGCTACTGCCAAGAAAACACGTAGCCGCGAATGGAAAATGTTCCTTTTTATTACCATTTTCCTGTTCCCTATTTTAAGTGTCATTTTCGTTGGTGGTTATGGTTTCACAGTTTGGATGTTGCAATTGTTTGTCTTTGGTCCTCCCGGTCACGGTGGTTGATCCCCTACTTCACACTACAAGCATCATTTAAAGAGAAACAATAATAATGAAAGCATTTTTAAAAAAAGCTTGGCTGACTCTATCACGCCCAAGCGTTCATATTAGCCTTGGTGTTTTAGCCCTTGGCGGTTTTGTTGCGGGTATTATTTTCTGGGGCGGATTTAATACGGCCCTTGAAAAAACGAATACTGAAGAATTCTGTGTAAGCTGTCATGCCGATAATGTCGTGCCTGAATACGTTAATACTATTCATGATAAGAACCGTTCAGGTGTTCGAGCAACCTGCCCTGATTGCCATGTCCCTCATGATTGGACTGACAAAATTTCACGTAAAATTCAAGCAAGCAAAGAAGTCTTTGCCCATTTTGCTGGATTCATTGATACCCCTGAAAAATTTGAAGATCGCCGAATTGTGCTAGCACAGCATGAATGGGAACGCTTTAAAGCCAATGGCTCACAAGAATGTCGTGATTGCCATGATTACAAAGGTATGGACTTCGAAAAAATGTCCCCTGTTGCACGCGTTCAAATGAAAAATGCAGCAGAGCGAGATCAAAGCTGTGTTGATTGTCATAAAGGTATTGCTCACCACTTACCAAAAGATATGGATACCAGTGGTGGCATGGTGTCAGAACTAGTCCAACTTTCTCATGGTACTGATTACAGCAAAGGTGAAGAGATTTATAGCGTTCGCTTCTTACCTGTTTATGAAGATAAAGCAATGACTGTTGAAGCGGGTATTCTAAATCCAGCATCTGGCGTTAAAGTCATTGATGAAACAGATAATGCAGTAGAAGTTGAGATTGCAGGTTGGCGTAAAGATAAAGGCTATGGTCGTGTGATTCAGGAAGATTTCGGAATGAATATTCCGGTTGCATCTCTACTTAAAGAATCAGCTCAAAATGATAAAGTTGTTGATAAATATGAAGAGAAAGTCGATGACCTAACAGGCCTTCCTTGGCAGCGTGTTACCGCTAAAGTATGGATGCCTAAAGACTCATTAGTGAATGACATCACACCAGTATGGGCACAAGCAAAA
Organism: Photobacterium sp. NCIMB 13483; assembly: GCF_003025475.1. NCBI lineage: Bacteria > Pseudomonadati > Pseudomonadota > Gammaproteobacteria > Vibrionales > Vibrionaceae > Photobacterium > Photobacterium sp. NCIMB 13483. Next base: position 45,699 of record NZ_PYLV01000003.1, read on the forward strand.
ACAGCTTACACCACCAACTGTTCTGTATGTCACACCCAACCAGCTGAAGCGCATTTTGATGCAAACACATGGCCGGGCATGTTTAACGGTATGCTAGCATTTGTAAACTTTGACCGTGATAGCGAAGCTATTGTGTTGAAGTACCTACAGAAGCATTCATCTGATTTTTCTGATGCACAGCACTAAGTTTTGATGGAGTTAAAATAAATATGTCAGTATCAAGAAGAAGTTTTCTTAAAGGCCTTGCTACAACAAGTGCAGCGACAGTTATAGGCCCAAGCCTACTCGCATCATCAAAAGTGTTTGCAGACGATCAAATAGGTCAAGGAACATGGCGTTATTCTGGATCTCACTGGGGTGCTTTTCGTGCACAAATTTATGCAGGTAAAGTGCAACAAATTGAAGCGATTGAAATAGATAAAAACCCAACTGAAATGCTAAAAGGCATCAAGGGGATTATTTATAATCCATCACGCGTTCGTTACCCAATGGTACGTCTAGACTGGCTTAAAAAGCACAAGTTTAGTGGCGAAACACGCGGTAATAATCGTTTTGTACGTGTGACATGGGATGAAGCCTTAGATTTGTTCTACCGTGAATTAGAGCGTATTCAAAAAGATTACGGTCCATGGGCGCTCCACGCAGGTCAAACAGGCTGGCGTCAAACGGGTCAATTCCATAGCTGTACCAGTCACATGCAACGTGCTGTCGGTATGCACGGTAATTACATCACCAAAGTTGGCGACTACTCAACAGGTGCAGGCCAAACCATAATGCCTTATGTGCTAGGTTCGACTGAAGTATATGCTCAAGGTACGTCATGGTCTGAAATTTTAGACAACAGTAAGAACATTATTTTATGGGCTAACGATCCGGTTAAAAACCTCCAAGTAGGTTGGAACTGTGAAACGCATGAGTCTTACCCTTACCTTGCGCAACTAAAAGAAAAAGTAGCTAAAGGTGAGATCAATGTTATTTCGGTTGATCCGGTTAAAAACAAGACCCAACGTTACTTAGAAAACACGCATCTTTACCTTCACCCGCAGACAGATGTACCGTTTATGTTGGGTGTAGCACACACGCTTTACACTGAGAATCTTTATGATAAAGAATTCATCAAAATGTATTGTTTGGGCTTTGATGAGTTTATTGGTTATGTCAAAGGTGACACTAAAGATAACATTGAGAAAACACCAGAATGGGCAGCTGAAATTTGTGGCGTACCCGCTGATCAAATCCGTGAATTTGCTCGTATGCTGGTTAAAGAGCGTACTCAAATTCTATTTGGTTGGTGTATTCAACGTCAAGAACACGGCGAGCAACCTTACTGGATGGGTGCCGTTATTGCTGCGATGGTAGGACAAATTGGCTTACCTGGCGGCGGTATTTCTTATGGCCATCATTACTCCGGTATTGGTGTCCCATCAACAGGCTTTGCAGCACCAGGCGGTTTTCCTCGTAACGTGGATGAGGGGCAAAAACCAAAATGGGATAACAACGACTTCAATGGTTATAGTCGTACTATCCCTGTCGCACGCTTCGTTGATTGTATTTTAGAACCGGGTAAAGAAATTAAATACAATGGTTCTAAAGTGATTCTGCCTGATTACAAAATGATGGTGATCAGCGGTAACAACCCTTGGCATCACCACCAAGATCGTAACCGCATGAAACAAGCGTTCCAAAAATTACAAACCGTGGTAACGATTGATTTTGCATGGACGGCGACCTGTCGTTTCTCTGATATTGTACTCCCTGCATGTACTCAGTTTGAACGTAACGATATTGACGTTATGGGCTCATACAGTGGCCGTGGCTTAATCGCAATGCAAAAGTTAGTTGACCCACTGTACCAATCAAAAACTGACTTTGATATTTTCACTGAATTATCACGTCGTTTTGGTAAAAATAAAGAATACACCCGTGGTATGGATGAAATGCAATGGGTTCAAATGCTGTATAACGATTGCCGAAAAGCTAATGCAGGCAAATTCGACATGCCAGAATTTGATGTTTTCTGGGAGCAAGGATTCCTAGATTTTGGCACCGGTAAGCCCTGGGTTCGACATGCCGATTTCCGTCAAGATCCAGAAATAAATGCGCTAGGCACACCGTCAGGTTTCATTGAAATATCCAGCCGTAAAATTGCTCGTTATGGCTATGAACACTGTCAAGGTCACCCAATGTGGTTTGAAAAGACAGAACGTTCACATGGTGGTCCGGGCTCAGATAAACATCCGTTCTGGATGCAATCTTGTCACCCTGACAAACGCTTGCACTCACAAATGTGTGAATCCGATGAATTCCGCGCGACGTATACCGTCCAAGGCCGTGAACCTGTCTATATCAACCCAAAAGATGCTACTGCTAAAGGCATCAAAGACGGTGACGTTGTACGTGTGTTTAACGATCGCGGTCAACTACTTGCAGGTGCTGTTATCACAGACAGCTACCCACAAGGCGTCGTTCGTATAGAAGAAGGTGCATGGTACGGGCCATTAAATGAGAAGATTGGTGCGATTGATACCTATGGCGATCCAAATACTCTAACCATGGATATACCAACATCCGAATTGGCGCAAGCGACCAGTGCCCAAACGTGTTTAGTCAATATTGAGAAATTCAAAGGTGAATTACCACCAGTAACCGCCTTTGGTGGCCCGATTGAAGTAAGTTAATTATTTGATTTTAGTGTGATATTTAAGCCCTCGTACTCTTAATCGATACGAGGGTTTATTTTTACCAACAAATCACCGTAATTAGCACTCATCAACATAGATTAATGCTTCACCCAACAGCAGTATTACTGACTAATTTGTATCAAAAAAGAGACGTTTGTTTGTTTTTTGTCAAACTTATTGTGCATATATTGATCAATTTAAAAATGTAAGCGAAAATTATCTCATAGGCACGGAGGTTTATAACAATTATCTTTTATGGATATTTGACTTTAAAGGTACAAAATATGTCAGGTTTCTCCTACCCTCACACTTGCCCATTAATTGACAAAGAAATTGGTCGCGCCAAAGGTGACTTAACCACTTATGCTCGTGATTTATTACGTTCTTATAATATTGAAATTAGCGGCAAAGAAATGCTGCTTGCTGGAGAAGAATTGTTTAGTGCCCTGAGCGATATTTTTGAAAAAACACGAAAAACAAATGAAGATATGCGCACAGAAGCTCATAAACAAATAGTGGCGCTTGAAGCTGAAAATATGGAATTACGCGCATTACTCTATTGCCAACGTATAGCAAGTTAAATCTAGATTCATCACAATACATCATGCATAAAAAAAGCCACCGTAAAAACGATGGCTTAATTATATCGATTACTTAGACATTATACGTCGTAAGTAGTAGATGCTGTATTACCGCCAGTACCCGTCCAGTTCGTATGGAAGAACTGACCACGAGGCTGATCAATACGCTCATAGGTGTGAGCACCGAAGTAGTCACGCTGCGCTTGAATCATGTTCGCAGGTAAGCTTGCTGTTGTGTAGCCATCAAGGAAGGTTAATGCTGATGTCATTGTTGGCATTGGTAGGCCAATTTCCATCGCTTTTGATGCTACTTTACGCCATGCAGGCATGCTGCTTAATAGGATATCTTTAAAGTAAGTATCTGAACCTAAGAATTTAATTTCTGGGTTTGTATCGTATGCATCACGAATATTACCTAGGAATGCACTACGGATAATACAACCACCACGCCACATAAGTGCCACGTTGCCGTAGTTTAGATCCCAGTTAAACTCTTCTGATGCTTCACGGATTAACATAAAGCCTTGTGCATAAGAAATGATCTTTGATGCAAGTAGTGCTTGACGTAATGCATCAACCCACTCTTTCTTATCGCCATCAATTTTAGCAATTGTTTTACCAAATAAGCTTTCTGCTTCAACACGTTGCTCTTTCATTGAAGAAACACAACGCGCAAATACTGCTTCAGTAATAAGTGTTAGTGGAATGCCTAAATCTAGTGCATTAATACCTGTCCACTTACCTGTACCTTTTTGGCCCGCAGTATCAAGAATTTTTTCAACAAGAGGCTGACCATCTTCATCTTTATAACCAAGAATTTCAGCTGTAATTTCAACTAAGTAGCTATCTAGCTCAGTCTTATTCCATTCTTGAAGAATAGCTTGCATTTCATCATGAGACAGCTCTAAACCAGACTTCATGAAGTGGTATGCTTCGCTAATTAACTGCATGTCGCCGTATTCGATGCCATTGTGAACCATCTTAACGAAGTGACCAGCACCGTCTTTACCCACCCAATCACAACAAGGCTCACCTGCTGCTGTTTTTGCAGAGATTGCTTGAAAGATAGGTTTGATTGCAGGCCATGCTGCTTCAGAACCACCAGGCATGATTGAAGGACCAAAACGAGCACCTTCTTCACCACCAGAAACACCAGAACCTACGTATAATAAGCCTTTTGCTTCAAGGGCTGCAACACGACGGTTAGTGTCTGGATAGTTTGAGTTACCACCATCAATAATGATGTCGCCTTTATCTAGTAGCGGTACAAGTTGGTCAATAAATGCATCGACAACATCACCAGCACGAACCATTAACATGATTTTACGTGGTGATTCTAGTTTAGAGACCAAGTCTTCTAATGATGTCGCACCGATAATGTTAGTGTCCTTTGCAGGACCTTCAAGGAATTCTTCTACTTTAGAAACGGTACGGTTAAACGCAACAACTTTAAAACCATGGTCGTTCATATTAAGGATCAAGTTTTGACCCATAACAGCTAAACCAATAACACCAATATCGCCTTTCATATTATTCTCCTTGTGCTAGCAACTTTGCAGCTGCTGCATCTAAATACCATTCTGTTTCGCCATGAGAGGCTTTAATTTTTGCGGCAGGATAAGCTAACATCTCTGCCGGCGTACTATTTATTTCAAATAAGACTTCAGCCTTACTTTCACCCAATACCAAATAAGTAATACGGTCAGCATTTTCAAGTAAACGCGCTGTTTTTGAAATACGTTGCTGGCCACTTTGTGGTTGAGTGGCAATCACTGCTAATGCAGGATCATCAAAATTGGTCTGATGTGGAAATAAAGAAGCAGTATGGCCATCACCACCCATGCCTAATAAAATCCAATCAAATGCTGGTAATCCCTGTTTATGTGGAATCACTGCATCCATCTCTGCTGCAAAACGTGCACATTCAGCAATAGGCTCTGCTTCACCACGAATACGGTGAATATTTGCTGCTGGAATTGTAACGTGCTTAAATAACAAGTCATTTGCTTCGCCAAAATTACTTTCAGCATCGGTTGGAGCAACACAACGCTCATCACCCCACCAGAAATGAAGATTATTCCATTGAATACTGTCAGCAAAAGGCGCTTGCGCTAATACTTTGAATAACAATTTAGGCGTACTGCCACCGGATAAGGAAATATGTACCGCTTGAGATTGTAAACTCATCGCTTGCATGGTTTCAGCAAGAGAAATCACTACATCTTGTGGCGTCGCAAATACTTTATAATTCATCATGCTTATAACTCACAATAATCAGTATTAGCTAAATTCTTACATGGGAAGCGCCATTGACGACCATCATTAATTAACAGTTCATCGGCTTCTTTTGGTCCCCATGTTCCTGCTGCGTAACCAAATAAGTGCTCAGGTTGTTCTTTATGATCAAGAATAGGTTGAACAAATTTCCAACAAGCTTTTACTGCATCAGTACGGGCAAATAAGGTTGCATCTTGTTTCATGCAATCTAACAATAAACGCTCATAAGCTGTTAGCATATTCATTGATTCAAGTTTATCGTAATGGAAATCCATCGATACTTCTTGCGTCTCAAAACCTGCACCTGGTTTTTTCAAACCAAAACTCATTAAGATGCCTTCATCGGGTTGAATACGAATAATCAACTTATTTTCAGCTGATTTAGCTGCAAATACTGGATGCGGTGTTTTCTTAAAATGAATAACAACCTCTGTTACACGTGTCGGTAAACGCTTACCTGTACGAACGTAGAATGGTACGCCATTCCAACGCCAGTTCTCAATAAACATCTTCATACCAACATACGTTTCTGTGCGTGAATCAGTATTAACGCCATGCTCTTGACGGTAACCTGGTAGATGCTTACCACGAACATCAGATTCAGTGTATTGACCTAAGACTAAATTGTTAGTCAAATCATCTTCTGATAAAGGCTTAAAGCTTTGCATCACTTTAACCACTTCATCACGAATCGAATCAGCATTAATAGCTGCTGGAGATTCCATACCTACCATTGCTAGAACTTGCAATAGGTGGTTTTGGAACATATCACGTACCGCACCCGCACCATCATAATAACCACCGCGATCTTCAACGCCTAAGGCTTCAGATGCAGTAATTTCAACGTAATCAATAAAATTACGGTTCCATAATGGTTCAAACATGCCATTAGCAAAACGGAAGACAAGTAAGTTTTGTACTGTCTCTTTACCTAAGTAGTGGTCAATGCGGTAAATTTGATGTTCTTGGAAACATGCGTGAATTTGTTTATCAAGAGAAATAGCCGATTCAAGATCATAACCAAATGGCTTTTCTACAATAAGATTTTTCCAGCCATCCGCTTCATCATTAAGACCATGAGCAGCAAGACACTCAGGAATTACACCATAAAGACTCGGTGGCGTTGCGAGATAAAAGACAGCATTGCCATGTGTATGGTGAGTATCTTTAAAGACATCTAAGCGCTGCTTTAATACGCCATATTGTTCAGCATCAGAAGTATTCAATGCCTGATAATATAAATGCTCACAAAACTTCGTTAATATCGCCGCATCTGTTTTTTCATTTTCTTCTAATGCAGAACGAAGCTTATCACGAAATTCCTGATCACTATATGCCGTACGACTAACACCTAAAATAGCGAAATCTTCTGGCAATAAACCATTAGCGTATAAATGATAGAACGCAGGGATTAGTTTTCGATGAGTCAAATCGCCTGACGCACCAAAAATTACAATTGCGTTATTTTCTGGTTTAACCATGTAATGTTCCCATTTATTTACAGATCATTCGATCTGGTACAGCAATCAATTGCTTGGTATAACGGGCGTTATTATGCCGTAATTTTCAATTTTTTATGCATTTTTCGTGATAAAAATTGAAAATTTTTGTTATACATTAATAATCTTATCAGTCAATATGTTACATCTAATCATTGTATTTATCGCTAATACACTAACATATCAGACAATTTATCATTATTTACTCTTTTATATATTGAGTATATTAACAATTATTATCAGCAGTGATAGACGAAAAAACCTATTAATTTGATAGGTTTTTTCGTCTATATAATAAGTGTAAGCAACACACCGTTTCACAGCGGTGTTTGATTAAAACCGTTTAAGTGTAGAAGAGATGATAATAACAATGCAATCGTTTACTTCAACAAAGACCAATGAAAAAACACCATATATCCTATTTTTGATCAGAACACCCACCGACTTTTATTACTGAAGCGCTTGCTCAACGCTTGATAACACACACAATGGCGGTTATTATGCCCGCAATTTCAGCCACCTTAACTTTGGTGGCTTTTTAGTTATTAAGCGTACCCATTCACGAATGATGCGCGAATATTTCATAGCAAGCAGGTTATCCCATGTCTAAATTTTTCTATAAAGGTCGCATCGAAAAGAAGCCAAAACACAGCAGCTGTGGCTACAACACGAAGCGCGAAACTAAACTTGGCACGGAAACCAATCCGCTCACATTGATAGTGAATACTGAAGAACGCCAACAAGAATTAGAAGTAGAGCTTGCAGAGCAACAGCTTTTTGCAACATTTACAATTAATGCTGACGTTGAAGAAGATATTGTGGATCTTACTGCAACATTAAACAAACCTACGACAACAGTGTTTGATAAAACACCTAACCGTAACGATCCTTGCTCATGTGGCAGTGGTCAGAAATATAAAAAATGTTGCGGTAAATAAAACGTCACTTAAAAACAGGGACCCTAAGTTCCTGTTTTGTTCTCTTCTAAATAATGGTACCTACTGCAAAAATAACGTCTTTAGGTATACAATCCCGCCACAATTTCTAAAGTAGATGTACATATGAGCAAAAAAAGTCAGGGTTACTCTTGCGTAGGCCTTTTTAACCCCAAAACACCTGAAAACGTCGGTTCGGTTATGCGAGCAGCGGGTTGTTATGGTGTCAACTCTGTCTTTTATACTGGCACTCGTTATGATCACGCTGCACAGTTTTGTACTGATACCAAAAATGTTGCGCTTGATATTCCATTAATTGGTGTTGAAGATCTAAAAGCAATTATTCCTGTCGGCTGTGTACCTGTTGCCGTTGATTTAATTGATGATGCAAAACCATTACCTGAATATAAACATCCAAAACGTGCATTTTATATTTTTGGTCCTGAAGACGGCACATTAAAAAAAGAAATTACTGACTTTTGTCGTGAAACTATTTACGTCCCAACAAAAGGCTGTATGAATCTGGCAGCAGCAGTTAATGTGATTTTATATGATCGCATGGCGAAGGGTGATAACTTCTCAAATCATAAATAAGTATTTTACTTATAAAAAACCACTGCAATAATCCATATTATCGCAGTGGTTATGTTTATTATCGTCCAATTCCTGTTTGTTCATAAAAATGACGTTTATCTTTATACATTGCTTTATCTGCAACTAAACAAACTTGCTCTGCTGAGTATTGATCAGTACTGGCATACCCAACAGCAAAATGAATTTCAACCTGTTTTCCATTTGGTAAACTAGCATAGTTAATTTGATCGCGTACTGTTTCTAATCGACGCCATAAAATGTCACAGCTGTCACAATCACCGGCCTCTAAAATAATGGCAAATTCATCACCACCAAGACGATAAACCTTATCTGTCAATCGACAGGTTTCAACTAATAACTTACTGGTTTCAATTAATAACGCATCACCCATACTATGACCATGTTGATCATTTGCTCGTTTCAGTCCATTAACATCAAGCATGAACAAACCAAAATGACGATCAGGATACCGATTAATTAATTGTATATGCTCTTCTAAATCTTTATCAAAAGCTTTTCTATTTGCAAGTCCGGTCAATGAATCAGTAATCGCAATACGCGCTAATTCTTCATTTAATAGTCGACCTTCTAATTCAGTAGCTAATTGACGAATAAATAGAGAAATAACTTCAAAATCATCATGTTCTAATTGTATATATTGCATCACTATCATGCCAACAATGTCGTTCTGACTGTTTTTAACTTTAAAACAATGCAAATACTTACCGTTATTTGGTACACAATAATAATCACTATAATGACTTTCAGGCTGTATATCTTGATTTTCTAAGCGAGATTGGTCTATGTTTTCACAAGCCCATATTCCCTTATTCCCAGTATAGCTTTTCATTGCCCAACCAGCCATCGGGTATAGAGCAACCACTTGTGTCATTACTGTTTCTATAATATCGCCAGATTGAAGTTCATGGCTAAATGATAATAATGATTGCAACATCGATCGGCGATTTTCTTCTCGCAATAATGATCGACTCAACGCTAAGGTCTTTTCTTCAACTTTTCGTTCTAACTCATCATTGAAATTAACCAATTGCAAGTTAGCTTGTTCTTTTTCTAAATAAGCAGCATTTAACTCTTTATTCGTCGCGGCTAAATCGGCCATTTGAGCTCGAATCGTTTTTGCCATATTTCGAATAAGTCGCTCAACCATAAAAAATTCAGCAAAGCGTAATTGTTTATTTGAGCTTTTGTATTCACCTCGAGAATAGGCCCTCACAACATCCATTAGCCCACCCAATGGACGCGCAATCCAACGATAGGTCAAACCCGCACTAAAAAGTGACAAAAGAATAATAATCACACCAAATAATGATATATATTTTAAAGAATTTATATAAGGATTCTCACCTAGATATTTATCCATATATACTTTCATTGTGTATTGGATCGGCTCTGAAATATATTTATTTTCTAATTTTATATTGATTGTTTTATGTATTGTTGGTGTGTTTTGATCTATTTTTCCTTGAGCAATAACAATCTCACTCATATCACCATCATGATCCATCAAATCAGAGCGATGATTTTGAAAGACAACACGTTCCCCATCTTTTAAATAAGGTCGTAATACCTTAACGATATTTTCAATTGGGACAACTATTATTAAATACCCCAAAGGAATACGCTTTAAGCCATTCGTCATCGATTGAAAAATAGGAACGCCAATGATAATTCCTCGCCGTGTTGGATTAAACTTTTTCGGCATCAAATCTTCATCGTTATAATAAAATACCCACTGGCGACCTTTACCATTGTTAGTTGATAAACGATACGTAAGAAGATCTTTTAATTTTAAAAAAGAAGATAAACCATGAATCCCATTGTAGCTTTCAACTTCCGACCATTGATCATCAACTAAGTAAGCAGCTTGAATTAATGGTGTATTTTTAACCAATGTCCCCAGCGAAGAACTTACATGGCCCGCAAGAAAGAAATTATCAATCGCCTGCACAAATAGTCTATCTCGTGATAGCACATCTAAACTTGTCGACAATAAAGAAAAACGATAATCAAATTCTTGTTCAATAGTATTAGATAGTCGATCTAACATGCCAATACGGTAATTCGCTTCCACATCGGATTGCTGCTTTAGAAGTAATCCTCCAACAATTGCAGCAGGTACAACAGCAATAATTAACATTAACAATGCTAATGATGATTTTAAGCGTAACTTCATCAATTATAATCCAAGTGCTGAATCTGTTTTATTGCCATTTTCTGCATATGTGCCGCAGCATATTCAGCTGTTGCACCTGCTTGATAACGCTGAAAACCTATAGCGATAGCCTGCCATGAAATAGCCATATTCAACGTTGATGGCATAAGCTTTGTTAGTGCCATTTGATGAAACATAACTAAATTATCTCCGGTCGCTTTCTGTCTAAGTTGCCTATAATACGTCATTGAGATTGGTAATAACTTGGTTTTTTCATATACCGCATGCTGATTTTTGGGTTGTTGAACAAATTCAGCAAAATCTTTAATTAATTCCTGTTTTTCTTTTGAGTGTTGTGAATTGCTAGGTACGGCCAATACAAATGTGCTAGACATAGGATGCATCGTTTTACCATTTACTTTAGGTAATACGGCTACACCAAGATTATCACCAAGCATCACTTTTAAATCATGATATGCCCAATCACCATTAATAGAATATGCACTTTTTCCTTTGATAAAATCTAGCTGCGAACAACGGTAATCACAGTTACGATTAACAATCCCTTGCACAGCCAAAGAACGATAATATTTTAGCGCTTCAACCATAGCTGGCGTATTCAGCTCAATTTTCCCATCAATGATAGGCCAACCATTAAATGCAGATAAGAAAGGAATAAAATAATACATATCATTATAATTCCATCCTATTGGCATAATATTTTTATCTAGAAATTGTTTTTTTTCTGAAATAATATTTCTAAAATCTGTGGCTGGCTTTGTCACATATTTTTTATTGTAATACAAGAGTAAAAAATTACCCTGAATAAGAGGAATACCCCAATATTTACCATCTAATTCTACAGTAGCCTTCACTCTTGGAGTCAACGATTCTGTATACCAATCACGAGGGATTGTCGATAAATCCATCAGATTATGCAACCCTAAGAAATCTGAAGGGATAACAATAAGATCGGGTAAACCGCCATCTTGGGCACTTAATAAAATTTCCGCTTTTATTTCTGATGGATCAAGCTGTATAATTGTTATATTAACATCATGATTTTTTTTATATTTATCCGTCATTACTGTTAAAAAATCACGATTCTGATGTGAAGACCAAATAGTTAAACTCGGTGTCGCTAATACTGTTTTTGTAAATAATAATATTACCAACAAAAAAGAAAAATGAACAGTGTTTAATAAATTATTTGACATTATATTAATAGTACCCAAACACATCTTGTGACATTTATATATGTCATATAAAATTTCATAGTAAATAACTTTCACTTAGATAAAAGTTATACTAAACAATTATCAATCAATGTACGTTAATAATGATTATAGATTATACCTAACACTAAAATCTAATTTGATATTAATCAATAATAATAATGTTTAATATCTATTGTCAGCAACAAATAAATCTTTATTATCAAACTAATCACACATCAATCTTATAAATATAGAAACTATAATTACCATGAATAAATATTTCAAAATCATGTTACCTTTATCGTTATTACTCACTCTATCTTGCGAGTCAAATGTAAGAGCAAGTCCTCATATTATAAAAGAAATCAGTGCATTACCTAACAAAAACACAAATCAAGTGAAACCTATTACAACAATAGAACAACAAAAAATGATTAATTTCGCCAAGAAATATATTGGTACTCGTTATGTTTGGGGGGGAACGACACCCAAAGGGTTCGATTGTTCAGGCTTCATTCAATATGTATACAAACACTCTCACATTTCAATTCCAAGAACCACCGCAGCATACACACAGTTATTCAATAAATCGATACCCTTAAAAAATGCACAAATAGGCGATCTTATTGTTTTTACTGGCACTAATTTAAAAATAAGAAAACCAGGTCATGCGGGAATTATTACAGAAGTAAAACCCGGATTAATTAAATTTATTCATAGTTCATCGTCTAAAAAGCACTTTGGTGTCACTGAAACGAGTTATTATCATAGCGGTTACCCAAAACGTTTCTTAGCCGTGATACAAATGCCTAAACCATAAAAAGGGAGTAATAATACTCCCTAAATAGCCTTTATGGCGCTACACATTCAGTTAATAGCCGTAAACAACCATAATCAGTTAACCAGTCATATTGCTGCTGATCTTTAACTAAAAAACATCCAGAGTAGTTAAGTGCATTAGCAAAAATATCACCAATATGATTCGTTAATCGAGGGATCACTAACATCCAATGCTCAGTTAATAGAATATTATAAGGCAAGCATTCTATCGGCTCATTAATATTCACAGTCACATTATTGGGCGTTAGTCCTAAATCATGCATTGCCGCCAGGTAACAAAAATACGCTTTCTCACTATTAATACGATCAAAAGTAAATAATTTATGCCTAAATGGTAGCTTACCAGACAGAATCATCTCTTCTAACGGTACTGCAGTCTTCATTAACTGCATATGTCGATGGCGCTGACTAGCACCAGCTTCTGATGCTGAGTTAAAAAAACCCAGTACATTGGGATATGTTACCCCTTGTATCCAAGCAGAAAAGTCATAAAGATCGAGTAGAGAAGATTGACTAACAAACGCCTTACTACAAATGAGTAAGTGTGGTTCTCCTATTGGGTATTTATTCAAGAGGCACACATGCTCATGCCCAACATTATCGACAAACATTTGCTCTTCATACGGCAGAAATGGATTATGTCCTGTCTGTCCTTGTTGTATTTTTTTAGTAAGATTACCATTCATGATCTTAATAAAAAAATCTATTCCCTGCTCAGAAACCACTGAGCTCATGGTCGCAATAGGCAGCAATACTTGTGCTTCTCTCGCATCTTTAGCAACTGTTAAAGCTTTATCCCATAACATCTACAACTACCTGCAACCATTCTAATTTATTAGAAAATAAAACAACCCTAATCACTCACCTAATAAAAAAACAGTAAGATTAGATCCCAAACATAGATTGTGTAATTTAATCTTTACACTTTTAGCAAAAAATCCACGTTGCTAAAAACGTCTTGATGATAGCCCTCATTACTGAAACTTTGTATGATTGCAGCAGCTAATTCTATCATCGTTTACGATATTACATCGTACTCCAAGCGGTTCATATAAATTAGTGATTTAACTTTATACTGGTCATATAAAGTGCTTTAAAGGGTATTTCAGATCGGTCAATCTATTACCCTACTCTCCTCATATCTCCAATTTTTATTTTAAAGATAAAAAACGCCCATTTATAACATCATGAGCGTTTCATGTCTGTTGCTCACTCACTAAATCAGTTGAGCGCCAATTAAAAAACAACCAAAGAGTAAACTCATCAACATTGCCAGTGAACCACCAGCAACTTGGTAGTCAGAGCTTTGCTCTACTGGTGTCGCTTGGCGAATATTGTGAATCATCAACATCGGTATGAAGACAGCGATAAAAACAAGAATCAGCCCTGCATAATTTAAGACAGCTAAAAATTGATTCGCGGCAAAGATCGCGCCAAGTAACGGCAAAATAAACGTCAAAACATAGGTTACAGCACGATTCTGTCTGAATAGATCCACATTCTGATCAAACAATGACATTGCCACACCTAAAAATGAAGTTAGTAAGGCTAAGCCAGTAAATACCGATAAAATGATATGTATACCAGAGAATCGCGTGCTTAATGCATCAATTAATACCGAAACATTATCAAATTTAACCAGTTGTTCTGCTGATAAACTACCAACAACCGCATATAACCACAGTAAATAGCAACTTAAAGGAATCAATGATCCTAGTAACACCATATTTCTTAATTGCTTATGGCTTGCTTTATCATTGTATGACACTAATGACGGTATAACGGGAAAGAAACCAAAACTAGTGAACAATACTGCACTGGTCTTAATTAAATCAATATTACTATTATTACTCGCTTCAAAAAAATGATTAAAACTCATACCGGGAATCAAAGCGCATAAGGTAATGATTAATACTGCAACCATGATTAAAAATAAAACACGATTCAGCTTATCAACGACGCCAGTTCCTGCGGCAACAATAAAACCAGCAAGTACAGTAAAAGTGATCTGGCTTTGTAGCATTGACAGATCAAAACCAAAACCAGTCGCTAACTTTTGAACTAAATCACCAGCGCCAATAATGTAAGCCATTAATAAACAAACTAATAATGCATACAACAATCCATTAGTGACTAATTGACCACCTTTACCCAATGTTTTTCGGGCAATAGTGTTCATCCCTAAGCCACCACCCACTTTAATACTGGCTTCTAATAATAATAAAGCAGCGTAAGTCGTGCCACTCCATATAAGTAACATTAATAAGGAACCAGATAACAAACCAAACTGTGCTAATACCATCGGTATAGCAAGCATACCAGCACCTAGCGCTGTGCCCGCAATAATCAGCGAACTTCCTAATAATTTAGTATTCATATTTTTCTCTTTTCTTATTGTTAGATATAGCAATCCATATATCTATAATCAGATACATGAGTCATAACCTGTGATTTTTAATCAATAACAAGTGCGGTTACAGAGAACCGTTACTAAATCGGAAACTAAAATAAGAGGCAGAAAAAAAGGCCATTACAGTACATACCGCATTAAAAGAAGACATATGCGATATCGATGATAAGGGGGGTTCATATTGGTGGTATTGCGTCATTATCGTACTCCTAAACGATGAAACTCAGTTTATTAGCCATATTCGGTCAGAATATAATCGCTGTTTCGGTCAAAACAGTGTGGTCAGCTAATAGCATCATACTAAAGCACATTGTTCAGGAATGGAATGAATGATTCTATTTCTGTTTCTATTCAACAAAAAAACCCAATCCGAAGACTGGGTCATGTTCATTTAATTAAGATATCAACGAATTTAGACGCTTAGTGTTGAATTATCATTCTGTTTTGGATTACTACCAAAACGGTTACTGCCTTCGGCACTGTTTTGCACCATAAAATAAAGCAGAACCAAAATACCAACAATTGGGATTAACATAATTAACGCCCACCAGCGGTACGATCTTGATCATGCAAACGACGAACAGTAACAGCTACTGTCGGAATAAAGGCAAAAACTGCATATAACGCGGCTAACACCCCATAGCCTTCCATCAAGGTTGGTAGCTGTAATGTTGTATCAACGAGACTGCATGCCATACTTATCAATGCGTTAATTAAGGTAAAAAACCAAAATTCTTTTCTGCGGGAACGCCCTTGAAATTGAGCATATTTACTAAGAACTAAAAAATACCAATTCATTCTTTTTCCTTGTTAATATTAATAACGCTTAATGCGAACAACTTTCATTATTTCAAATTCTAAGCCAGCAACAACAATGATGTCAGCGTAATAAGTCATATTGACTTTTGCACCAGTCAGCGTTTTATATTTTGACTTACGCTTAAATTTAAAAGGCACATTATAACCGTCTATCATCAACGAATGCTGTATCCATTCACCATCATCCCGTTGAGTATGAGAAGACACGGTTAAACCATCACTATGAATTAATTGTTCATGCTTAGCAATGAGCTTATCGCTTTCCGATTTCATTGATCTTCTCCCATTATTGGTGCTTTTATTAGATGCAAAAACAGAGAGCTAGGCTCTCTGTTTATTTTAATTGCTTAGCGTGAATATATTACTCTTAAAGAGGAAGAAATAAACCTGCTAACGTTGCACTCATTAAATTTGCTAAGGTTGCGGCAAAAATAGCCTTCATACCTAAACGAGCGATTTCAGGGCGACGTTTCGGTACGATGCCGCCTAACCCACCCATTAACATCGCAATAGAGGTTAAGTTAGCAAACCCACATAATGCAAAAGTAACTATCGCTTGAGAATGCTCACTCAGTTTAGCAATCGTTTCCGGTTTCATTAGCTCAGCAAAGGCAATAAACTCATTAACAGCAATTTTAGTACCAATAAGGCTAGCTGCCGTTGTCGCTTCTGACCAAGGTACCCCAATTAACCAAGCAACAGGTGCAAACAGGTAACCAAAAATCAGATTTAAACTTAGATCATCAATACCAACCCAATGACCAATATGACCAAGACCACCATTCACCATGGCAATTAAGCTGATAACAGCCAATAAACTTGCACCCACAGCCATTGCAATCTGTAAACCACTCAAAGCACCACGAGAAGCTGCATCGACTAAGTTAACGGGTTCATCTTCTTCACCGTCATCTTCTTCTTCCATGCTGTGTACACCTTCAGTTTGTGGCACGATCAGTTTTGCCATCATCAATCCTGCGGGAGCTGACATGAAGCTTGCTGCAATAAGATACTTTAATTGCACCCCTAACCCAGCGTAACCGACCATGGTGCCACCAGCAACAGAGGCTAATCCACCTACCATTACTGCAAATAATTCAGAACGTGTCATTCGCGCAAGGAATGGACGTACAACCAATGGAGCCTCTACAGAACCGACAAAAATATTCGCCGTCGCAGACATTGACTCAGTACGAGTAGTACCTAGTAAGCGTTGTAACAAACCACCAATACCACGAATCACCCATTTCATGATGCCAACGTAATATAATACGGAAATTAATGCCGAAAAGAAGACAATAGAAGGTAAGACATTAACCGCAAAAATAAAGCCCAGTTTAAATTGAGCCAACTGACCAAATAAGAATGATGTACCTTCATGACCGTAATCAATCACACCAGATACTGCGCCAGAAACACTATTTAACACCACACGGCCGACAGGCACATACAAAATAAAGGCAGCAAAAACGACTTGGATACAAAAAGCCCCTAAGACACTGCGCCAATTAACTGCTGAACGATTTTCTGAAAACAAAAAACCAACGATAAAAATAGTAATAATACCGAGCATGCCAATAAGATAATGCAAAGTCATTCCCCAATGTTTGGTGTAGTAAACGATTGCGGAGAGAGTGTATTCATAAAAAAAACTGTGACAAGGATCAAATTGTTATAACAAACAACAGTAATTTAACAAAATTCCATTAATTTGCCTTTTTTTTAAGCTAAGCAAACGAAAATCATTAGATTAGTTCCTGTGAGGGATACTATTACCCCTAATGGTGACAATTTCAAACCTCATCATCTTACTTTTAGCCAACCGTTTGCGTTTGATCGCTGTTTTTTACATCATTACCATTTACACAAAATATTACCCACATCGATATGGCGTCGAATAAATTCAATGAAAAGATTTACCTTGTTAGGTAAAAATTTATGTCTTGGATAAACTGCATACAACGGCATATGTTGTGTAAGTTGCCAATCAGGCATTAATCGAATTAACTTACCTGTTCGAATCTCATCCGTTAATAGATAGGTGGCTAAATAACCAATACCATTACCGGCAATCGTTGCATCACGAATCGCATCAGCAGAGTCAACACGGTAATTCCCCGTCACTTTAATATCCTGATTATCATTTTGTTGACTAAAGCTCCAGACATTATCTTTACGCTCACGACTAAAATAAATAATGCAATTATGCTCAATTAAGTCACTAGGGTGATAAGGCACACCGTGAGTCGCTAAATATTCAGGACTTGCCACCAATACAAAGTCACAATTACTCAAATGCCGCGCCACAAACCCTTCTGGTGGAGAATCCATAAACCCAATCCAAAGATCGAGCTGCTCTGCAATTAAATCAACACGATGATCAAATAAACTCAACTCTAAGTTTAATAATGGATGTTGTTCATGGAACTCATTAATATAGGGTGCTACGTGGTTAGATGCGAAAGACTGCGCAATACCTACGCGTAATAAACCTTGGGAATTGTCTTCATTTCCTAATAATTCACTTTCAGCTTCATTTATTTCTTCTACTACTTTTTCACAATGCTTAGCAAACAAACGTCCCGCCTCTGTTAATGCAAAAGAGCGCGTTGTTCGTTGTACTAATTGTACTCCAAGTCGTTGTTCTAGTTGCTGGATAAGTTTACTCACTTGAGTGCGAGATATATCAAGTAACTGTGCTGCTTTAGTAAAGCTTTGTTGTTTAGTAAGTGCATTAAAAACAATCATTTGCTGTGCTTTTTTTAACATCTACAACCTTTATCTTTAAATAAAAAATCTAATAACACCTATACGGGAAGATTCATTTAATCCGTAATTCTGTTGTCATTGATAGTATATGTCAGCCCTTTATTAACTGAATATTAATTCCTACTTGTTATACATAGAAAATAACACGTAATAACAGCGAACATCGCTACATACCTCATCGTATTTTATTACAACATTCATCGAGTGTTCAAACTTCTGAAACATTACTGTCACATAACTTTCCTACTCTTTGTCATGTTCATTCAAACCTATTGGCATTTTGCCCAACAAGAAAGGATTAGGAAAATGAAAACAAAGATTATCGGCGCAGTTGTTGTTGCAAGTTCACTTATAACGAGTTCTGCAGTGTTTGCTGGCGAGACTATCTCTGTTGTAGGTTCTAGCTCTGTTTCTCCCCTCATGGAAGTTTTGGGTGAGACTTATGCAAAATCTAACGATGTTACGGTAGAAGTTCAAGGACCAGGATCATCAGCGGGTATTCGTGTTGCTCACGATGGCTCGGCAGATCTTGGCATGTCATCACGTAGCTTGAAAAAATCAGAAGAATCACCACAACTTAAAGAAGTTGTTATTGCACGAGACGGTATTGCCGTGGTGGTGAATAACAGTAACTCGGTCACCGATCTAACCAAAGAACAAATCACTGAGATCTACAAAGGCAATGTCACTAACTGGAAACAAGTGGGTGGTGAAGATAAACCTATCGTTGTCGCAACTCGCGATACAGCATCAGGTACCCGTGGTGCATTTGAAGACATTATGTCACTAAAGAAAAAAATTAACGGAATCAAAGTCTCTGCCATTTCACAAAAAGCACAAGTGGCAAGTGGCAATGGTCAGCTAAAAACAACGGTTGCGAATAATCCTTTTGCTATCGGTTACATTTCACTAGGTTCAGTTGATAACACAGTCAAAGCACTCACTATTGATGGCCATAAACCCTCTGTAGCTTCAATTAAAGCCGGTGATTATAGCGTTCAACGCCCATTCATTGTGGTTTATAAAGAAGGTCGTCCATCAGCTGAAGCATTACAATTCCTTACATGGACACAATCGCCAGCAGCACAAAAGATTGTTGCAGATAAAGGCTTTATCTCAGTTAACTAATTTTTTTTTAACGCTCAACATTTGAGTTGAGCGTTTTTGACTTCTCAGAAATAGACAATTATTGGTCTTGTTTCTGGAGTGTAGATTATGACCATCGCAAATATTGAAAAATCGATCAAGGATACACCGTTGCTAAAGTCGAAGAAACGTATTGACTGGCGAGAATTGTTCTTTAAATACCTATTTATGCTCAGCGCAGCTATCGGTATTTTATCCCTCGTAACCATTGGCTATTTTATTTTCCGTGAAGGCTATGCGGCTTTTGCCTATTCAGGCGTTACTGGCATTATCTTGGGTACGGATTGGTTACCTCCAGCTCTCTATGGTATCGCACCGATGATTGTTGCTTCATTAGTCTCAACGGCTGGAGCAGTGATGATTGGCGTGCCTATTGGCGTATTAACCGCAATTTTTATTGCTGAAGTCGCCCCAAGATCACTCGCTAACTTTATTCGCCCAATGATTGAGCTTTTAGCGGGTATCCCCTCTGTTGTGTATGGCTTTTTTGGACTGGTTATTATTGTACCGCTGATTCAAGAAATATTTAACGTGCCAGCGGGTAACACCATCTTAGCGGGAATTATTGTACTTGCAGTGATGATCCTTCCAACTGTGATTACGATTTCTGAAACCTCAATTCGTGCAGTACCTCGTGCTTATAAAGAAGGCTCTTTAGCACTAGGGGCTTCATCAATGTTTACTATTTTTAAACTGATCGTCCCAGCAGCACGTTCTGGCATTATGACAGGTGTTATTTTAGGCGTAGCGCGTGCACTTGGTGAAACCATGGCCATTATTATGGTAATGGGTAATTCCCCTGCTATGCCTGAGGGGTTACTTGAATCTGCACGAACGTTAACAGCAAATATTGCCATTGAGATGTCTTACGCAACAGGAATTCACGCTAGCGCATTATACGCAACAGGTATTGTATTACTGGTATTTATTATGACGCTAAACGGTGCCCTCCTTTATCTTAACCGTGAGCGAGCAAGGTAATTTCTAATGACTAATAATCACTCATTATCATCTCAACACTGCCGATTAGAAAATGCTAATCCTGCAGCCCAAAAACTAAAAGATCGTCTGTCGCTCGCCATCATCTGGTTATCGGCAAGCATTACTGTTGGCTTTTTATTATGGGTAATGTGGTACATTCTTAGCAATGGCCTCGCTCATGTTGATTGGTCTTTCATTAGCTCTAACTACACCACTATAGGTAAAGAATCCGGTATTTGGCCGATGATCATTTCAACACTATATATGGTCATTGCCTCTATTTCGGTAGCGGCTCCATTAGGAATCATGACAGCCATTTATCTTACTGAATATGCCAAAGTGGGGAGCCGTTTAGTTAAAGTCATTCGTTTTTGTACTGAATCTTTAGCCGGTATTCCCTCTATTATTTATGGCCTTTTTGGTATGACCTTTTTTGTGGTTATTCTTGGATTTGGTTATTCCATTTTATCAGGAGCATTAACATTAAGTATCTTAATTCTCCCAGTGATTATTCGTACCACTGAAGAAGCATTAATGGCTGTACCACAAACTTACCGTGAAGGCTCATACGGTTTGGGTGCCTCTAAAATTTATACTATTTGGCGACTTATTCTTCCTAGTGCAATGCCAGGAATTGTAACCGCTATTATCCTCAGCGTCGGTCGTGTTATTGGTGAATCAGCACCGGTATTTATGACAGCAGGCATGGTAGCGCGTATCCCTGAAAGTGTGTTTGACTCAGGACGTACGCTTACTGTTCACCTGTACAAGCTAACGCAAGAGCTCTACACCGTACATGAATGGAACCAAGCTTATGGTACCGCTACCGTACTCATTATTGTTGTTCTTGTTATCAACCTGATTACCAAGCTTATCGCTAGCCGTTTTAACACTGCGACTTACTAAATTCTGAGGATATGAACATGAACAAATTTAATATTGAAAATCTTGATCTTTTCTATGGTCAAAACCAAGCACTGAAAAAAATCAATTTACCTATTCCTAATCGCCAAGTTACCGCACTTATTGGGCCTTCTGGCTGTGGAAAATCAACCTTATTACGTTGTCTCAACCGTATGAACGACTTAATTGAAGGTGTGTCGATTAAAGGCTTACTGACTATTGATAATGAAAATGTCTATGGCAATATCGACGTTGCTCAGTTACGTATTAAAATCGGCATGGTATTTCAAAAACCCAATCCATTTCCGATGAGTATTTATGAAAATGTTGCTTATGGTTTACGCGCACAAGGCATCAAAGATAAAAAAACTTTAGACACCATCGTTGAACAATCATTGCGTGGTGCTGCCTTATGGGATGAAGTAAAAGATCGCTTAAAGTCACATGCATTTGGCCTCTCTGGCGGTCAACAACAGCGATTATGTATTGCGCGTACTATTGCGATGAAGCCTGAAGTAATATTAATGGACGAACCGACATCAGCGCTTGATCCTATCGCAACCAAAAAAATTGAAGATTTAATGGAAACCCTTAAGAAAGAATTCACAATTGTGATTGTTACCCACTCAATGCAGCAAGCACGTCGTATATCAGATCGTACTGCATTTTTCTTAATGGGTGAATTAGTTGAACATGATGAAACACAAAATCTCTTTAATAACCCAGCAGACGACCGTACTCGTGGTTATGTAAATGGTGATTTTGGTTAAAGCACTATGTAACGGATAATAATAGCGATGGTACAACTTGCCTCTTCTTTTTATGAAGGGGCTTTTTTTATTTAAAACTAAACGCATTGTATAAAAGTGATCGTCACAACAATAATAAAGCCATTGCAACCTTAATATTAAAGATGTATTTTATAGTTATGTTTTATAGCATCACTACTGTTAATCAAAGGAGATTCCCATGACTACTATTCCAAGTGATTATGTTAATTATAAATCTACACCTATTTTTACCCCTGAAAATATCCCCAAAATGTTTCTGCACCTTCATAATACCCGTGCTGGTGTCTATGGCAAAATCTGTGTTTTACAAGGCCAATTGAAATTTTATGGTTTTAAAGATCAGCGTGGCGATATTGAGCAAGAAATTGTTGTCAATGCCGGAGATATGGCGATTAGTCCACCACAATATTTGCATAAAGTGGAATTTTTAACTGAAGATACCCAGTTCCAAGTGCGCTTTTACGCACAACAAAACAGCCAGATTGTACGTGATAATCTTAATGAACGTGCAACTCAAGCATAATGATGTAATAGCACAGGCTTACAATTGTTATCACTTCAATGTGAAATTAACCCTATAATGACAGTGCCTTAAAAATTATAAGCTAATCTTATCTATACCGACCAATCACTCAAGAGTGATGTATATTATAAGGTGTAAGAATGTGCTATAAGCTACCCATAAAACAAGTAACATCGTGGATAAACGTACTAACATCAACCAATATCCCAATAAAATCAGTCGCGTTATTGATCAATAATTCGCCAGTGCAAAATTTATTTATTGAACAGTTTAGTCATTTAAACATTAAAACATATCAATTAATAAAAGAAGCAGATCCTAACCAATTGCTCAAACAGATCCTTAATAGTGACTGTAATATTCTTATGGTCGATAGATCTAGCTACCCGCTATTGCGACAAGTCATGTCCGCTGATACACAACACAATATTATTATTGCCCTCACACAAGAATCTTGGATGCCAGATTGGACGTGGACTTTCACTCAATGCCATTTTTTAAGTCAGCAAGATCTTCCATAAACAAGCTCGAAATCTATATCGTCATTTAGAGGTCATCTATTTTAGTCTCATTTTTTTGATATAACATTGAATATCTATAGCCGTAAGCGCCGATTTAGCTATAATCTGCTCATATTTGTTTAACGACAATAAATAGCCTGTTATCAGTTATTGATAACGCCATATTTTTAATATCACCAGCAGGAGTTTATCGCAACATGCGCTTACTGGTACTAATGCTTCTCTTTGTTTCAACGCTAAGTTTTGCGAATACAAAACCACAGCCTGAAACTCCACAACAAGAAAATGTGGAATATCAACAGCTTCAAAAACTTAATGCTGAATTAAGCATATTAGCAAAAGAAGCAACATCAACCACAGGTTCATCACTTGATGTGGTTCGCTTACAATTACTTAATAAAAACAAAGAATTAAGACAAACATTAACTGATTTAATTGACGATAAACAAGCGGATAAAAAACGACTACTAAAACAAGTAGAACAACAAATAAAGTTTGCAGCCGAAGCTGAAAAATTTTTACAAACTAAAGTTGAACGCGATCAAAAAGATCTCGATAAAGCAAAAGATACGGATAAATTAGTTGCATTAAAAGCCCTCACTGAAAGCCGTGATTTTATCATTCTGGTGCTTAATGAAGAGTGGGAAAACTATCAGTGGATGGATCGTTTAGGTAAACCACAACCTAACTCGATTAAAGCACTTAAGAAAAATATTGAACATCGCCTAGACTTTATGTCGGCCTCACTAACTTTTGGTAGTCAAGCGTTAGAATTAAACGATAACCAAATAAAGACAGCAACGGGTGATGAACTAAAGACATTACAAGTTACTCAAATTTTGTCACAACGCCAAGTTGATAGTGATACTAAAAACTTAACAGATTTAGTTAAACTTGCTGACAATATGGGTATTGATACTGCTGAATATAAGCGATTATTGTTTGAACAAACAGGTAATGTGACCGATGACTTACTAAATAGTAAAGTTATGTGGTCAATCGTTACTGCATGGACGTCTGATTTTAGCTCATGGTTATTTGAAAACTTGCCACAGATGATCTTTAAAGTATTTATCTTTATTTTTATCATCTTCGCATTTAAAACATTAAAAAATATTGTCCGTAAAATGGTGACACGAGCGGTATCGACAAAGAACTTAAAAATGTCGATGCTTATGCAAGAGTTCTTTATTTCAATGTCGGGCAAAATTGTATTTGCTATCGGTATTTTGATTGCGCTTTCACAAGTAGGTTTAAACCTTGCACCAATTCTAACTGGTTTTGGTGTGGCAGGTATTATTATTGGTTTTGCCCTACAAGATACATTGTCTAACTTTGCCTCAGGTATGATGCTATTAATTTACCGCCCATTTGATGTCGGTGATTTAGTAGAAGCAGGTAGTATCACAGGTAAAGTAAGCCACATGAGCTTAGTCAATACCACCATTAAAACATTCAGTAACGAAATTATTATCGTACCAAACAGTAAAATTTGGGGTGATATTATCAAGAACGTTACTCATGAAAAAGTACGTCGTATTGATATGGTTTTTGGGATTGGATACAGCGATGATATTGAAAAAACAGAACGTGTTTTACAAGAAATTGTTGAATCTCATCCTTCTGTTTTACGTAGCCCAGAACCAAACATTAAGTTACATACATTAAATTCATCATCGGTTGATTTTATTGTGCGCCCTTGGGTTAAAACAGATGATTACTGGGATGTATATTGGGATATCACACGAGAAGTGAAAATGCGCTTTGATCGTGAAGGCATTTCAATTCCATTCCCACAGCAAGATGTACATTTGCACATGGTTGAAAAAGCCATTGAATCAAAAACTGCATAATCATTAGCAGTACATCATTAAATAGAAGGGCTCGTACTTACTGGCCCTTTTCTTTTTCTAATAACTCGTAAAAATATTTTATTTACTTATCTGTTTTTTAAACAAGTCACAAATATACCTTTAGTAACAAATAAATCGGCGTTATTAAGTCAAAAAATAGGTATAATCACGACGAGCAAGTATTGAACTAATCTAAATTTTTATTCAATATTCCCACAATTAGCATGAACGTTAACGAACATGCGTTAAAAATAAGTGTCCATTATTTGGTTAAGCAGATTTTTTTATATCTGTACTTTTGCTCACTCATACACATTACTGTTCAGGAATAACTATAATGAAAAAGCGTCTATTATCTGCACTGGTACTCCCAATGATGTTAGCTGCATGTTCTACAACGGGTATTACCAAAACACCACAACCAGTAACTAGCAATGATCTTGCTAATGGCAACTGGTCTTTAGTGCAGATTGATAATCAGGATCTTGCTCAACCAGAAGCCGCTCAAGCACCAACTCTAACACTAGCAGCAGATCTTGCAGCTAATGGTCATGCTGGTTGTAACCGTTACTTTGGTCAAGCTGAAGTAAAAGATGGTCAGTTCCGCATTGAAAAAATGGGAATGACAATGATGTTATGCCCAGATAGTGAAATGAAGGTTGAACAAACATTCACACAATCACTTTCTGATTGGAATAAAGTTAGCATTTCAGGCGACACAATGACGATGACTAACGCAAAGCATACATTAACATTTGCTCGTGACATGGCTGCAGCAACAGCAAAATAATCGCCTCTCAATAAAAGCTGTTTACACACTTTCGATAACAAAGAAAGCTGTGTAAACGGCTTTTTTATTATTCACAGATTATGCAGCATTAACCTTGTGATATTTTTCACGCAGAATATGTGCCGCAGTCACCATATTGGTTAAGGCCGCTTCAGTTTCCGTCCAATTCCGCGTTTTTAAACCACAATCAGGATTGATCCATAAACGCTCAATCGGAATGAATGTCGCGGCTTTATCAATTAATGCCGTTATCGTATCGACGTCTGGAATATTAGGTGAATGAATATCATACACGCCAGGACCGATTTCATTAGGGTAAGCAAACACTTCAAACGCCTTGAGTAGGTCCATATCTGATCGTGATGTTTCAATCGTTATCACATCAGCATCTAATGCTGCAACAGACGCAATAATCTGGTTAAACTCGCTATAACACATATGAGTATGAATTTGTGTTTGTGGTGCAGCCCCTGCGGCTGAGATCTTAAACGCCTTGACTGCCCAATCGAGATACTCTTGCCATTGACTTTGTTTTAGCGGTAACCCTTCTCTTATTGCTGGCTCATCAATTTGAATAATTTTAATTCCAGCGGCCTGCAAATCAGTAACTTCATCCCGTAACGCTAAAGCAATTTGATTTGCTATCGCTTCTCGTGATAAATCTTCACGCGCAAACGTCCAACCTAATATCGTTACAGGACCAGTTAGCATACCTTTCACCAGTTGAGTCGTTAATGATTGGGCATAACGGATCCATTCAACGGTCATTGGCTGGGCGCGATAAATATCCGACACAATAATTGCAGGTTTTACACAACGCGAGCCATAGCTTTGCACCCATCCATATTGCGTCACTACAAAGCCCTCTAGTTGCTCTGCAAAATACTCCACCATATCATTGCGTTCGGCTTCACCATGAACGAGAACATCAAGCCCCAAACGATGCTGGCGAGTAATTGCCTCTTGAATATGTACTTGTAGCGCTTGATTATAATCAGACTCAGTGAGACGCCCTGCTTTAAAATCACTACGTTGACTACGAATCGTCGTTGTTTGCGGAAATGAACCAATGGTCGTAGTCGGTAATAATGGCAACTGTAACGCGTGTTGCTGTTGAATCGCCCGTTCAGAATAAGGAAGATCACGCTCAGCCCATTGAGGCGTAATTGCCGCTGTCCGTTGTTGTACTTGCAGATTATTCACTCGCTCACAGCTCAGACGATCTTTTATACTAGCGCTATAAGCTGCACATTCAGCAATCGCATTCTGATCACCATCAAGCGCTTGGGCTAATAACGTAATTTCACCACATTTTTGTTTCGCAAAAGCGAGCCATTGACGAACATCGGCATCGAGATCTGTTTCACTATCGACATCTAGCGGGCTATGTAATAACGAGCAAGAGCTTGCCAGCCATAAATTCGCTCCCAATTGTTGTTTAATTGGTTGTAAACACGTTAGCCATTCAACGAGATCAGCTCGCCACACATTACGCCCATTGATCACTCCAGCAGATAATACCCAATGATCAGGGATGGCCTCAGAAACAGCCGTTAATTGTGCAGGTGCTGCTGATAAATCAATATGTAAACCATCAACACTGAGCTGCGAAATTACAGCTAATTGGTGACTAATATCATCAAAATACGTGGTCAATAATAACTTAGGCCCACCATGTAACACTTGATAAGCTAGTTTAAAACTCGCCGCCCATTCATGCGGCAATTCAAGGGTGAGTGCTGGTTCGTCAATCTGCACCCACTCGACACCTAATGCCGCTAATTTAGTCAATATTTGCTGATAGGCCGTCAACAATCGTGGCAGTAATGTTAAGCGATCGAACCCTTGTTGTTTTTCTTTTCCTAACCATAAATAAGACACAGGGCCTAATAATACGGGTTTGACATTATGACCCGCTTTTTTTGCCTCAGCGACTTCTTCAAACAACTGTTGCCAACTGACATTAAAGCTATCTTCCGCTGTAAATTCAGGCACGATATAATGATAGTTAGTGTTAAACCATTTCGTCATATCAGCGGCAGCACAGGAGCATCCTGTTGGTGCTTTGCCACGTGCAACACTGAACAACGTATCTAAATCAGGAAAACCTTGTTGATGACGTGTTGGAATATGTCCAAGCAACATGCTGGTTCCTAATACATGGTCATACCAAGCAAAATCCCCAACCGCAACATAATCAAGTCCGGCTTTAATTTGATCATTCCAATGACGATGACGTAAGTCTTTTCCAACCTGTTTCAGTTGTACTTGATCACTCTCACCACGCCAATAACACTCTTGAGCAAACTTTAATTCACGTTGACTTCCAACCCGTGGATAACCAAGTATATGAGTAACTGTTTTTGCTGCTGTGGTCGTTTCATTTAATGCTATTGTCATTGTTACATCCCTATAATTCAATATTTTATCAACCATAAAACCATATAAAAACAATGGCTAAGATGACATCGATTGATTAACACAGTGACGGACAACAACACTGACAACAAGGTAATTTATCTCATAATGATCATGAATTTATTTCACATTTGAATACTGGTAATTCATCTAATCAACCATTAAAGTGGACATTTAGACGTCTAGATGTTTACAATCTCAAATTAACAGCGTAGATTAAAAAACAATCAATTTATGTCACAAAGATCCAAGGATGGAACATGATTGAACTTAAACATCTAAAAACATTAACAGTATTAAGAACAACGGGCTCTCTCACCGCAACAGCCAATAATTTATGCCTAACGCAATCAGCGCTCTCTCATCAATTAAAAGATCTGGAACAACGTTTAGGTAATCCGCTTTTTTTACGCAAAACACGCCCAGTATGCTTTACAGCAGAAGGAAAAGTACTATTGGCTTTAGCGGATAACGTTTTACCTACAATACAAGCAGCAGAACAAGAATTAGTTAGCTGTAGACACCAAACAGCCGGTCGATTACAGATAGCAATTGAGTGCCATTCTTGTTTTCAATGGCTAATGCCAGCATTAAAACAGTACCAAGTCTTGTGGCCAGATATGGATATTGATTTTTCATCAGGGTTTAGTTTTGAGCCAATCCCTGCCCTTGCAAAAGGTGAATTAGATTTAGTCATCACATCCGATATTCAACCTCGTCATGAAATTCATTATGAGCCATTGTTTGATTTTGAAATGTGTTTAATCGTTGCGCCACAATCAGCATTAGCTTTTAAATCACATATTGTGGCGACTGATCTTGCAGATCAAACCCTACTCAGTTATCCCATCCAGCGTAACCGACTAGATATAGTAAAACACTTTCTACAACCCGCAGGCATTGATCCATTAGCATGGAAACAAGCAGATAATAGTTTAATGTTAATTCAGATGGTATCAGCAGGAATGGGAGTCGCAGCGTTACCGAATTGGGCGGTTGATAATTTTGTGCATCAAGGATTAATTGTTAGTAAACCATTAGGTAAGGGATTATGGCGGCGTTTATTTGCAGGGGTACGAGCTTCAGAACAAAAACATCATTATTTAGAGGCTTTTTTTGCAACGGCGAAACAACAATGTCAGCAACATTTACAAGGCATTAAAACGGTTTAACACCTTGTATAATGCCATCGCTATTTACTTAAACTGATTATTCAACGGATCGTAGTGATAACCTTGTTGAGCCAGTTTTTCAGAAAGCTCGGTCTCACTTAATTCATAACGAGATGCTAATTCTGCCATTGAATGACACTCTAATCGTAAACGCTCATTAACGATACCAATCACAATATGGGTATCCATACCAAGTAAATTATTGATTTCCATTATTCCCCCTTACTGCTTAATGATCACAGCCAACCTTTGTTTTATTAAGCATAGACGACTTATTATTGTTTCTCCTTTCCATCAATAACAGATAAAAAAAAGCCCTTATCTCAACCAAGATAAAGGCTCATAACACTGATAAATATTTAGTATTAAAATAACGTTAATTGCATTACCGCAGAAAATGTAAGTAGCGCAGCCGCCACTAATAACTGCCATTTATTGATAGTTTTATGTAATAAAATATGTCCTGACCACACCAGCATTGCTACAACTAAACACAATAATGCAACAACAATTTCAACAGTATAAGGGGCTGTTGCTGCCTCACCCATGAAGATAATTTTCCAAACTAAGAGTAATACCGACACTATCGCACTGATAAAACCAACAAATGGCAATATACGGTGAAAAGCCTGTAAACGTGTACGTGAGAACGTCAATAAAACATGAGCAAGTAAACTACCATATAAAGCCATCGCCACTAAACTTAGCAATACTTCCGGCATATCCATTATAGGAAATAGAAAAATCCAACTAATAAAACCTAGTAAATTAGATCCATAAAGTACCTTTAACGGTCCTGAATCTCGCGTTTTACTGGTTTTCACTTTGACAGTAAAGAATAACAAACTCAATAAAGGCAGTACTGCCCATACTTGGCTAATGGCAGCCAATAACCAACCAATAAGCAGTACTGGCAGCATTTTATGCACTCGACCTCGTTGGCCAGGGCAAATCTCCCCTTTAGTGAGTACTAACGTAAGAATACATTGCGCACCAAGCAGTGCTGGAATTAAAAATGCGAGATAGCCGATCATAATAAGCATCAATTAAAAATAAAAGGAGCACAATTATACTCAAGTCACAGCAAGATGCGAATGAGAGCTTTCTATTAACAATTAACCTCCACGAATTGATTCGTAACTTATACCAACCAAGACTTTATATTATCTAAACGACACTTCAACGAACAAAAAGGAACGTATAAAATGTTCGTTCGCTCATTTGTGTGCGATGGCTCACCAAACGTTATGTAATTTAGTGGCATATTAACCCTATTAAAATAGTGGGCGTTATCAACGCTAATAATATATTCAATAACGATAAGCGAAACGAACATGACGACTTGGTTAGAAACAGAGGTTGTGATCATCGGTGGTGGCGCAACAGGAACAGGAATTATGCGTGACTGCGCCCTGCGCGGTATCAAATGTATCTTGATTGAAAAAGACGATTTAGCCTCTGGTACAACCGGCCGTAATCATGGCTTACTTCATTCTGGTGCTCGCTATGCGGTTACTGATCCAGAATCAGCCAAAGAGTGCATCATTGAAAACCGTATTCTTAAAAATATTGCCCGCCATTGTGTGGAAGATACGCAGGGATTATTTATTTCCCTTCCCGATGACGATCTGCAATTTCAACAACAATTTATCAGTTCCTGTCAAAGTGCTGATATTGACGTTGAACAATTAACACCACAGCAGGCATTACGATTAGAGCCTAATTGTAATCCACAGCTTATAGGTGCAGTAAAGGTCCCCGACGGTACAATTGACCCTTTTCGCCTTGCTTCTTCCAACGCGCTTGATGCGATCGAACACGGTGCACAACTTTTTAATCACACTTTTGTCACCGCGCTTATTCAACACAATGGCGTCGTTAAAGGGGTTAAATGTTTAAATTTAAAAACCAATACCCACTTTGAAATTAGAGCTCAACAAGTTATCAATGCCGCCGGGATCTGGGGACAACAAATCTGTGAGTATGGCGATCTTAATATCACTATGTTCCCAGCCAAAGGATCATTATTGATCTTAGATTATCGAATTAACAACTTAGTGATCAACCGTTGCCGTAAACCTTCTGATGCCGATATTTTAGTTCCTGGTGATACCATCTCATTAATTGGTACAACATCTGAACGTATTGATTATAAAGATATTGATGATTTGCATGTCACTAGCAGAGAAATTGATATTCTCTTAAAAGAAGGTGCCAAACTAGCACCTATAATGGCTAATACTCGAGTATTACGAGCTTATGCTGGCGTACGTCCATTAGTTGCTGTAGATGGCGATACTAGTGGGCGTAATATCAGCCGCGGGATCGTGCTATTAGATCATGCTGAACGCGATAGCATGGACGGTTTTATTACTATCACGGGCGGTAAGTTAATGACTTACCGCATGATGGCTGAATGGACAACCGATCTTATCGCTAAAAAGCTGGGTAACACCACCCCTTGCACCACTCATCAACAACCATTACCCGGTTCTGAACAACCCAAAACCATTAAGCATACCGCTAGTTTAGCTAAACCTGTTTATCAGTCAGCTTACTATCGTCATGGTGAACGTGCTGAGCAATTTTTAACTGACAGCAAAAAAAGCCAAGCCATTATTTGTGAATGTGAAATGGTGACCTGTGGTGAAGTTGAGTATGCCATCAAGCAACTGGATGTGCATAATTTAGTCGATTTACGCCGCCGTACCCGTGTTGGAATGGGGCCTTGTCAAGGTGAATTATGTTCTTACCGTGCCGCAGGTTTATTTGCTGAATATGGTAATACTGATGGCAACCACGCTAGCCATATTCTCAGTGATTTTCTTGAAGAACGCTGGAAAGGTATTAAACCTGTTTTTTGGGGTGATGCGCTGCGCGAAGGTGAATTCTCTTATTGGATCTATGAGGGTTTATTTGGTGTGAGTGATATTCCACCAGCATCTACATCTACATCTACATCTACATCTACATCTACATCTACCAACACTATCAATCCAAGCTGTGAGGAAAAATAATGAAATTTGATAATATAATTATTGGTGGTGGTGTTGCTGGCTTAACCTGCGCTATTCGTTGTGCTCAAGCTGGACTCAAAACAGCCGTTATTGCAGCTGGTCAAAGTGCACTGCATTTTTCTTCAGGCTCAATTGATGTCTTAAGCCGTTTACCTAACGGCACAACAACACATTACCCTTTTGATGAATTTGATACTTTATCTCATCAATCACCACTGCATCCTTACAGTAAGTTAGGACTTGATGTTACTCGTCAAGCAATTGATTGGTATCAACAAACAATTGCAAATATTGGTATTAAACTGCACCATCAAGCAGATGATTGTAACCATTTACGCATTACACCAATGGGGACATTTAAAGCAACGTGGTTATCACAAGCAACGGTGCACCCTTTTCCGATGTTTGAACCCGCTAAATCATTACGTAAATTAGCATTAGTTACAATTGATGGTTTCCGTGATTTTCAACCCCAATTAGCAGCCGATAATTTACGTCTACTGCCCCACTTTGCTAACGTGGACATTACCACTGCCGCTATTGCATTGCCTGAAGCGGAATTAATGCAACGTAATCCGTGTGAATATCGTTCAATTGATATTTCTCGTGTTTTAGCTGATGACAATAAAATACAACGTTTTGCCTTAGCCATGAAAAATACTATTGGTGAGGCTGATTTAGTCGTTCTTCCTGCCGTGTTTGGTAATGGGACTGGTCTTAAAGTTATTAGCAAACTGGAACAATTAACAGGCTACACATTATGTGAAATTCCAACGATGCCGCCATCATTACTGGGTATACGTTTGGAAGATGCAATGAAAGGTTATTATAAATCATTAGGTGGACTTATTCTGGCGGGTGATGAAGTCACTCATGGCGAATTTGAAAATAACCAACTCCAACGTATTTTTACGCGTCATCATGGTGATATGCCGTTAATTGCTAATCATTATTTATTAGCCAGTGGTAGCTTCTTTAGTCGAGGTTTACACGCTGAACGTCATCATATTGAAGAAGCTATTTTTGGATTAGACACTGCGCCATTAGCATCAACGAACCACCAGCACTGGTATCAACCACAATTTTTCAGTGATCAACCACATCAATTTCTAGGAATGGGTGTTGAAACGAATCAACAATTACAACCAAGCCTTAATGGCAATGTGATTACTAACCTTTATTGTGCTGGTGCTATTTTAGCCCATTACAACCCTGTTTTTGAAGGTAGTGGCAGTGGTGTTGCTATCAGCACAGGGTTTCATGCTGCACAATCAATGATCGCGTTACACGACAAACACACATCCACAGCAATTTTTCCATCATTAGCAGAGGGCAATATCTAATGCTCAAGCAAGATACCAGTTTTGACCAATGCATTAAATGCACCGTATGTACCGTTTATTGCCCTGTTGCTAAAGCAAACCCTAATTACCCCGGCCCTAAACAATGTGGTCCAGATGGTGAACGATTACGGATTAAAAGTGCTGAGTTTTATGATGATATGCTTAAGCTTTGCACTAACTGTAAACGCTGTGAAACCGCTTGCCCTTCAGGAGTAAAGATCGGTGACATGATTGTCGTTGCACGTAGTAAACACGCTAAACATGACCTCAATATTAAAACAATTCGAGATTTCGTGTTAAGTCATACTGATTTAATGGGTTCTGTGGCAACCCCTTTTGCGCCTATTGTTAATGCGATTACAAGCATGAAACCCGTTAAAAAGATCATGCATAAAACCATCGGCGTTCATGATCATAAAACATTACCTAAGTATTCTCATGGCACATTCCGCCAATGGTATAAAAAGCACTGTTCGAATCAAACCCACTATCCACAACAAGTACATTACTTTCACGGTTGTTATGTCAATTATAATAATCCACTGTTAGGCCAAGATTTTGTAAAAGTCATGAATGCAATGAATATTGGGGTACAGTTATTGGATAAAGAAAAATGCTGCGGCGTACCATTAATTGCCAATGGCTTCTTTGATAAAGCAAAGAAAAATGCATTACTTAACACGCAAAGTTTTGAAGCGGTTATTGAAAAATATAATTCAACCATTGTTTCAACCTCTTCAACCTGTGCCTTTACTTTACGTGAAGAATATCCGCATGTATTAAAAATTGATAATGCAAAAGTTGCCGATCGAATTGAATATGTCACCCGTTTTTTACTCAAAGCATTTATGAACGGCAAGACTCCTAAACTAAAACCCGTTAATAAAAAAGTGGTTTATCACACACCTTGTCACCTTGAACGTACTGGCGGTAGTTTATATACCATTGAACTACTTAAAATGATTCCAGGGCTAGAGCTTGAAGTTTTAGACAGTCAATGCTGTGGCCTAGCGGGTACTTATGGTTTTAAAACTGAAAACTACGATACTTCAATGAGAATTGGTGAAGATTTATTCCAAAAAATACGCAGTGCTAACGCTGATTATGCGATAACTGATTGTGAAACCTGCAAATGGCAAATTGAAGAAAATGCAAATTTAACCACGATCCACCCAATCAGTTTACTCGCAATGGCACTCGCTGATTAAACATGACTTTACCAATCTTCTATTTTTGATAATACTCATCATATACGCAGTATTTCCCCCCGATTAAATACTGCGTTCTTTTAACTCGTGCAATAGCTAACACGAGATCGGTTCATCAAAGATATAAGAAGTCATATTATGTTATACATCAAACAATTAGGTTTGCTCTTTGTCACCCTCATTTTAAGTAGTTGCTCGTTTATGGCCATTGCTGCAGATAGCCATGAAACGATCCACTTTAAAACAGGGGCCACCAGCGGTGAATATGTCGCAACAACAGCGGGCTATGATGTCAATAACTATGTTTTTTATGCCCAAAAAGGCCAGCATTTAAACGTTACTCTTGATACTAAAAGCACAAAATTATGGGTCGTGCTCTTAGACGAAAAACTTGAGAGACTTGCCGATTTAACTCCATTTTCAGCAGATCTAAATGATAAAGGTGATTATGTATTACCTTATAGCGGTAAATACAGTGTTCGTATTGGTCAATACCGTGCCTTTGCTCGTCGAGGCGAAAGCAGCCATTATAAATTGATTATCAGTATTGATTGATCGTTATTAATTCGGCTGCAATTCTAAAACAGACTGCTGTTTCGCTTTAATTAATAGTCCACAACAAACAAACATCAGCATATATAACAATGTGCCACCAATAACAACGGTATCCCAACCACCATGTAGCCAACAATATATCAAGAAGAAACCGCCTAAACTGCCACCAATGTAATAGTGGACTAAATACAACGCAGTGGCGGTTGCCTTCGCAACTTTAGCATGCTGACTTACCCAAGCATACGCTAATGAATGAGTAAAAAATGCGCCAGAGCTTAACAATAATAAGCTAATAAATATTGTAATACGCGATTCAACTAACCCTAGCCACATTCCAACTAAACTTAAAACACCCCCTAAAATCATGCCTGATAATGGGCTATATTTACTCGCCCAACGCCCACTCAAACGCGATGTTATGGTACCAGTGAGGTAACAAAGGAAGATTAATGACGCCCAACTTAAAGGTAAATTAAACGGTGCAGCAACCAATCTAAATCCTGTCACTGAATAAAGGTTAACAAATAAAGCAAAATTAACCCCACCAATCAACATTGCTAACCATAATATCGGTTGTTTAATATGCGCAACCACTTGATAAGCATGAATACTAAGACGGTGATGATGATGAATAAAGTGTTGTTGTGGCGGTAGTAATTTAATCACAATAAGCGCCCCAATGAGACTCATTACAGCCATACCCAACACAGCCCAATGCCAACCTAATTGTTCCCCTATAATACCGCCATATAATCGTCCTGCTATTCCACCTAATGAATTAGCGCTGATATAACCACCAACCGCGAGCATTAATGCTTTAGGACTAAATTCTTCTGCCATATAAGCAACAGCAACAGCAACATAACCAGCGACTGATATTCCCATTACCGCACGAGCTAAGGTCAGTGCAAACAAATCATGAGTAAACATCATTGCAATACCAACGATGGGCATCAGCAATAAACTGATCACCATAATAATGCGTCGTCCAACAATTTCTGATGCAATTGCCCACGGAATAAGACATACCGCTAACATTAATGTTGTTGCCGCCAATACCCAATTAATCTGAGTAGCAGACACTGCAAATTCCGTCGCCATTAATGGCAACAACGGCTGGAACAAATACAAATTAC
The DNA here is from genome assembly GCF_003025475.1 of Photobacterium sp. NCIMB 13483. Classification (NCBI taxonomy): domain Bacteria; kingdom Pseudomonadati; phylum Pseudomonadota; class Gammaproteobacteria; order Vibrionales; family Vibrionaceae; genus Photobacterium; species Photobacterium sp. NCIMB 13483. Next base: position 82,851 of record NZ_PYLV01000003.1, read on the forward strand.
AAAAAACGATAAAAGAGCCTAATGCCAATGCAAAACTGGTTTTCTTATAAGCTAATGTATTTGTTTCTATCATGATTTCACCACTAAAAAAGATCCATGTTTAGTGTGCACATTATTAAGCGCACAATGTTGCATTTGATAAGACTAAACATAACGTGACAAAACGATAACAACAGCAGCATAATAAAGAAAATATATAATTAATATCACGGTAATAACTAAAGACTATAGCTATGGATACTCGTTTACTGACTTATTTTACGCAATTAGCGGCGACTAAAAACTTTACTCGTGCCGCTGAACAATTACATATTGCGCAGCCTGCTCTAAGCGTTGCTATAAAAAAATTAGAGCAACAATTAGATCTAACATTATTTTATCGAAATGAGCGTAAAGTCACACTGACTCAAGAAGGTGAAGTATTACTGGTACATGCGAAACAAATTCTACAAAAAATAGATGATGCGACACTCGCAATGAAAGAGTTGCGCGGCTTAGAAAAAGGAGAAGTAAGACTAGGTGTACCTAGCATGTTGGGATCGTATTTTTTCCCTCAGATATTAATGGGGTTTAAAAGCCACTATCCTAATTTAAAATTGACCATTGTCGAAGCGGGAACGCAATCTATTCGGCAAATGCTTATTGATGGTGAACTAGATTTAGGCGTTATTATTAATCATAACGTTCCCTCGACGTTACATATCGAACATCTTTTACGTTCACAGATGGTCGCTGTAGTCAGTGAACAACACGACTTTTCTACAAAAAAAAGCCTAAGTTTTGATGATTTTTTTGGACAAGAGTTAGTTGCATTTAAGTCAGGTTATTTCCATCGTGAAATGTTAGATCATGTCTGTGAACAACATAACTTAACGCCTAAAATTTCATTTGAAACTAATCTATTACCAATGATTTTACAAATTGTTCGTCATGATTTTGCCATTACAGCACTGCTTGAATTAGTCACCGATCATGAGCCACATCTGATCCCCATCCCTTTTTCAGATCCGATCCAACTAGACCTTGCAATGGCATGGCGTAAACAAGGCTATTTATCACTGGCCAATAAAGCTTTCATTGAATACGTAAAACAACAATGCCAACAATAGCCAATTAATGTAAAACCGCATTCTACCTTGCTAAATTTAACAGATAAAAAACAGTTATCCGTCAATTCAACCTTAAAAATAAAACCAAAAAATTAACATTACCAATAAAAATATGGATGAGATCATATATTGATTGCTTAACAGTCGTTCATAAGCTTTTTTTTCGCTACATTACTCACGTAATTTATGAAAAATATGCAAAAAAACATCATAAATACATATTTTTTTAGTTTTAAGGAGAGGAGTTTCCATGACGGAATTGTTAATTGGTTTGGTGATCACCATTGCTGTTGGCTATTACATAGTAAAAGGATATAAAGCAGCAGGTGTACTTCTTGTTGCGGGTATTCTTCTATTAATTCTAGCTGGATTTTTAGGACACACGGTCTTGCCAAAAGGCATCACATCAACAGGGAATTTACTAACAGACTCACTTGAGTATGTTAAATATATGCTCCAATACCGCAACGGTGGTCTTGGCTTACAAATTATGTTGTTATGTGGTTTCGCAACATATATGACCCATATTGGTGCTAACAATGTTGTTGTAAAACAATTTTCAAAACCTCTTTCTTTTATTAAGTCACCTTATGTTTTATTAGTTGCGGCTTATATTGTTGCCTGTCTAATGTCATTAGCAGTAAGCTCTGCAACGGGTCTTGGGGTGCTATTAATGGCAACCTTATTCCCAATGATGACCGCAATGGGTATTTCTCGTCCAGCAGCCGCTGCTGTATGTGCCTCACCTGCCGCAATCATTCTTTCACCAACCTCTGGTGATGTAATTGTGGCCGCAGAAAAATCAGGCTTACCTTTACATGTTTTCGCAGTAGAAACTGTATTACCCGTTTCTATCTGTGCCATTATCGTGATGTCAGTCGCTGCATTTTTCTGGAACAAATACCTTGATAAGAAAAATAATACGCCAATGGAAAAGCTAGATATTTCTGAAATAGAAGTCAAAGCACCTGCTTATTATGCGATTTTACCTTTCTTACCTATTTTTGGTGTTTTCCTATTTAACGGTGAAACCATTCCAGGTCTAACTCTTGATATTTATACTATTGTAGTACTTTCTATTGTCATTGGTGCCGTGGTTGATTTCTTTACTAATCGTTTCAATGGTAAAGAAACCCTTGAAAATCTTGAAGCTTGTTACGCTGGTATGGGCGATGCTTTTAAAGGCGTTGTGATGTTATTGGTCGCAGCAGGTGTATTTGCGCAAGGCTTAATGTCAATTGGGGCAATTGATAACCTACTCGCTCTTGCTGACAAAGCAGGTGCTGGCGGCGTGGCACTCATGCTATTACTAACAGCATTAACTGTTGCTGCTGCAATTGCAACAGGTTCAGGTAATGCACCTTTCTATGCTTTTGTTGAGTTAGCACCACAGTTGGCGGTTAAGCTTGGTTTAAGCCCTGCATTCTTGATTATTCCAATGCTACAAGCGTCAAACCTAGGTCGTACTATTTCACCTGTATCAGGTGTTATTGTTGCAACATCGGGTATGGCACAAATCAGTCCATTTGAAGTCGTTAAACGTACTGTGGTTCCGGTGCTTTGTGGTTTAGTTACCGTCATTATCGGTACGATGGTATTAGTACCTATGTACGCTTAATTATTATTAAGCCATAATTTAACGAGTTAAGCCCACTGATAATATATTCTCAGTGGGCTTTTTTATGGCATCACTCACGATCTACGCTAACGATCACAACGACTAAAACACCTTATTATATGACTTATCGTTTATTACACGCCTTAGCTGATAAAGGTTGTTTATAATCCAAATGGCGTAAACTTTAATTGATATAAAGACTGTTTCATCACTTGTTCAGTAACATTCTCAAGAGACCCCATTAAGAGTAAAAGAGATGTGATTAATTGGTAAATTTTATCCATTTCATCTGGAGTAAGTTGACCATAAAATGAGGGTAATTTATCTTTGTAGTCTGTTAACTTATTCTGTAATACGACTAACTTAGAAGCATGTGTTGTAGCAACATTTTCACAGATCATCGTAACCCCAGTGATCGCAATAAGCTCCTGAACACACCCAATAATAAACGTATTAATGCTTTGATTGTATTGCGTTGCTTGCCATTGTTCATAGTTATCGGTAAATGAACGGTAATAAAAACAAGATCGATAACCTAAGTTAAGTAATGTTGTTACTTGCGTTTGATCGATCTGCTCATAGTTCGCCCAGCTAATTTTTGTACTCGCCATTTCTGCAAGTGATACCGCTTGTACTGGTGTTGAAATACTCAATGAAAGGAATTTATTCGCATTTTCATTAACCAGTTTTTTTAATCCGAAATGTAATCGAATTCGAAATTGACTAAGCTGACGTAAAAACACATATTCAGGCTGACTTGAATAAATGCCATTATAAACCCAGAAAATAACCAACAAACTGATAGATAGCAGCGTAATCGTTAACAGTGACGTACCTACGCTATAGGTCGGTGTTAATTGAATCGCACTGGTTGTCATTAACATCAAATTCTGACAACCCAATAAGCGATGAAATACCTGTTGCGGTTGATTAAAATAAAACCACAGTACAAAGACATTAATAAAATAAAATAACCCTAATTGCCAAAGTTGACTTAAGTGAGGCAGAATAAAAATATATTGGAATAGTGCTAATACAGACCAAACGATCATATGCATTAATATATAACGCGGGCTTACAAAGGGTAACGATAAAGCAACACTACCAAAGACAAGGCTTAACAGCACGATCATTACTCCCCCTTGCATGGGAATAAAAAGCCACAAGCCAACGCTGATCCAAAAAATCACTAAGGTCTTAAAAACATTAATAAGTCGTTCGGAATCTAAAGATATATTAAACAAAGCAGATGATGATTTCTTTTTTAGCGTTATCTCTGATGGACTTTCACTCAAAATCGCTTGAGTCAAATGTTGGTATATCGACGCCTGCAACGCATCCATCTTGGCTAAGTTTTGTGCCAACATCATTAAAGCACCATGATGTAATTCTTTACAATTAAGTAATGAATCCAATGAAAATGGAGCCACAAATAAAGTGTTATCAACCATATGCTGACGAATGCAGTGATTCGTCGCCTGTGGATTTTCAACGACATAACTCAATAAGGTGATTGAATTTATATATCTATTTTTGAGCGCTGTTAATACCGCGATTAACGCTTGTTTTTGTTCCGTCGTAAACTTTTCGTCAATAAGATTAATGGCTTCAGACAAATGTCCACCCAGTAGAACCCATTGGTTTTGCTCATTTCTTATTGTCTCCCAAATGGGAAACTCACTGTTGATTTGATAACTATCTGTTTTCGCTGCTTGCAGTAAATCATCGATACGGGCTAAATATTTTAAACTATCGCTCCATGAAACATTACGGCTTAACATTTCATTCGATTGAATATCAATAATCGCTTGTTCTATCTTTTCTTGCTTAGTTTTAGCGTTACTTAGTAACGTATTAAGTAACACAATACGACTAGATACAGGGCTAAAAACACTAAAAACAAAGCTAAAACAAATAACGCCAAGAATGGTTTCTTGTAATCTAAGTGCAGCAATAGCAAAGGTTTGTTCTGCTGATAAATTCCCCATCACAATAATGACGCATGACACCATCAACCCGATAGTCCACGCATAACCATTTTTAGGATTTGTCTGTTGATAGATGCACACAGCAATAATCAAAGAATAAACCAACAGAAAAGCTAAAGGTTGTTGACCAAATAAATCAATTAAAACGAAAGCAATAATAACACCAGCAAACGTACCAATGATTCGATGACGACCTTTTTTTAAAGAATGACCATTAGTTTCTGTTGCAGCCATTACAATCACAGCAAAAGCAGCCCAATAAGGCTTATTCCACCCCAAAGCTAAAGCAATGACGATGGATAGCGTTAAAGCTGTAGCAACTTTTAATGGCATTACCCAGCGTCTTGTACTCATAGTATTCCCTTAACCATTTCGATTAAGCTCTGATTTTGTTGGTTTTTATGAATAACAATAGAAGCAGAAGAACCAATACGAAATTGAATACCATCAGGAATATTATCTAAACGAATTTGAACGGGAATACGTTGAGCTAAACGGATCCACTGAAATGTTGGATTCACATTTGGCAATAAAGAAAGTCCTGTACTGCCATTTTTATGGGAAATACCATAACCAATACTCTCAACAGAGCCTTGTAATGGTTGATCGCCATACGCCATTAAGGTCACCGTCGCTTTATCACCTGAAGCCACATCTTTAATATCTGTTTCTTTAAAAAATCCTTCAATCCAAAAACTATGCTTATCAATAAGAGCAACTACGGGTTGATTAGCGACAACTTGAGTGCCGATATTTACATTTAAGTTAGTAATATAACCATCAACAGGAGCGGTCACTTTAGTAAAACTTAAATCTAATTTACTTTGATCATATACCGCTTGAGCCGCTTCAACGCCCGCTTGAGCTAATCTCACTGATATTTTTTGCTGCACTAATGTCATTTGAGAAATAGCACCAGGTTGGCGGTGTATTAATTCACGCTCTCGTGTTGCTTCATCTTGTGCTCGCTGCAATTGTGCTTTTGCTTGATCTCGATTTCCCTTCGCTTTTTCTACTGCTATTTCATAAGGTCGAGGATCAACAACAAAAAGAACTTGGCCTGTTTTTACTTCACTATTATTTTTTATATTCAATGCAATAATAGGCCCAGTAACCCGTGGCGTAATTTGGACAATTTGGGCGCGAACTAAACCATCTCGCGTCCAAGGATTAATAATATATTGTTGGTATTTCCAGCCAATTGCAGCAAGCGCAATAATGACAAAACTACTAGTAATAAATAAGCGTTTAAACATGGTTATCTCTATTATATTCAAATTACTACAGAGTATTAGAACGATCTCTTAACATAGTTTGAAATCATTATGACGGAAAAATAAACGTACTAATGAGCACGGTATAAATAACTGCAATCGATAACTCAACTAACGGTGGGTTTGATACATATCGATACCATTTAACCGTATTAAAAAGACGGACAGTTAAAGAGGTACAAATAATTGCGATAAAACCTGAAATCAGAAGAGGCGGAAAGTAAATTTCTCCGATAGCAATCTCTTTAGGTACGAGATTTAGCATGGTTGTTGTCCGCTACTGTGAGTTTATATAAGTAATAAAAAATTTATTTACAATAAAGTGTAATCATAGTCATATTATTGACTTAAATAAAGATACGAATATGGAATACAATCACAACTGTGAGTTTCTAATGATAGAAATTATCACAATTTTTTGTTAGGAATTGCCAAAATGGATCGTATAACAAGCATTGAAATTTTTGTAAGAGCGGTTGAATTAGGTTCATTTGCGGCAGTCGCAGAAGAACGTGATATCAGCGCACAAATGGTAGGCAAGCACATTCACGGATTAGAAACATCATTAGGTGTTAAATTACTCGCTAAATCAACACGTTTTCAAGCATTAACCACTGCTGGCGAACAATTTCACCTACGGTGTATTAATATTCTATCGGAGCTAAAAGCAGCTCAAGAAGACATCTATCTAGATCTCAATGAACCGATGGGTAAACTAAAAATATATTGCGGTGTCAATTTAGGTATTAGCCTACTCTCCCCTTTATTAGGTAAATTTATTCAACAATATCCGCAATTAGAGATTGATTTAACATTAGATAATAATCCACCAGATATTTATCGTGATGGTTATGATCTTATTTTCCATGATCGAATTGAGGGATATGAATTTTTAGTCGGCCACCAAATTTGTAGCTACGATATGGTCGCATGTGCGACACCTGAATATTTACAGCAACATGGCATACCACTAGAACCCAAAGCATTAGAGCATCACCAATGTTTAAGACACACAACGGCTTATCATGCCCATCGTTGGTGCTTTAAAAACGCAGCTGGTGATTATTTTTCACCACGTATTTCATCTCGATTTACGATCAATAGTGGACAAGCGATGCTAGCGGCGGCAATGGAAGGTACAGGAATTACAATACAGCCCTACTTTCAAGTTCAAGCTGCGTTAGATTCAGGGGAATTAGTACAAGTGTTAACAGATTATCAATTGCCAAAAATTGAGTTGTTTATGCTTTATAAGCCGTCATTACGACAAACGTCTCGACTAACGTTATTAAATGATTTTCTACAAAGAGAACTAAACAACCAATTAAATATTAAATATTAAATATTAAATAGTTATCTACGTTAATAAAAATAACTCAATTACAAATTATTCCGTTAACACTAAGATTAATTTATAACTGAGCAATAAATATTCCAACGCTTAATTAACCTGCACGAAGTGCAAGTAAAGCAGGTAAATCATAAGGTGGTTGATATAAACAAAAATCAATAACTTTAGTATCGACGGCTAAAATTGACATTCGATCTGCAAGTTCATTGCCTTCAATACCAACATGACCATTAACATGGTGGATCACAAGCTGTGATTTTAGTGCTTGGTAACGGGCAAACATTTGTTGAATTAATGCTAAGTTTTTGATTTCCCCTCCCGCTTTTTTCCAACCATTTTTTTTCCATGTTATCGCCCATTGAGTAATACATTGAATCGAATATTTTGAATCACAAAAAATCGCTATTGTAGACCCTTGTGTCAAAGCTTGTTCGGCTAAAATCAGAGCTTGATTAAGTGCATTTAACTCAGCAGTATTATTAGTTCCCATTGGCTCATATAGGCCATACCATAACTCACTTAGTTGATTATTACGGTATAACGCCAATCCTGATCCCGCTTTACCAGGATTAGGATCACAACCACCATCTGTGAAAATTTTAATTTCCGCGGTTAATGCATGAACTTGTTCACTGGTTAATGACCCTTTACTTACGGTGGTGCGTTTTGCTGATGTTTTTTTAACTTGTGGTGATGAACCAGAGATCTGTGCAGGTTTTCCAAAAGCCGCGACTGCTTCAGCTTGGGTTGGAAATGATTTATATCGTGCCCCTGCAAATTTATCCACTTGTTGCTTACAACTTACCCAATCACTGTAAATTCCTGGTTCACGACCGCTCCAAACAACATAATATTTTTTGGCCACCATTTTCTCCACACTCTCTTTAATATCGTACTGCTTGTTCAAGCGAACATACAGACTTGGTATTCTAAGATTCTACCACTAATGTACCTTTCTGATTATGCTAAGATAAACATCACTATAAAAAAGTACTCGTATTCACCGTCGATTGTGTTCCCAAACCAATGACGATATCGAGCCATGTATATTTTTATTCACAGGTGAGTTTGGAGTTCCATTTTGAGTCATAAAATACGCTTGGACATTGCCAATGGCATGTCACAGCTTGGGATTAATGTTCAACCACAAGACAGCATTTCAACAGCCATCTTCATGGTGCTTTGTTGTGTGGTTGCCTTTTTAGCTTATGTCTTTGTTCGCTGGGGATTACTCGCGATATTACGTTCCGCTATTAAACGTTCCCAAGCGACATGGGGGCACGTTATGGTGCGGCACAAAGTCTTTGAAAAGCTATCATTAACCATCCCTGCAATGGTGCTCAATCTGGTTATACCGCTGGTCTTAGATAAACATGCGATCCTGAGTAGTTTTATTGACAGAACATTAAGTCTATGGCTTATTATTGTATTAGTAAGAAGTACTTATGCCTTCCTTGATGCCACTAATGATATGGCAGATATTAATCAAATAAGTCGAAATTTACCGGTAAAAAGCTTTGTGCAACTATCAAAACTCATTATCTTTTTTATCGGGTTTATTATTGCGATTTCAGTGCTGACTAATCGCTCACCAATTTACTTTTTAAGTGGCCTTGGTGTTGCGACAGGTTTAGTGTTATTAGTCTTCCGCGATACTATTTTAGGTTTTGTTGCAGGTATTCAGCTATCAGCCAACCAAATGGTCAAGGTCGGTGATTGGATTCAAATGGATAAATATGGTGCAAATGGCAGTATTGATGAGGTTTCTTTAACAACCGTTAAAGTAAAAAACTGGGATAATACCGTAACCAATATTCCTGCTTATGCCCTCGTACAAGATTCATTTATTAACTGGCGTCAGATGCAAGAATCTGGTGGACGTCGCATTAAGCGTTCAATTTTAATTGATATCGAAACCATTAAATTCATTGATGAGCAGCAACAGCAACAATTATCAACTATCCCTTATGTGGCGGATTTTATCGCAAAAAGAAACGCAGAAATTGTGACAGGTGATGCTCATGCACTTCAATTAACCAACATCACTGTCTTTCGAGCTTATTTAGAAGCTTACTTAAAACAAAATAATAAAATTCGCCAAGATATGACTTTTCTCGTACGCGAATTAGAGCCAAGTGCTCAAGGGTTACCCGTTCAAATTTATGTTTTTGTTAATGATACACGTTGGGCTTTTTATGAAGCGGTTCAATCCGATATTTTTGATCACGTATTAGCTATTTTACCTCAATTTAATCTCGCGGTTTATCAAAGCCCTGACGGCTCAGATGTACGTAGTTTACTATCGCCGATAACATCAGCGTAATGCATCATTTATGACGTATTGAACGACTATATCCCTTAACGTCAATACGTCATTTATAACAAATAAAATCATTTTTTAACGACACCTATCACACAATAAACCGCTATAGTTAAGCGTCAGAATAGAGATTTATTAAAAACTTTGTTTAACATCAAGATTTATAATCACTAGCCAGCCTTTTTATGAGCCGCTATAATTCCCGCCTCAAAATATAGAGGTCAAAACATGCACACGAAAGTAACACCTATTGATAGCTATCCTAAGTATTGGGCTGAATGCTATGGCACAGCTCCATTCTTGCCAACATCTAGAAAAGAGATGGATGCTCTTGGCTGGGACAGCTGTGACATTATCATTGTTACTGGTGATGCCTATGTTGACCATCCTAGCTTTGGTATGGCCGTGATTGGTCGCCTACTTGAATCTCAAGGTTTTCGTGTTGGTATTATTGCCCAACCTAAATGGGACAATAAAGATGACTTTATGGCGCTGGGTAAACCCAATCTTTATTTTGGTATAACCTCTGGCAACATGGATTCAATGATCAACCGTTATACCGCTGATCGTAAACTACGTAAAGATGATGCTTACACGCCTAATAATGAAGGCGGTAAACGTCCCGATCGTGCAGTATTAGTTTATTCTCAACGTTGTCGTGAAGCTTATAAAGAATCACCTATCGTTTTAGGCGGCATTGAAGCTAGCTTACGTCGTCTTGCTCACTATGATTACTGGTCAGACAAAGTTCGTCGTTCAGTATTAATGGATGCTAAAGCGGATATTTTATTATTTGGTAACGCTGAACGTGCGCTAGTTGAAGTATCGCACCGTATTGCCAATGGCGAAGATATTAAGTCATTAACTGATATTGCAGGCACTGCGGTAATGATCAAAGATATTCCTGAACGCTATCAGGAAATTGATTCATCACGCATTGAAAAACCTGGCCGTCCGATGGTAATGCAAAATCCATACGCTACCGAAGAAACATGTGCGTCTAATAAAGAAGAAAAAGAAAAACAGCCACAAGTTATTCATGTTCGCCCATCACGCCATGACGCTGAAAATACAGTAGTACGGTTGCCATCATATGAAAAATTAGCAAATGACCGTATTTTATATGCACATGCTAGTCGAGTAATGCACCTAGAAACTAACCCCTACTCTGGACGTGCATTAATTCAAAAACACGCTGATCGTGAATTATGGATCAACCGCGCACCGATTCCATTGTCGACTGAAGAAATGGACTTTGTATTTGGATTACCTTTCGCTCGTGTACCTCATCCAAGTTACGGCAAAGCAAAAATTCCTGCTTATGACATGATCAAAACCTCGGTTAATATCATGCGCGGCTGCTTTGGTGGCTGTTCATTCTGTTCAATTACCGAACACGAAGGCCGTATTATTCAAAACCGTTCTCAAGAATCAATTCTTAATGAACTAGAAGAAATTCGCGATAAAGTCCCTGGCTTTACTGGTACTATTTCTGATCTAGGTGGCCCAACGGCGAACATGTATCGTCTTGGTTGTTCAGATCCTAAAGCTGAAGCTAACTGTCGCCGACCATCATGTATTTTCCCTAAAATCTGTGAAAAACTAAACACTGATCATAAACATTTAATTGATTTATATCGTAATGCTCGCAATGTTAAAGGCATTAAAAAGATCATGATAGCTTCAGGTGTCCGTTATGATTTAGCGGTAGAATCACCAGAATATGTACGTGAACTTGTAACTCACCATGTGGGTGGCTACCTTAAAATTGCACCAGAACATACAGAGAAAGGTACACTTGATCTGATGATGAAGCCTGGTATGGGCACCTATGATCGCTTCAAATCGATGTTTGAGCAGTACAGCCAAGAAGCAGGGAAAAAACAATACCTTATTCCTTACTTTATTTCAGCGCACCCAGGTTCAACTGATGAAGACATGTTGAACTTAGCGTTATGGCTTAAACAAAACGATTATCAGTGTGATCAGGTCCAAAACTTCTACCCATCACCAATGTGTAATGCAACGGCAATGTACCACTCAGAAACAAACCCGTTGAAGAAAGTGAAATACAAAGGCCGTGAAGATTTATTTGTCGCTAAAGGTGAACGTCAACGCCGCCTTCATAAAGCGCTATTACGTTACCACGATCCACTCAACTGGCCTCTTATCCGTGATGCGTTAATTACCATGGGTAAAAAATATCTGATCGGTAATCGTCCTAACTGTTTAGTCCCAGACGCTGGCAGTGAAGCAGAAATGACACCAGCTGAACGTCGTGGTTCAGGTCGTCACGGTTCTAAACGTTTTGCAACCAAGAACCCGAATCAACCTGATATTCGCACTGATGGTAAACGCCCTCAGAGTAATCGTAATGGTAAGCCCGTTAATAATGGAAAACCACAGGCGAACAGCTCTCGTAATGGTAGTACGGCTAAAGCAGGCACTAACAGTAACCGTGGTGGCAGCAATAATAACACGACCAATACGAGTAATAATCGCAATGGTAAACCAGCTCAAGCAAGTGGCCGCCCAGCAAATCGTAATGGCAAACCTAGTGGTCAACGACCAAATGGAAAGCCAACACGTAGTCGTACAGGTGCCTAATTTACACTGAATATAAAACGCTAATGATTTAATAATAAACGCCGTCTTTTTTAAGACGGCGTTTTTGTTTTACAAATTTCTAACTTAATGTTATTCCTTTGGAAGATTTATTAGGTACACTAATGGAAACAAAAAAAACACACAGAATTAGTAACGTCTTATTTTCCATTTTTTAGGGATAACCCATCATTGTGAGATGCATTTATACCGTTTGCTTTACTTCTTCATTATTCATAGCAAGTACAGCTATTGCTAGTACATCTCCAGATTATGATGCTTGCCTGCTAAATGCCGTGAAAACACAAAATGGCACACTAACATTGAGTGACATTCGCTCTCATTGCTCTGACAATATAGCTAAAGCCGCGCCTGTCACGATTACAGCCCCTTCACAATCATCACCATCTCTTATGGCTCAACGATTACAAGATGAGCGAGATACTGCTTTAAATCGTTTTGTTATTACGCCACACCGTATGAATTATTTTCTTCCTATTGTAATGACAGACAACATTAATAACGCTGCATATAAAAACAGTGAATGGGCGGGGAAAATGAAAAATGCAGAAGCCGAATTTCAAATAAGTTTTAAAACACCGTTAAGTTATGATGACTTACTTATTCATAATGATGGTTTATTTGCCGCTTTTACATTGAAATCATATTGGCAAGTGTATGCCGAAGATATTTCACGTCCATTTAGAGAAACCAACTATCGCCCTGAATTATTTTACCTCGCACCAACACCTTGGACACCTTTTGAAGCAAGCACATGGGTAACATTAGGCATCGAACACCAATCCAATGGTCGAACTCAAGGGTTATCTCGTAGTTGGAACCGTATTTACACCGATTTAATTGTTGAAAAAGGAAATTTTGTCTTCTCACTGCGTCCTTGGTGGCGTATACCTGAAGATAAAAAAGAAGATCCTTTATCGCCTAAAGGTGACGATAACCCAGATATCAGTGATTATATGGGGCACTATGAACTCAATGCTGTCTACAAATGGCAGGATTACGAATTTAGTTTTACTGGACGTCAAAACTTTGCAACTCATAAAGGTTATGGTGAATTTGGTCTAACTTTCCCTCTATGGGGTAAGTTACGAGGGTATACTAAATATTCGACGGGGTATGGTGAGAACCTAATTGATTATAATCATAAACAACAACGGTTAGGTATCGGTGTTGCATTAACGGATGTGCTCTAACGAAATAATTCAAATCCAATAAAAATGATCGCAGCAGAGCCTAATACGGCCACTAATCCCGTTACTATCTGGTTTTGCTGCGATTTAGATAGATACCGAATAACCCAATACGCGAAAGCTAGTAATCCAAAAATAACCAATAACTTGAACATTTTGCACTCCTTTAGCTTGAACTGACACTTTTATATACATTGATACAATAATGATTTACAGCTATTACTTTTTGATCTTATCTATAAAGTGTAGGTGCTTATCCCAATAAAAATAGCACCCTTAAGTGCTATTTTTATTATGGTTAAGCTTTGGTCGCAATTACATTTTAAACATAGGTATATTTTGCAACTGTGGAATTATTTGCTGAAGTTGTTGTTCTTGCTTTGCTAACCCTTCAATTGAACCACACAAATCATTGGCTTTAACTTTCATTTCACCACTATGCTGAGCCACAGTATCGGTGATCTGAGTCTTTAACTGTGAAAATTTTGTCTGCATCTGGCTAAAATCTACATCGCCATTTTTCATTTCATCAGCCAGTGCTGCTAATACACTTGATATCGATTCAACGGTTACTTGTTGCATTGCATTTTCAAATTCAGTTTTCCACGTCGTATCCATACTAGTAAATACATCAGCAGGCATCACAAATTCACCTTGCTGATTATAAAATTTATGCTGTGCTTGTTCACTTAATTGATTAACGAGTGCTTGCACTTTTGCAAATGCTGTTTGTGAATCAAAGCTATTTGATACATCTTTCAATACAGCTAAAGCTAACCCGGTTCCTTGTTGGGCCAATGCTGCCATTTGTGGTAAATAGGTCTGCATATCATCACTGTATACTGTTAATGCTTTTTGTTGCATCGCATTAAGATCAACCTGTTGACCATTAATAAATAAATTATTGTTATCATCAATCAATAATTTAGGTTTTCCTGCTTCATAAACAGAGACACTGCCTTTATCAATATGAATAGGGTTAGGCACATCAACAGGACAGCTCTGTGCATATACAGTTCCTGAACTTAATAATAGTAAACCGCCAATTAGCCCTTTTTTCATCACTATTTTCTCTTTATTTATAAAAAAGCAGCTAATTAAAGCTGCTTTTTCAAGTTAATTAGTCGTTAATTATTATTATCGACATGAAACGCATTATGGTTAAATAAGGATGACACAATATCAGCAGAAGATGCACCATCAGCTAAACCTAAGTCATTCTGTGGGTTAATATTTTCTAACACTATGTGTTGTGATTTACCGTCAAGGCTACTTACTTCAAGATTAACATTGCCTTTATTGTCTACATCAGCACTCACATGACTTAATAGATCATCCATCTTTAAACTAGCATTTTCATCATCAGTCAGTAAATCATGAATATTGATTTGATCTTTATCTAATTCAAAATCAGCAATGGTATCAGTATTTGCTACAGTAGAAAGCGACGTTTCATGCCATGTAAATACATCATCACCATGTCCACCCGTTAAAATATCGTTACCTTGCCCTGCAACTAGAATATCATTACCATCAAAACCAAATAATGATTCACCTTGATTATCAGCAGTTAAGGTATTGGCCTGTTGATTACCAAAATTATCGCTCAATTCAAGATTGCCGCTATTAAGTAACGAACCTAATTTATCTTCATTAGACATACTAGTTGCATTGTTACCAAAGAGATCATTATGGCTAATACCATTCAATATGATGTTTTGCACTACTTGATGTTGGTCATCAAAAATCTGAATTTCAGTATTGCCCTGTTGCTCAATAATATTCAACCGATTATTGAGATCATCCAAAGATTGAATATTTTGACTATCGAGCGCATCACCAAGGTTAATCGTATCAATACCGACTTCAAAATCCATTACAGTGTCAGTTACTGGCGCATTAACTGTACCAAAATCAGCTTCAGACCATAAGAAAGTATCTTTAACACCATCGCCATGGCCATCAAGATCGCCTCCCCACAGAATATCATCACCTCGGCCGCCAACTAAAATATCAGACGCTAAACCACCCACAAGAATATCATTGCCGTCACCACCAAACAGCGTGGCTTGTGCTGTGCTATCAATCACTAAGTTAGCTTGATTCGACGCACTATTCTGACCAATGATATTATTGGTTGCACTTAGGTCATCAACCACGACATCAATATTAACTGCTGGTGATATTGCTTGAGAACCATCAGATTCAGTCGATACTGCAGCAATACTGATAGTGTGTGTGCCTTGGGTAAGATCTTTAATATAAACATCATTCAGATCTTGCGCAGTAATTTGCCAATCACCATTGCCTAAATTGGTACCAATAACATTGCCAGCTTTATCAACAACCTGAGCTGAGCCTAAATCACTAAGTTTGATAGTCAGTGTTTCAGAAGCATCAGCTGCCGCTGCAGCAATTAAACCAATCAAAGGCAACATTGTCCCTAATGAGCTTTGAATGGCTGCTGTTTGAATATGATCAACACTTAAACTTAATGATGGCGTATCTGCTTTGGGCGTTACCGTAATATTCACTTTATTTGTGGTGGATAAACTACCACCAGTTCCAGTATTACCACCGTCTGCTGTCGTAATAGTCAGTTCATCATTACCACTAAAGTTTTCAGTGGCGGTATAACTTACACCGCTGTCAAGCACAACATTAATGTCCGCCATTGAGCCTTTTAGTACTACATTACCGCTACCATCATCAATAACTTCAACGCCATTTCCTGCTGGTAAAGAAATCGATAATGATCCATGATTCACAGCTAAAGTAACTGACATTGCTTTATTGCCGGCAAGCTCATTAAAGTCTGTATCTGTCACTTTAAGCCCATCTACAACCGTCGCAGTATCTTCACTCGCCATGATAGTCGTTGGTACTTCATTAACTGGTGCATCGTTTACCGCTGCAACAGTAATATCAACTGTACTCACATCCGTTAATGTACCACCACTGCCAACATTACCGTTATCCGACGTTGTCATTGTTAGCTGATCGCTGCCATTAAAGTTTTCATCACCACTGTATTCAATACCACTGTTTAACAAGGTATTAATCTTATCAATATCACCACTTATCACGAGTTTGCCATCACCATTATCAGTAATTGTTAACCCTTGAGTATCTGCAGCAATGATTGACAACTGCCCATGCTCAACATTGAGTTCAACCGTCATCTGACCTGAAGTGCCACTCTCTTTAGCATCAACATCGGCAATGCTTAATCCAGTAATAATATGGCTACTATCTTCATTTACATCAAATGGTGCAGGTACGGTATTTATTGGTGCATCGTTAACAGGTGTTACTGTGATATCAACAGTACTCACATCTGTTAATGTACCGCCGCTACCCACGTTACCGTTATCCGACGTTGTCATAGTTAACTGATCGCTACCATTGAAATTTTCATCGCCAGTGTATTTAACACCGCCATCCAACAAGGTATTAATCTTATCAATATCACCACTTATCACGAGCTTGCCATCACCATTATCGGTAATGATTAACCCTTGAGTATCTGCAGCAATGATTGACAACTGCCCATGCTCGACATTGAGTTCAACCGTCATTTGGCCTGAAGTGCCACTCTCTTTAGCATCTACATCGGCAATGCTTAATCCAGTAATAATATGGTTGTCATCTTCATTAACATCAAATGGTGCTGGTACAGTGTTAATTGGGGCGTCGTTAACTGGTGTTACTGTGATATCAATACTATCGGTGTCTGTTAATGCACCACCTGCGCCTGAATTACCATTATCGTTAGTCGTCATGGTAAGACTATCAGTACCATTAAAATCTTTGTCACCAGTATAGTTAATACCTTGATCTAATAGCTGGTTAATTAAAGTTAAATCACCATTAATAACCAACTTACCGTCGCCAGTATCAGTAATCGTTAGGCCAGATGTATCAACTCCTGCAGCAATAGCAAGTTGTCCATGTTCAACACTTAACGTAACGGTCATGTCCATAATGGCACCATGATCATTACTATCAACATCAGTAATTTGAAGGTCTTTAATGACTAAAGTTGCATCTTCATCAACCGTTAATGGTTCTGATGGCAGATGGTTTACTGGAGCATCATTATCTGGCGTAACTTCTACATGAATAATTTTATCAACAGCAACACTATCCGTACCAACAACGCCATTATCCACCGCACGGATATCTAGATTTAAGTCGCCATTCCAAATATTGCCATCAATAACTGTTTGATTATTGGCGTCGCCTGGATGGAAAATTAAGGTATCAAGATCAGATCCCGTTACTTTAATAATCCATGAGCCATCTGGTTGCTTTTCAGCACTACCAGCAACGCCATCAGGAAGAGTAAATGAACTTGAATCTGGCACATTAGTAATAGTGATTTGTAATGATTCGGCACCATTTTCATGTACATTTGCCTCTGGGTTATTAATTGTTTTTTGATCGTCGTAAGCTTTAATGCCCAAATCAAGCGTAATTGGACTATTTTCGTCACCGCTTGCATTTGGATCAACATCAGTATCCACTTTATCGGCGACTGGATTAACCTCAATTGTGATCGTTTCACGATTTTCCGCGGGTTTATCTAATGAAGCCTCTTGTGAATAGACCACAATATCAATATCAACTTTACCGCTGAAATCATGTGGTGGTCGTACTTTAATATCACTTAAATCAAAACTTTCACCTGATGCTGTAATTGTCCATACACCACCACCATTATTTACGGCACCTTCAATAATGAAGCCATCAGGCACATTTTCTAATTTCATCGAAACAATATGCTCTGATCCATCGACATCTTCTAAAGAACCACTAATTCCTGCAAGTGAAATAGCGGTATCTTCATCACCAACAATCGGTGTATCAATACCCTGCCATTTAATTTCATCATTCACAGCAATAACATCAAAACTGACCGTACTATCAAATGATTTCGTATCAGTTACTGTTGCACCGGTTGTTTGATCATAAATAGCCGTATCAATTACAGTCGTACTAACATTAATATCAACTTTACCGCTAAGATCTAATGCTGGCTTAAAATGAATATTATCAAGCTGACTTTGATCTACCGTAATTGATGTGCCCAACACGTTACCATCAGCATCAATAAACACGCCATCACCAGTATTTGCTAATGTCAGTGTTACTGACTGTATCGTTTCTTTACCGTCAGTTTCAGATGTATCGGTATCTTTTAAACTCATCGAAAGATCGAGTTTAATATCGCCATCTTCGTAAGCAATATTATCGTATACCTGCTCTTGCTTATCATCTGATGTCGAGATCGGCTGCTTATCGGCGTTTAAGCCATCAGTTTCTACAACTGTAATTGCTACATCTTTAGGACCATCAACTTGTGGTGCAACTTGCACAGCAATAGTGTCATTCTTGGTTATGTAATCGCCACTATCGGTATCTGTTGTGACATATTTAACATTAAACTTAAAATCACCAGCATAGTCTGTTGGTAAATTTAATTTGATACTTGATAAATCAACTGAACCATCAGCACCTACCGCTACTTTTAATACATACTCACCAGTAACATGGTTAAATTCAGCGCCAGAAATTGATGCCCCCGCAGGTAAATCATTAGCATTAATCACTAATGTAAATTCATCATGTACCTGATCACCATCTGCCGTGCTCACCTTAACGATGTGATCCATCATTTGCTGGCCGAGGTCGATAGAATGATCTTCATCACCCGTTACGATATAGTTTTCATCAACAATAATATCCGCTGCTTTTTCATCATGATTTTCAGTATTAGCACTAAAATCAAGTGTGATTGTACCTTTCTCGTCAACTTTACTACTGACATCACCGTCATCACTCATATCTTGAACAAGCGCATTGATATTCAAGACTAATTTATCGTTATAACCTTCTGGTGCAATAATTTTCAACCCACTTAAAGCTGATTGCGGCACAGTCCAGCTACCATCACCATTATTAATACCACCAATGATCACAAATCCTTCAGGAATAGGATCTAATACGATTTGAGTGATCACTTCAGAACTTGAAGTATCATTATTTTCCCACGCAATCTTACCGTCAGAATCCGCATCGTCTGATAAATCAATAACACCATTTGTACCAGACGCAATTGTTGTAACAAATGTACCATTGTCATCAACAGCAATATTACCATCAGGCTCAACAACTGCTTTTATATCAATATCTAACGTACCAGTAACTTGTTTTGTCACCGTTTCTTTATCGCCATCAACATCAGTTTGAGATACGGTAACCATCGAGGTTAATTGAATATCTTGATCTGAATTATGAGGTGCAGTTACCGTAAGCTTACCGCCATCCAGTAATGTTTGTAATTGTTGCGGCGTAAGTTCAACATTACCTGTTCCACCATTCGCTAATAGTGTTCCATCAATAAATAGTTGATAACCAGCAGGTAAACCGCTTAAAACTAACCCTGTAATATGCTCTTGAGTATCAGAAAGAGAAGGCTGCCAGTTAACGTTTGTTGCTTCATCTTCTAGCCCTTTAGATACAGTTGTATAATCAGCAGCATCAATTTCAGGGGTGATATGAATAACCAATTCACTGTTAAACTCAGCACTCGCACCATCATTTTCAGTCACAACAGTACGGACATCTAAGCTGATATCTTCAGTACTGTTCTGTGGTGGCTTAATCACAATATTAGTTAAAGAATCGAGGTTTACTTGATAAATTGGCTGGCCGTTAATATCCTCTCCAGCATAAACCAATGTCTGTAGATTACCCTCAGCATCAAAAATTTCAGTCCCTTCTGGAATGCCTGAAATAATTACACTAAGCGTTTCAGATCCATCGGTATTACCATCAGCATTAGTATGCTCACCAGAAACGACTTTAAAATCAAATTTAGCTTCGCCATCTTCTTTAATTGTAGTTTGTAAACCATCACGACCATCATCCAATGGCGTCCAGTCTGGGTTTTCAGATACAATTTCAGGCTGATCAACCACCCCAGTCAACGCAACATCAATTGTTTGAGGGCCAATCACTTTTTCACTGGTTTCAGTTGTTATATTGCCATTTTCATCTGTGACTTGTGCGACATCACGTACTACCCCATTAACAGTAATACTGAAATCAACATTACTATCTAACGGTGGCTGAAGTGATAAGCCATTCAAATCTTGATATGCAATTTCATATACCCCATCAGCATTTGGCGTCAATAGCTGATCGTTAACATACAGCACAGCGCCTTCTGGTAAAGCTGATATCTGTAAGAATAAATGCTCAGAATTATCAGTATTATCGTCAAGTGAGACCAAACTAATATGGCTTGATAAGTCAATCCGTTGATCTTCATTGGCTTCTACTCGCGTTACTTTAAGCACACCATCATCAGCATCAGGATTAACATTAATAACAACTGTTTTTTCAGCCGAATCAGCAAATTGATGTCCATCAACAAAGTTACTCTTTTCTTTACTTTGCGCTTGAATAGTTAACTTAATATCACCACTAAAGTTATCGACTGGATTTACTTCAACCGCAGCCATCTGATTTACAGTTACTTTATAGATACCAGAGCCTGGTGAAGTCTCTGTTAATAACTGTCCTCCTATTTCTAAGGTACATTTATCTTGATATTCAACAGGAACGGTAATGAAATAAAATAGCTTTTCTGAACCATCCATGTCTTGTAAATCAGCCACAACATCAAGCAGAACGTTATTCTGATCTTCAGTGGTTACATAATGATCAACCGAACTTGCATTCCAAACAGGTGTATCAGCAATCCCTTGAACGTTAATAGAAAATTCGCCATTCATTACCGGATGATTGCCACCATCAGTAGTATTAATTTGTGCTGTTACATCAAATTTTATTCCAGCGGCAGAAGTTGAATAGTCAGCATCAGGAACAAAAGTTACACCTTGTAAGGTAAACTTCACATCTGGTGGGTTGGTATCATCAACCGTAAAGGCATTAGGTGGTAAGGTAACGCTACCATCACTATTAACAGTAAGTGGTTGTCCGTTATACATAAACACACCATGTGCTTGTGCTTGCGGTTGAATAGTTACCGTACCAACATGTTCACCACGATCGTTATCTCCACCATCAATGGTCATATTGATTGCAATACCACTCCGGCTTGGATCAACATTATCGGTTGGATCTGTAGAGTGACGCCCATCGTCTTCTTCACCGATGCTATTCTCAGTATGAAGAATAGTATCTTGATCTGATAATTCGATAGTGATGGTACCTTGAGCTGTATCACCATCTCCATCTGTCACTTCAAAGCCAATTTGTTTAATAATTTCTTCTTGGCTATGAGTAAGATCAGCACTTGATCTAAAGATTGTTTGACCGTCAGGCTTTATAAATAACTGGCCTAGTAATTGATTACCATCATAAACATCAAATTCATGGTATCCGTCATGACTCAAGTTATCATCACTCAACGCAATTTTGTCACCATTAATAGTGACAGAAGTAACTTGGGCTCCATCTGCGCCAGTTTGATCAATAACATAACCATAATTGGTGTCACTGATATGATCTGCCGTACTTTCTACTGCAATTAAAACTACATTTTCAACAGTCGGAATATCATCTTTAATTGTGACATCAATATTAACACTCGCGCTCAGGTCACCATCGTTATCAATAACATAAACAGGTATTTCAATGGTTAATTGATCTTCACCTTGGGTTGGGTGATCGATGGTGCCATGCAACTGGAAGATATAACGGCCTGTTGGTAGCAAGTAATAAGTAAACACAACATTACCATTAGCAATACCTTGATAAGTACCTTCACTTGATTGTGATAACGTTATCTTATTTCCATTTGAGGTTATGTCATTTTGTTGATTAAAAGAGTTAACATCAACTTTATAAGTTGAAATATAGTCACTGCCTGAATCAACAATAATATCGCCAAAAGCAGACTCACCATCACCCGAAGGGGTCGAACCAGAAGCTAAATCACTTTCCTCAACCGTTAATGCAGGTGCGGCAGTGATCTCTGGGCCAGCGCCATCTTCAATAGTAATTTGAGCATTAACATCATGAGTAAGTAGGTCACCATCAGTATCTTTAACTTGAACTGGAACATCGATAACGATCTTATCACCATCAACATTTACCCACCCACCATTATCACTACCATTATGATCAAGCGGAGAATGTTGAGTAATAGATACCTTAATATCAGCATCATGACCGTTTGCCGCTTGTATCGCAGTCACTGTAACGGTAAGCACAATTTGACCATTAGCAGTACCTGTTAAAACACCGCTAGCATGATCATAAACAAAGCTTACTGGCGCACTATCTGCCGTTAGCTCTGACTGTAGTTCATTAATCAATGATGTAAGTTTACTGTTATCTATGGTTGCTGTTGTTGGATCAAGTCGGTCAACCCCTGCCGTTACGACAATATCAACATCACCTGAAACTGGGTACCCTTGCTGATCAGCAGTTGGCGTTAAATCACCTTCAGTAATAGTAATTGAGCCAGTCTCACCACCTGTAGCATTTTCACCATCATGAATATTGATCGTGATTTGGCCTGGCTTACTAACATCACCATCATGATCTTGCGCATAGACGTCTAGCTTGATGATTTCATTGTCAGCAACCGCGTCATCAACTTGATCTATCGGTTGTTGTTGGGTAACCGTATAGTGGCCGTCAATATCAATACTCACTTCCATCACAATCTGAGACGGATCACTTTGCAGTACAACAATCACACTTGTACCGTCAGCACTTACATGATAAATCGTGACATGACCATTACTGGTTAAACCATTTAATGATACTTGTTCACTTCCAAAATAAACTTTTTCTATTTGGTCGCTTCCAGTATCAACATTAATTGAGCCAGAGCCTGTTGCCTGACCTGATGTACCTTCATCTAAGGTTGCTGAAGTATCTTGTCCAAATGACGGTTTTTGACCATCTTTAATTGTAATGTTTACATCAACAGGTTTTTCTAACGCATCACCATCAGTATCCTGCATTTGAACAGGCACATTAATAGTAATCTTACCGCCTCTAACATCAACAAATGTACCATTCGCGAGTAAGTGATCTAACGGTAATGATTGTTGAATGGTCGTATCAACACTGACATCACCATTTGCTAATGATGATGGTGTCATCGTAATCAATACCGCCTCATGCCCACCTGTTGCGGTTACACCCGTTATGGTAATGACGCCATTCGCTCCAATCTCAACATTAAAACTTAACGTTTCACCATCTGATGTAAGGCCATTTAATTCGGTTAACAATGTCGACTTAACACTATCAGTAATTGTTAACGAATTAGCGACTAAGGCATCATCAGTTGCATCAACAGTGAATTGTCCGGAGCCAACAACAGGGTAATCTTTTCCTGGGCGAGGGTTTTCTAAATCCCCTTCTGTAATAGTAATATTGGCTTGAACGCCTTCACCTGTTGGGTTTAGACCATCCTTAATATGGATCGCTAATTGACCCGTATTGCTAATATCACCATCATCATCAGTTGCAACAACACTAAGCTCAATATTGACACTGTCACCTGCTGCATTATTTTGTTCAATAGGTTGATGTTGTTCAACGATATAATGGCCATCATTACCAATAGTAATAGTCAGTACCGCTTCACCATCATTAGTACCACCATCAATGACGACATGAATTTCGTTACCATCAACAACATAACGAGTGGCCTGATTATTCGATAGAATGCCATCTAGTGATGGTTGAGATATCTGAAAATCAATATGAGCGATATTATCAGAGCCAACATCAAGCGCTATTTTACCATTGGCTGTTGTCCCTGTTTCGGTTTCGACAATAGTGGTACCGCTATCAATACCAAATTCTGGGTTTGCACCGTCTTTAATCGTGATATCAACATTGGCAGGCTTTTGTAACCAGTCGCCATCAGTATCTTGCGCCTGAATAGGTACATCAATGGTGATCTGATCGTTGATGCTATCAACTAAACCTTGGTTGCCATTATCTACATGATTCAACGGTTTTTCTTGAGTGATAGTCACTTTTACATCGATATCGTGACCATTCGCCGCTTGTACCGCATCCAATGACACCGTCATAACTGACTCACCTGCGGCAGTGCTACCAATTAATACGCCTGTTGCAGCATCATAATGGAAGCTGATCGCTTCATTATTGCCCGTGGTTAACTCTGATTCTAATTCGCCAATTAACGTGGTTAATTGTTTTGGATCGATGGTTACTTTACTTGGATCTAAACGGTCAGCACCCGCTTCAATCACAATCGTCGTGTTACCCGAGACTGGATAGCCTTGTTCGCTACCTTGTGGGGTTAAATCACCTTCAGTAATGGCGATGTCACCGTGCTCATTACCACCCGCGTCTGCGCCATCGGTAATATCAATCACCACTTGACCGTTAGTGGTATCGCCATCGTTATCAGTGGCCGTCACACCCAAGTTCAGATTAACAACATCATTCGCTGATTGATCAATCGGGCCTGTGACTTCAACGGTGTACGAACCATCCGTTGCGATAGTCACCACCATTACTGGCTTATTATCACTATCAACAACAGTAAGAACATTACCTGAAACCGTAAATATTGTTGCTTCACCGTTACTAGTGATTGTATTTACACTCGGTTGGTCGGCATTGAAATCAATGTGATGGATAGCATCAGAGCCAATATCAAGCGGCACATCGCCATGGATGAGTTGCCCTTGTTGAGTCGTTTCATCAATGGTGGTGCCGCTATCGGTACCAAATTCTGGGTTAGCGCCGTCTTTAATCGTGATATCAACATTGGCAGGCTTTTGTAACCAGTCGCCATCAGTGTCTTGCGCCTGAATCGGCACATCAATGGTGATCTGATCGTTGATACTATCAACTAAACCTTGGTTGTCATTATCTACATGGTTCAACGGTTTTTCTTGAGTGATAGTCACTTTTACATCGATATCGTGACCATTCGCCGCTTGTACCGCATCCAATGACACCGTCACAACAGGCTCACCTGCCGCCGTGTTACCGATTAATACGCCCGTTGCAGCGTCATAATGGAAACTTATTGCTTCATTATTGCCCGTGGTTAACTCTGATTCTAATTCGCTAATTAACGTGGTTAATTGTTTTGGATCGATGGTTACTTTACTTGGATCTAAACGGTCAGCACCCGCTTCAATCACAATCGTCGTGTTACCCGAGACTGGATAGCCTTGTTCGCTACCTTGTGGGGTTAAATCACCTTCAGTAATGGTGATGTCACCGTACTCATTACCTCCCGCGTCTGCGCCATCGGTAATATCAATCACCACTTGACCGTTAGTGGTATCACCATCGTTATCAGTGGCCGTCACACCCAAGTTCAGATTAACAACATCATTCGCTGATTGATCAATCGGGCCTGTGACTTCAACGGTGTACGAACCATCCGTTGCGATAGTCACCACAATTACTGGCTTATTATCACTATCAACAACAGTAAGAACATTACCTGAAACCGTAAATGTTGTTGCTTCACCGTTACTGGTGATTGTATTTACACTCGGTTGGTCGGCATTGAAATCAATGTGGTGAATAGCATCAGAGCCAATATCAAGCGGCACATCGCCATGGATGAGTTGCCCTTGTTGAGTCGTTTCATCAATGGTGGTGCCGCTATCGGTACCAAATTCTGGGTTAGCGCCATCCTTGATAGTGATATCAACATTGGCAGGCTTTTGTAACCAGTCGCCATCAGTGTCTTGCGCCTGAATCGGCACATCAATGGTGATCTGATCGTTGATGCTATCAACTAAACCTTGGTTGCCATTATCTACATGATTTAATGGTTTTTCTTGAATGATGGTCACTTTCACATCGATATCGTGACCATTCGCTGCTTGTACCGCATCCAACGACACCGTCACAACCGGCTCACCTGTCACCGTGTTACCGATTAATACGCCCGTTGCAGCATCATAATGGAAGCTGATCGCTTCATGATTGTCCGTGGTTAACTCGGATTCTAATTCGCTAATTAACGTGGTTAATTGTTTTGGATCGATGGTCACTTTACTTGGGTCAAGACGATCTACCCCCGCCTCAATCACAACCGTCGTGTTCCCCGAAACAGGATAGCCTTGCTCACCAGTTTGAGGGGTTAAATCGCCTTCAGTAATGGTGATGTCACCGTGCTCATTACCCCCCGCGTCAGCGCCATCGGTAATATCAATCACCACTTGATCGTTGGTGGTATCACCATCGTTATCGGTCGCCGTCACGCCTAGGTTAATGTTGGCAATATCAGCATCGTTTTGATCAATCGGGCCTGTGACTTCAACGGTGTACGAACCATCCGTTCCGATAGTCACCACCATCACTGGCTTATTATCACTATCAATAACAGTCAGAACATTACCTGAAACCGTAAATGTTGTTGCTTCACCGTTACTGGTGATTGTATTTAAACTCGGTTGGTCAGCATTAAAATCAATGTGATGGATAGCATCAGAGCCAACATCAAGCGGCACATCGCCATGGATGACTTGCCCTTGTTGAGTCGTTTCATCAATGGTGGTGCCACTATCGGTACCAAATTCTGGGTTAGCACCATCCTTGATAGTGATATCAACATTGGCAGGCTTTTGTAACCAATCGCCATCAGTGTCTTGCGCTTGAATAGGTACATCAATGGTGATCTGATCGTTAATGCTATCCACTAAACCATCCACACCACTGTCGGTGTGATTTAATGATTTTTCTTGAGTGATGGTCACTTTTACATCGATATCATGACCATTCACCGCTTGCACCGCATCCAATGACACCGTCACAACTGGCTCATCTGCCGCAGTGCTACCGATTAATACACCTGTTGCAGCGTCATAATGGAAGCTGATCGCTTCATTATTACCCGTGGTTAACTCTGACTCTAATTCGCTAATTAACGTGGTTAATTGTTTTGGATCGATGGTCACTTTACTTGGATCAAGACGGTCAGCCCCCGCTTCAATCACTACTGTCGTAGAGCCTGAAACCGGATAGCCTTGTTCGCTGCCTTGTGGGGTTAAATCACCTTCAGTGATGGTGATGTCACCGTGTTCATTACCCCCCGCGTCTGCGCCATCGGTAATATCAATCACCACTTGACCGTTAGTGGTATCGCCGTCGTTATCGGTGGCCGTCACACCCAAGTTCAGATTAACAACATCACTCGTTGATTGATCAATCGGGCCAGTGACTTCAACGGTGTACGAACCATCCGTTGCGATAGTCACCACCATCACTGGCTTATTATTACTATCAACAACCGTTAGTACGTTGCCATTCACGCTGAAGCTCGTCGCCTCACCGTTACTAGTCATACCTTGAAGACTTGGTTGGTCGGCATTGAAATCAATGTGTTGAATAGCATCAGAGCCAACATCAAGCGGCACATCGCCATGGATGACTTGCCCTTGCTGAGTCGTTTCATCAATAGTGGTGCCGCTATCGGTACCAAATTCTGGGTTGGCGCCATCCTTGATAGTGATATCAACATTGGCAGGATTTTGTAACCAGTCGCCATCAGTATCTTGCGCCTGAATCGGCACATCAATGGTGATCTGATCGTTGGTGCTATCGACTAAACCATCCACACCACTGTCGGTATGATTTAATGGTTTTTCTTGAGTGATGGTCACTTTGACATCGATATCATGACCATTAGCCGCTTGTACCGCATCCAATGATACCGTCACAACTGGCTCTCCTGCGGCAGTGCTACCGATTAATACGCCTGTTGCAGCATCATAATGGAAGCTGATCGCTTCATTATTACCCGTGGTTAACTCGGATTCTAATTCGCTAATTAATGTGGTTAATTGTTTTGGATCGATAGTGACCTTGGTGGGATCTAAACGGTCAGCCCCGGCTTCAATTACTACTGTCGTAGAGCCTGAAACAGGATAGCCTTGCTCACCAGTTTGAGGGGTTAAATCGCCTTCAGTAATGGTGATGTCACCGTGCTCATTACCCCCCGCATCTGCGCCATCGGTGATATCAATCACCACTTGACTGTTGGTGGTATCGCCATCGTTATCAGTGGCCGTCACACCCAAGTTCAGATTAACAACATCACTCGCTGATTGATCAATCGGGCCTGTGACTTCAACGGTGTACGAACCATCCGTTGCGATAGTCACCACCATCACTGGCTTATTATCACTATCAACAACAGTCAGAACATTACCTGAAACTGTAAATGTTGTTACCTCACCATTACTGGTGATTATATTTAAACTCGGCTGATCGGCATTAAAATCAATGTGGTGAATAGCATCAGAGCCAACATCAAGCGGCACATCGCCATGAATAACTTGCCCTTGTTGAGTAGTTTCATCAATGGTGATGCCGCTATCGGTACCAAATTCTGGGTTTGCACCGTCTTTAATCGTGATATCAACATTGGCAGGCTTTTGTAACCAATCACCATCAGTGTCTTGCGCCTGAATCGGCACATCAATGGTGATCTGATCGTTAATGCTATCGACTAAACCATCCACACCACTGTCGGTATGATTTAATGGTTTTTCTTGAGTGATAGTCACTTTTACATCGATATCGTGACCATTAGCTGCTTGTACCGCATCCAATGATACCGTTACAACCAGCTCACCTACCGCCGTGCTACCAATTAATACGCCTGTTGCAGCATCATAATGAAAGGTAATTGCTTCATTATTGCCCGTGGTTAACTCTGATTCTAATTCGCTAATTAACGTGGTTAATTGTTTTGGATCGATGGTTACTTTACTTGGATCTAAACGGTCAGCACCCGCTTCAATCACAACCGTAGTGTTACCCGAGACTGGATAGCCTTGTTCGCTACCTTGTGGGGTTAAATCACCTTCAGTAATGGTGATTTCACCGTGCTCATTACCACCAGCGTCTTCGCCATCGGTAATATCAATCACCACTTGACCGTTAGTGGTATCACCATCGTTATCAGTGGCCGTCACACCCAAGTTCAGATTAACAACATCACTCGCTGATTGATCTATCGGGCCTGTGACTTCAACGGTGTACGAACCATCTATTGCGATAGTCACCACCATCACCGGTTTATTATCACTATCAACAACCATTAATACGTTGCCATTCACGCTAAAGCTTGTCACCTCACCGTTACTAGTAATACCTTGAAGACTTGGTTGGTCGGCATTGAAATCAATGTGGTGAATAGCATCGGAGCCAACATCAAGTGGCACATCACCTGTAATAACCTGACCATTTTGGGTGGTTTCATCAATGCGGGTACCCGTATCAGTACCAAATTCGGGGTTAGCGCCATCCTTGATAGTGATATCAACATTGGCAGGCTTTTGTAACCAATCGCCATCAGTGTCTTGCGCCTGAATAGGTACATCAATGGTGATCTGATCATTAACGCTATCAACTAAACCTTGGTTGCCATTATCTACATGGTTCAACGGTTTTTCTTGAGTGAGGGTCACTTTTACATCGATATCGTGACCATTAGCTGCTTGTACCGCATCCAATGACACCGTCACAACTGGCTCACCCGTTGCGGTACTACCAATTAATACGCCTGTTGCAGCATCATAATGAAAGCTAATTGCTTCATTATTGCCCGTGGTTAACTCTAATTCTAATTCGCTAATTAACGTGGTTAATTGTTTTGGATCGATGGTCACTTTACTTGGGTCAAGACGGTCTGCACCCGCCTCAATCACAACCGTCGTGTTCCCCGAAACAGGATAGCCTTGTTCGCTACCTTGTGGGGTTAAATCACCTTCAGTAATGGTGATTTCACCGTGCTCATTACCACCCGCGTCTGCGCCATCGGTAATATCAATCACCACTTGACCGTTGGTGGTATCACCATCGTTATCAGTGGCTGTCACACCCAAGTTCAGATTAACAACATCACTCGCTGATTGATCTATCGGGCCTGTGACTTCAACGGTGTACGAACCATCTATTGCGATAGTCACCACCATCACAGGTTTATTATCACTATCAACAACAGTCAGAACATTACCTGAAACTGTAAATGTTGTTACCTCACCATTACTGGTGATTATATTTAAACTCGGCTGATCGGCATTAAAATCAATGTGGTGAATAGCATCAGAGCCAACATCAAGCGGCACATCGCCATGAATAACTTGCCCTTGTTGAGTAGTTTCATCAATGGTGATGCCGCTATCGGTACCAAATTCTGGGTTTGCACCGTCTTTAATCGTGATATCAACATTGGCAGGCTTTTGTAACCAATCACCATCAGTGTCTTGCGCCTGAATCGGCACATCAATGGTGATCTGATCGTTAATGCTATCGACTAAACCATCCACACCACTGTCGGTGTGATTTAATGGTTTTTCTTGAATGATGGTCACTTTTACATCGATATCGTGACCATTAGCTGCTTGTACCGCATCCAATGACACCGTCACAACTGGCTCACCCCTTGCGGTACTGCCAATTAATACGCCTGTTGCAGCATCATAATGGAAGCTGATCGCTTCATTATTGCCCGTGGTTAACTCTGATTCTAATTCGCTAATTAACGTGGTTAATTGTTTTGGATCGATAGTCACTTTACTTGGATCAAGACGGTCTGCACCCGCCTCAATCACAACCGTCGTATCACCTGAAACCGGATAGCCTTGTTCGCTACCTTGTGGGGTTAAATCACCTTCAGTAATGGCGATTTCACCGTGCTCATTACCACCCGCGTCTGCGCCATCGGTAATATCAATCACCACTTGACCGTTAGTGGTATCGCCATCGTTATCAGTGGCCGTCACACCCAAGTTCAGATTAACAACATCATTCGCTGATTGATCAATCGGGCCTGTGACTTCAACGGTGTACGAACCATCCGTTGCGATAGTCACCACCATTACTGGCTTATTATCACTATCAACAACAGTAAGAACATTACCTGAAACCGTAAATGTTGTTGTTTCACCGTTACTGGTGATTGTATTTACACTCGGTTGGTCGGCATTGAAATCAATGTGGTGAATAGCATCAGAGCCAATATCAAGCGGCACATCGCCATGGATGAGTTGCCCTTGTTGAGTCGTTTCATCAATGGTGGTGCCGCTATCGGTACCAAATTCTGGGTTTGCACCGTCTTTAATCGTGATATCAACATTGGCAGGCTTTTGTAACCAATCACCATCAGTGTCTTGCGCCTGAATCGGCACATCAATGGTGATCTGATCGTTAATGCTATCGACTAAACCATCCACACCACTGTCGGTATGATTTAATGGTTTTTCTTGAGTGATAGTCACTTTTACATCGATATCGTGACCATTAGCTGCTTGTACCGCATCCAATGATACCGTTACAACCAGCTCACCTACCGCCGTGCTACCAATTAATACGCCTGTTGCAGCATCATAATGAAAGCTAATTGCTTCATTATTGCCCGTGGTTAACTCTGATTCTAATTCGCTAATTAACGTGGTTAATTGTTTTGGATCGATGGTTACTTTACTTGGATCTAAACGGTCAGCACCCGCTTCAATCACAACCGTAGTGTTACCCGAGACTGGATAGCCTTGTTCGCTACCTTGTGGGGTTAAATCACCTTCAGTAATGGTGATTTCACCGTGCTCATTACCACCCGCGTCTTCGCCATCGGTAATATCAATCACCACTTGACCGTTAGTGGTATCACCATCGTTATCAGTGGCCGTCACACCCAAGTTCAGATTAACAACATCACTCGCTGATTGATCTATCGGGCCTGTGACTTCAACGGTGTACGAACCATCTATTGCGATAGTCACCACCATCACAGGTTTATTATCACTATCAATAACAGTCAGAACATTACCTGAAACTGTAAATGTTGTTGCCTCACCATTACTGGTGATTGTATTTAAACTCGGCTGATCGGCATTAAAATCAATGTGCTGAATAGCATCAGAACCAACATCGAGTGGCACATCGCCATGGATGAGTTGCCCTTGTTGAGTCGTTTCATCAATGGTAGTGCCGCTATCGGTACCAAATTCTGGGTTTGCACCGTCTTTAATCGTGATATCAACATTGGCAGGCTTTTGTAACCAATCGCCATCAGTGTCTTGCGCCTGAATCGGCACATCAATGGTGATCTGATCATTAACGCTATCGACTAAACCATCCACACCACTGTCGGTGTGATTTAATGGTTTTTCTTGAATGATGGTCACTTTTACATCGATATCGTGACCATTCGCCGCTTGTACCGCATCCAATGATACCGTTACAACCAGCTCACCTGCCGCCGTGCTACCAATTAATACGCCTGTTGCAGCATCATAATGAAAGCTAATTGCTTCATTATTGCCCGTGGTTAACTCTGATTCTAATTCGCTAATTAACGTGGTTAATTGTTTTGGATCGATAGTGACCTTGGTGGGATCTAAACGGTCAGCCCCGGCTTCAATTACTACTGTCGTAGAGCCTAAAACAGGATAACCTTGCTCACCTGTTTGAGGGGTTAAATCGCCTTCAGTAATGGTGATTTCACCGTGCTCATTACCACCCGCGTCAGCGCCATCGGTAATATCAATCACCACTTGACCGTTGGTGGTATCGCCATCGTTATCGGTGGCCATTACACCCAAATTCAGATTAACAACATCATTTGTTGATTGATCTATCGGGCCTGTGACTTCAACGGTGTACGAACCATCTATTGCGATAGTCACCACCATCACAGGTTTATTATCACTATCAACAACAGTCAGAACATTACCTGAAACTGTAAATGTTGTTGCTTCACCGTTACTGGTGATTGTATTTAAACTCGGCTGATTGGCATTAAAATCAATGTGGTGAATAGCATCAGAGCCAACATCAAGTGGCACATCGCCATGAATAACTTGCCCTTGTTGAGTAGTTTCATCAATGGTGATGCCGCTATCGGTACCAAATTCTGGGTTAACACCATCCTTGATAGTAATATCAACATTGGCAGGCTTTTGTAGCCAGTCACCATCAGTGTCTTGCACTTGAATAGGTACATCAATGGTGATCTGATCGTTAATGCTATCCACTAAACCATCCACACCACTGTCGGTATGATTTAATGATTTTTCTTGAGTGATGGTCACTTTTACATCGATATCATGGCCATTAGCCGCTTGTACCGCATCCAATGATACCGTCACAACCGGCTCACCTGCGGCAGTGCTACCAATTAATGCGCCTGTTGCAGCATCATAATGGAAGCTGATCGCTTCATTATTGCCCGTGGTTAACTCTGATTCTAATTCGCTAATTAACGTGGTTAATTGTTTTGGATCGATGGTTACTTTACTTGGATCTAAACGGTCTGCACCCGCCTCAATCACAACCGTCGTGTTACCCGAGACTGGATAGCCTTGTTCGCTGCCTTGTGGGGTTAAATCACCTTCAGTAATGGTGATGTCACCGTGCTCATTACCACCCGCGTCAGCGCCATCGGTAATATCAATCACCACTTGACCGTTAGTGGTATCACCATCGTTATCAGTGGCCGTCACACCCAAGTTCAGATTAACAACATCACTCGCTGATTGATCAATCGAGCCTGTGACTTCAACAGTGTACGAACCATCCGTTGCGATAGTCACCACCATCACTGGCTTATTATCACTATCAACAACCGTTAATACGTTGCCATTCACGCTGAAACTCGTCGCCTCACCGTTACTAGTAATACCTTGAAGACTTGGTTGGTCGGCATTGAAATCAATGTGGTGAATAGCATCAGAGCCAATATCAAGCGGCACATCGCCATGGATGACTTGCCCTTGTTGAGTCGTTTCATCAATGGTAGTGCCACTATCGGTACCAAATTCGGGGTTGACGCCATCCTTGATAGTAATATCGACATTGGCCGGCTTTTGTAACCAATCGCCATCAGTATCTTGCGCCTGAATAGGTACATCAATGGTGATCTGATCGTTGATGCTATCGACTAAACCTTGGTTGCCATTATCTACATGGTTCAACGGTTTTTCTTGAGTGATAGTCACTTTTACATCGATATCGTGACCATTCGCCGCTTGTACCGCATCCAATGACACCGTCACAACTGGCTCACCCGTTGCGGTACTACCAATTAATGCGCCTGTTGCAGCATCATAATGGAAGCTGATCGCTTCATTATTGCCAGTGGTAAGCTCTGACTCTAATTCGCCAATTAATTGCGTTAATTGTTTTGGATCGATGGTTACTTTACTTGGATCAAGACGGTCAGCTCCGGCTTCAATTACTACTGTTGTAGAGCCTGAAACAGGATAACCTTGCTCACCAGTTTGAGGGGTTAAATCACCTTCAGTGATGATGATGTCACCGTGCTCATTACCACCCGCGTCAGCGCCATCGGTAATATCAATCACCACTTGACCGTTAGTGGTATCGCCATCGTTATCGGTGGCTGTCACACCCAAGTTCAGATTAACAACATCACTCGCTGATTGATCTATCGGGCCTGTGACTTCAACGGTGTACGAACCATCTATTGCGATAGTCACCACCATCACCGATTTATTATCACTATCAACAACCATTAATACGTTGCCATTTACGCTAAAGCTTGTCGCCTCACCGTTACTAGTAATACCTTGAAGACTTGGTTGGTCGGCATTGAAATCAATGTGGTGAATAGCATCGGAGCCAACATCAAGAGGCACATTGCCATGGATGAGTTGCCCTTGTTGAGTCGTTTCATCAATGGTAGTGCCGCTATCGGTACCAAATTCGGGGTTGACGCCATCCTTGATAGTAATATCGACATTGGCCGGCTTTTGTAACCAATCGCCATCAGTGTCTTGCGCCTGAATAGGTACATCAATGGTGATCTGATCATTAACGCTATCAACTAAACCTTGGTTGCCATTATCTACATGGTTCAACGGTTTTTCTTGAGTGATAGTCACTTTTACATCGATATCGTGACCATTCGCCGCTTGTACCGCATCCAATGATACCGTCACAACTGGCTCACCCATTGCGGTACTGCCAATTAATGCGCCTGTTGCAGCATCATAATGGAAGCTGATCGCTTCATTATTGCCAGTGGTAAGCTCTGACTCTAATTCGCCAATTAATTGCGTTAATTGTTTTGGATCGATGGTTACTTTACTTGGATCAAGACGGTCAGCTCCGGCTTCAATTACTACTGTTGTAGAGCCTGAAACAGGATAACCTTGCTCACCTGTTTGAGGGGTTAAATCACCTTCAGTGATGGTGATGTCACCGTGCTCATTACCACCCGCGTCTGCGCCATCGGTAATATCAATCACCACTTGACCGTTAGTGGTATCGCCATCATTATCAGTGGCTGTCACACCCAAGTTCAGATTAACAACATCACTCGCTGACTGATCTATCGGGCCTGTGACTTCAACGGTGTACGAACCATCTATTGCGATAGTCACCACCATCACCGATTTATTATCACTATCAACAACCATTAATACGTTGCCATTTACGCTAAAGCTTGTCGCCTCACCGTTACTAGTAATACCTTGAAGACTTGGTTGGTCGGCATTGAAATCAATGTGGTGAATAGCATCGGAGCCAACATCAAGCGGCACATCGCCATGGATGAGTTGCCCTTGTTGAGTCGTTTCATCAATGGTGGTGCCGCTATCGGTACCAAATTCGGGGTTGACGCCATCCTTGATAGTGATATCAACATTGGCAGGCTTTTGTAACCAATCGCCATCAGTGTCTTGCGCCTGAATCGGCACATCAATGGTGATCTGATCGTTAATGCTATCGACTAAACCATCCACACCACTGTCGGTGTGATTTAATGGTTTTTCTTGAATGATGGTCACTTTTACATCGATATCGTGACCATTCGCCGCTTGTACCGCATCCAATGATACCGTTACAACCTGCTCACCTGCCGCCGTGCTACCAATTAATACGCCTGTTGCAGCATCATAATGAAAGCTAATTGCTTCATTATTGCCCGTGGTTAACTCTGATTCTAATTCGCTAATTAACGTGGTTAATTGTTTTGGATCGATGGTTACTTTACTTGGATCAAGACGGTCTGCACCCGCCTCAATCACAACCGTAGTGTTACCCGATACTGGATAGCCTTGTTCGCTGCCTTGTGGGGTTAAATCACCTTCAGTAATGGTGATGTCACCGTGCTCATTACCACCCGCGTCTGCGCCATCGGTAATATCAATCACCACTTGACCGTTAGTGGTATCGCCATCGTTATCGGTGGCCGTCACACCCAAGTTCAGATTAACAACATCACTCGCTGATTGATCAATCGAGCCTGTGACTTCAACAGTGTACGAACCATCCGTTGCGATAGTCACCACCATCACTGGCTTATTATCACTATCAACAACCGTTAATACGTTGCCATTCACGCTGAAACTCGTCGCCTCACCGTTACTAGTAATACCTTGAAGACTTGGTTGGTCGGCATTGAAATCAATGTGGTGAATAGCATCAGAGCCAATATCAAGCGGCACATCGCCATGGATGACTTGCCCTTGTTGAGTCGTTTCATCAATGGTAGTGCCACTATCGGTACCAAATTCTGGGTTGGTACCATCCTTGATAGTGATATCAACATTAATAGATTTATCAAGTAGGTTGCCATTTGAATCTGTCCCCTGAATCGATACATCAACTGTAACAATATCACCGTCATGTGAGACCAACCCACTGCCATTACCTCCAACATGATCAATCGGTTGATTAATCGTTGTCGTAATATTAACGCTGACATCTCGCCCATTTTCAGAAGTGGCATTCAAAGTAATTGACATTACGGTTTCGCCATTAAGCGTACCAATAATTGAATTTGATTGAGTGTCATAAATAAAACTAACCGCTTCACCACCAGCCGTAATTTCATTATTAAGTTCAGAAAGTAGAGAATTAATAGTAAGAGGGTCAAAAATAAAAGAAGCAGTATCAAGAGGAAGAGTTGCTGCTTCAACAGCAATAGATATTGAGGTCTGAACAGGGTACCCTTGTTCGCCTGCTAATGGAGACAAATCACCCTCCACAACAGTCATCACACCAACTTCACCGCCATCAGCCGCTAAAATAGCATTTGGATCGATAGCTTGGATATTACGCTGAGGATCATACGCTGTATCAAAACCAGCTTTAGCTAATACAGCATCATTATCGTAATTGATTGTAATAAAGCTGGAGGTTGCTGATGAACCATTTAATCCCACATTACCAGCGGCACTCTCGTTACCCGCAGCTGGTGCTTCAAACAATTCTGTCGGATCTTGCCCTGCTAAAATAGCATTTTGTAATGCTGTAATATCATCAACAGAAAATGATGTACCTTCTTTCGCCTCTCCATTAAAAGTTAGACTATTATCTAATTCAACGGTTTCAACACCCTTTGGCGTTAATACAGTGCAACTAGGGCAAGGAAAGTTAACAACTTGTTCTATACCATCTTTAATTAAAATAAATTTGGCGTCACGATTGGTGACAATAACTTCATTGGCTTGAAGAGTATGTGAATCAACAATAGGGATAGGCTGTTGATTTGGCTGAAGAACAAAACCGCCTCCATCAATAAGTTTAAACTCTTCAACTTTATTATTATCATTTTTAGTCATGAAAACGCCCAACCTTTAGAATTCCTGATGGCATAACAATCAAACTGCATAATTTGAAATCAACATTAATATGTTTAAATTATCGTTAATTATTCATATAACTAAAGCAATCATACAGTTATTGTATACTTGGACATAAAAAACAACTTTACGTCAATACTTTGGCAGCTTATCATTAGTCTTAATTATAAACAAACAACACGTTAACATATAGATATTAGTTATATATATCGCTGAAATTATTTATACTTAAAGCGTTAAATACTACGGCAAATATATCTATCTTTATTTGCTGTAATTATAGCAATGTGGCCGTTCGCTGAGCCAAATCAACGCTGTTTTTAAGCTAATGTCATTTATCAGCCGTTCTTTCTAGGTATATAGGTTTTTATATGAGTAAAAAAGCCATCTCGATATCAACCAATGATCTCGATTTTATTGATGATAAATCAGCCGCATTACTACTAAATACTCCTAGAAATGCCAGAATAATTTTATGGGTAATGGTGTTATTCTTCTTTATTGCTATCTTTTGGGCTTCTTTGGCAAAGTTAGATAAGGTGACTACAGGCTCGGGTAAGGTTATTCCGTCATCACAACTACAGGTTGTACAAAATCTTGAAGGCGGAATTGTTAAACAAATTTTAGTTAAAGAAGGCCAAGCAGTAAAAAAAGGTCAAACTTTATTACTCATTGATGACACTCAGTTTAAATCTGATTTTGAAGAAAAAACACAGAGTCTTGCAGCAACGCATGCGGATTCATTACGTCTTAACGCCTTACTTGCCAGTGTTACCATCAATAAAAACACGAAGAATACCCAATGGAGAAAAAGTGTTAATGTCACTAGATTACCTCCAGTTTTCAGTACTGACTTTAAGAAAAAACATACTCAATTAGTACAGCGACAACTTAACCAATTTTCAGGCAAATTAAATAATCTAGAAAACCAACTATCTGTTGCCTCACAACAAGCATCACAGAAAGAACGAGAACTTACCGAAACGCGTTCTCGAGTCACTAATCTTCGAGATAGTTATAATATCGCCTTAAAAGAATACAACATCACTAAGCCATTAGCTGATGAAGGTGTAGTACCTCGCATTGAATTATTAAAGCTACAACGCTCCCTGAATGACACCAAACGAGATTTGAATTCAGCTAAACTACAAATCCCCGTGACCCAAGCCGCTATTCAAGAAGCTGGATTTAAATATATAGATATTGCTTTGCAATTCCGCTCAGAAATTCAAGCTAAACTGAATGAAACCAGTGATAAATTATCGAGTATGACAGAAACGCAAGTGGGTCTAAAAGATCGCGTGAAGCGTACCACCGTCATCTCTCCAGTTAATGGCACTATTCAAAAAATATACGTCAATACCGTTGGCGGCGTTATTCAACCGGGGATGCCATTAGTAGAAATTGTCCCCACAGAAGACACATTATTGATTGAAGCAAAAATAGCCCCACAAGATATTGGTTTTTTAAGACCAGGGCTACCAACAATCATAAAATTTAGTGCCTATGATTTTACTAATTATGGGGGGCTAAAAGGAACATTAGAAACAATCAGTGCCGATACGATCCAAGATAAAGAAGGCAATAGCTTTTATCAGGTAAAAATTCGCACTGATGCAAGCAGCCTTAAAGGTCCTAATGGCGAAACATTACCTATCATTCCGGGAATGACAGCATCAGCAGATATCATTACAGGCAAACGGTCAGTACTTGATTACCTATTGAAACCTGTCCTTAGAGCGAGTCAAACGGCGTTAAGAGAATAATTAAATGAAAAAAATATACCTTTTAAGAAATATTGCTTTATTAATCGGCGCTCAATGGTTGGCGATGCCCGCAATGGCGCAGTCATTAGAACAGGCTATTGCCGAGACACTTTCAACCAACCCTGATATAAAAAGCGCTTACAATGAATTTCAAAGTAAGCATCAATTAATTAATGCCGCTAAAGGAGATTATTTGCCCTCAGTAGATCTAGAGGCAGGTATTGGACGCGACGATTACAAAGCTAAAAGTCCATCAGGGGAATACAATCCTCAAAGTGCTCAAATAAATATTCGCCAATTAATTTGGGATGGTTCTATTACGTATAACGATATTCAACGTAATAAAGCAGAAACAGAAGCTCAACGTTATCAACTATTATCCGATGCGCAAGATAAAGCACTTAAAGCAACAGAAGCTTACCTCAATGTTCTTCATGCTCAAGATGTCTTAACCTTGTCACAATCTAATCTCAAAGTGCATCAAAAAATGTACGTTGATATAAAAAAACGTGCAGATGCAGGGATTGGTTCGACGGCAGATTTGGCGCAAGTTGATGGCCGTTTAGCAAGTTCTAATACCAATTTATTAGCCGCAGAAAGTAATCTTCAAGATAAGATTACTGCTTTTGTGCGTATTGTTGGCGCCTATCCTGTCAATCTAGTAAAACCTGAAGTTGATAGTAACTATTTACCAACATCTTTAGATGATGCTCTTGCAAAAGCACAAAAA
This sequence comes from Photobacterium sp. NCIMB 13483, assembly GCF_003025475.1. Lineage (NCBI taxonomy): Bacteria > Pseudomonadati > Pseudomonadota > Gammaproteobacteria > Vibrionales > Vibrionaceae > Photobacterium > Photobacterium sp. NCIMB 13483. Next base: position 123,436 of record NZ_PYLV01000003.1, read on the forward strand.
AGTAATCCTGTCGTATATATCGCATCAAATGATATTAATGCTGCCGAATATCAATATAAACAAGCACAAGGTACTTTTTACCCTTCATTTAGCATTGAAGCCTCACAAGAGTGGGGACACGATCTTAATGGCTCAGCCGGTGATACCGATGAATTAAAAGCAATGCTAAAAATGCGTTATAACCTTTTTAACGGTGGGAGTGACGTCGCAAAATCACGCAGAGCAGCTTATCAAATCAATAAATCTAAAGATGTTCGAGATCGTGCTCACCGTATGTTAGAGGAAGGAACACGCCTTTCATGGAGTGCATTAACGCTATCAAAAAAACAAAAAATATTCTTACAAGAACATGTTGATGCCTCTGCCCGTACCGTTATTGCTTATGAAAAACAATTTAAGATTGGTCAACGTTCTTTATTAGATGTACTGAATACTGAAAACGAATTATTTGAAGCACGCAAAGCCTATTTAAGTGCCGAGTACGATGGTATTTTGGCAAAATACCGCGTGTTAAATGCAACAGGGTTAATTCTTAGTGAGATGCGAGTTGAAATACCTCAGTCTTGGGTACAATCAGCTAAATAAAGGAACAAAACATGAAATACACAATTATTGGGTTACTCGCACTATCATTATTTGGCTGCTCACTTTCAGTGCCTCACCCTCCCATTGCTAAGCAAACTAAAAATTTATTTGATAACGACAGTGATGGTGTTATCAATCAACGAGACCACTGCCCTAAAACACCTATTGATGCAGTCGTCGATAATGATGGTTGCCCAAGCTATATTGATAGCTCAGAAGAAAATAAGATTCATGTCTTATTTGCAAATGACTCTTCAGAAATTCCTGAAAATTATATGCAAAACATCAATAAAATGAGCGAATTTTTGGTGAAATATCCCAAAACACATATCGAACTTAAAGGATATGCTAGCCCTGTGGGTAATGCTGCTTACAATATTGCCTTATCAAAGCGTCGCGCAAGTGTTATCCGCCAAGTATTAATTAATCATGGTATTACATCATCGCGAATTAAAACGATCGGGTTTGGTGACAGTGATCCCGTTATGGCTTATGACATAGAAGAAAGCAACACCCTAAGTCGCCGTGTTGTAGCGCAAGTTGTTGGCTATCAAGAAAATGTTGTGAAAGAATGGACCGTCTATACCGTCCGTGAAAACTAAACAGATAACAACTATTGAAAAAAACAATATTATGGCTAGTTTGCATGTTATTAGCAGTAAATGTATCTGCTGCTAATAACATGTACCAAATAGAAAAAATAAAACAATTTTATGGTGAACGTGCGGGGAAGCGTGCAATCGCTTGGCGTAAGCTTATCCAAAAATCACAGCATTTAACTGAGCGTCAAAAACTTAGTACTGTTAATGATTTTTTTAATCAATTTGTTTTTATTAGTGATCAAAAGCTATGGGGTAAAGATGATTATTGGGCAACGCCTTATGAATTTGTTGGCATTGGTGCTGGGGATTGTGAAGATTTTAGTATCGCGAAATACCAAGCACTACTTGAACTTGGCATTGATGATAATAAGCTTAGATTAGTGTATGTAAAAGCGCTTGAACTTAACCAATTTCACATGGTTGTGACTTATTATCCAACACCATCAGCTATACCACTAATTTTAGATAATCTCAAAGGGGATATTCTATCCGCCTCTCAGCGTAACGATCTATTACCAATATACAGTTTTAACGGTAGTAAGTTATGGCTAATGAAACAAAAAGGACAAGGAAAAATAGCAGGTAATGCTTCACGTCTAAGTCTTTGGAATGATTTACGTAACCGTTCACAAAATATAAAACTCAATCACCCACGAAACATTTTTTAATGAGTAAATAACAATGACTCTTTACCGACAACTTCTACTGTGGATGCTAGTTATATTATTTTCACTAACTAGTGCTGTGTTTGCGATTCAATTTAAGACTACAAAAAATTATTTAATAGAGCAACAATCAACAGAACTTAATAATGTTGTCAGCTCAATTGGATTTGCATTATCGCCATACATCAAAGCAAAAGATTTTGTTGCTGCAGAGTCCGTTATCAATGCAACTTTTGACTCTGGCTATTACAGCCAAGTAAAACTAACGTTATTAGACTCTAACAAAGAGATTATTCGTCATTATCCGCAAATCACGAATAATGTTCCTTATTGGTTTCAATCTTTAGTGCATATTGAAAGCATATCTCAAACAAGAACCTTAACCAGTGGTTGGTTACAACTTGCCAACATTTCAGTTACTAGCAGCCCTATATCAGCCTATATCCAATTATGGAATGCAACTATTCAATTAGTGCTTGGATTTATAGCTTGCCTATTATTCGGTGCAATTGTGCTGGCATTCGTTCTCAATAAAGTACTAAAGCCTCTAAAACAAATTCAAAAAAGTGCACAAGAAATGGCACTTAACCATTTCACAGATCCGCTACCAGAACCTCACACTCGTGAATTAATTGATCTGGTTACCGCTTTTAATTCAATGAATGTTCAGTTACAGCAGCATTTTGAACAACAAGCCCAAGAAGCCGATTCATTACGAGTTCGTGCCTATCAAGATCCTGTTTCTGGATTAGCTAACCGTAGCTATTTAATCACTAAACTTCAATCATGGTTACTTGGTAAGCCAAGTGGTGGCATCATTTTATTAAAGTCCGACACCATAGAAAATAGTTACCAACAATCAGGTTATGAGTCAGGTGATCAGCTCGTATTAAAACTTGCAGAACGCTTAAAAGAATTGTCAGCGGATGATGTTACGATCGCCCGTTTAAATCAATCTGAGTTTATCCTTATTGCCCCTAATGCTTCTGAAGATGACCTTATGGAAACGGGGCGATGCATGCTCTATATGACATCAGAACTAAACTCAGATCCTCTGGGTATTGCGCCGCTTCAAGCTGCCGTTGGTATTGTCGTTTGCTCTGCTACATTAACTATTACCGCATTACTTGCTCATGCTGACAACGCCCTAAATAAAGCACGCCAACAAGTTAAAGAGCCGATTGCGCTATTAGATAGTAATAAGAACAAAACAATACCAGCAATGGGTAAACAACAATGGAAAACATTAGTTGAAGAAGCGATTGCAAATAACCTACTTCATTTTACGTTCCAAAAAGCTGTTGATAGCAATAATAATGTCATTCATAAAGAGATGTTTGCTTACATTAAAAAAGGCCAGCACCGTTTTAATGCCGGGCAATTTTTATCTGCAATAGAAAAACTCAATGAAGGCACCAAATTTGATTGCTATATCATTGATACTATTTTTAACCAATTAACCAAACAAACAAAATCAGTTCCTGTCGCCATTAATATAACTCAAAGTAGTATTAATGATACGGGCTTTATTCGTTGGCTTAACAGTAAACTTCAATCTAACCCTCAAATGAAAAAAAACATTTTATTTGAATTACCTGAAATTTGTTTTATTAAAAATATCGATAACACCAGTTTACTTTGTGAAATCATTCGCCAAAACGGGTTCCAATTTGGTATTGATAATTATGGTCACAATTTTAGCTCTCTAGGTTATCTGAATAAACTGCGACCTAGCTATGTAAAATTGGATTTTGCTTATACATCACAATTAGATGATCAAGTAAAAACCGATGTTTTAGAGTCAATAACACGTAGTGCCAATAACTTATCAATACTGACCATTGCTTCTCGTGTCGAAACAATTGAGCAAAAACAAAAATTAACACAGTTAAAAGTTCAAGGTTTCCAAGGTTATGTCACCGCTCAGTTAGTTAATGGGAAATAACATGAAAGATCCATTACTTCAATCACTTGTTTATATTAGTCGTTTCTACGGCCAAGCAAATTCACCAGATGCATTAATTGCAGATCTGCCTCTCACTGACGGATTACTTACTCCATTTTTATTACCTCGAGCAGCAGAAAAAGCCGGTCTTCAAGCCAAACAAACACGACTAGATCTTACTCAACTATCACCATTACTCTTTCCTATCATTGCATTACTAAAAGGTGGAGATGCTTGTGTCATCCTCAGTATTGATAAAGAAAAAAGAGAAGCTGAAGTTGTATTACCACAAAATGAAGGCTCAGAACAATGGATTAATATTGATGAATTAAATGCGCAATACAGTGGTCATTTATTCTTAATAAAGAAACGTTTTCGTTACGATGAACGTTCTCCTGAAATTCTAAAAACACGCCATGGACACTGGTTTTGGAGCACCTTGTGGGAATCACGCAGTATTTATCGTGATGTCTTTATTGCCTCTATTTTAATTAACATGTTCGCCATTGCTGCACCATTATTTACTCGTTTGGTTTATGACAAAATCGTACCCAATCTTGCATTTGATTCTTTATGGGTGCTTGCTATTGGTATTACCATTATTTTTATTTTTGATTTCGTTTTAAAAATATTAAGAAGTTATTTTATTGATTTGGCAGGAAAAAAATCAGATCTTTTAATTTCAGCAAAAATATATAGCAAAGTAATGGGCATCCGTATGGAAGCAAAGCCAGCTTCCGTTGGTGCTTTTGCTCGTCATTTACAAGAATTTGAATCTATTCGTGAATTTTTCACCTCGGCGACGGTTTCATCATTAATCGATTTACCATTTGCACTACTGTTCTTATTTATAATCTATGTTATGGCTGGACCCCTAGCATTAGTTCCACTTATTGCAGTCTTAATCTTGGTTATCTATAGTTATCTTATTCAACGTCCATTACGACGTACAATTGAGGAAGGATCGCGTTTAGCTTCCCAAAAACACGCTAACTTAATTGAAAGTTTATCTGGTTTAGAAACCATCAAAATGTTTGGGGCACAAAGCCAGTTTCAATATCGATGGGAAGAAGCCGTTACCCATATTTCAAACTGGGGACTAAAATCTCGTCGTTTAACAGATTCAGTTCAAAATACCGCAGGATTTTTACAACAATTTGTATCAGTCGCAATGATTGTTGTTGGTGTGTATTTAATCGCTAACGGTAATCTAACCATGGGTGGATTAATAGCATCAACGATGCTAAGTGGTCGTGCTGTTGGTCCGATGGTACAACTCGCACTACTATCAACCCGTTATAATCAAGCTAAATCAGCCATGACCATTATTGAGCAATTAATGGCAATGCCACTAGAGCAAGAAGAAGGTAAACGCTATATTCATCGTCCAATTATTCGAGGAAAAATAGAATTTGATAACGTCACATTTAGTTATCCAAATGCAACCCAAGCGGCATTAAAAAATATCAGTTTCACAATCAACCCTGGTGAAAAAGTGGCCATTATCGGTCGTATTGGTTCAGGAAAAACCAGTCTTGAACGTATATTAATGGGACTATATCAACCTCAACAAGGATCTGTTCGCGTTGATGATACGGATATAAACCAATTACATCATATTGATATTCGACGTAATATTGGTTGTGTGCCACAAGATATTACTCTCTTTTTTGGTTCAATTCGCGATAACATTATACTTGGACGGCCATTAGCAACAGATAAAGAAATTTTACTTGCGGCAGAACGTGCAGGAGTAACCGCATTCACTCAGCATGATGCTGCGGGTTTAGAAAAACAAGTGGGTGAAGGTGGTCATGCCCTTTCCGGCGGCCAACGTCAAGCCATCGCTATAGCGCGTGCATTTCTTAGCCAGCCCCCAGTACTTATTATGGATGAACCAACAAGTAGTATGGATAATCGTTCAGAAATGTACATTAAACAGCAGTTACGTCAAATGAAGCAAGATGAGACTTTAATCCTGATCACCCATAAGACAGGAATGCTGGATGTAGTGGATCGATTAATCGTTATGGAACATGGTCATATTGTTGCTGACGGACCGAAAGAACAGGTATTACAAACATTACGCAATGGCAATATTAATCAATCATCAGCCAATAAATAGTGAGAATAGTCATACATATGATTATTTAATTAATAATAGTTGTAATGTATAGCCAGTTTGTCCACCATAACAAACTGGTTATTTAAACTCTTTAGGATTCTCGTGGAAAAAGTTGCTATTTTTGTCGATGTCCAAAACATCTATTACACCGTTAAAGAAAAGTACCACTGTAATTTTGATTACAATGCTTTTTGGGCAGAAGTATCACAAGGCCGCGAAATTATTGCAGCTTATGCTTACGCTATTCATAAAGGTGATGAAAAACAGCGCCAATTCCAAAATATCCTACGGGGAATTGGTTTTGACGTTAAATTAAAGCCATTTATTCAACGCAGTGATGGCTCAGCGAAAGGTGACTGGGATGTTGGAATCACTATTGATGTGTTAGAACATGCTGCAGATGTTGATCGTATTATTTTATTATCTGGCGATGGTGATTTTGATTTATTGGTCGATAAAGTACAGACCAAATACAATACCATCGTAGAAATATATGGAGTGCCTGGTTTAACTGCAACCTCATTAATTAATACAGCACAACATTATCGAGAAATAGAAAATACTCTATTACTGGGACGTTAATATTATAAAAAAGGCCAACAATTATGTTGGCCTTTTTTATTCATCAAATTTTATTTAATATGCTGAGCATGAACAAGATCTGGATGACTATAAATATCCATGAGTTCACTGGTTGCTTGACGTACCATTTTCACAGGAACAATAATGAAATAAATAGACGCTAAAATCACCATTGTAGGATCTGCATAAACAGCTAAATGTGCATATTGAGTCATCATTAAAATTTTCGCGACCACAAAACCCATTAATACAGCAGCACTGATCACGGTATCCATGACCCACTGTTTAGCTTCGGCATCAGCTAATACTGATGAGATATTTTTACTTTTGATTTTGATATAACGATATGTGCCATAACAACCCACAACACTGATCATACCAAAAGCTAAAGCAACACCCGCATTAATATCACGACCACCAGCCAAAATAGCTTCAACAGCTGAATAGAAAGACCAAATACACATTAAAGCAATAACTGAGCCTTTAATCGCAATAACAGCTGGTGCTATCATTGCTACTTGCGAACTATCTTTATTTATTTCAGGTTTATGAAGATAATGCGCGGCACCCAGAGATAACATGGTTAACGCCAAGCTTACTAAAGAATATGCACCATCAAAAATAATCACTAAAGAACCAACAAGTGACCCAAGCACAATCCCTAAAATAGCAAAAGTAAACGATGACACGGTAGACAACAGGAGTAAACCGCGCTCTTGTTGCATTGAACTAGACATATAGACCTCAATCGACAAATTTTTCGTCGTTTTTTGTTTAATTGTGAAACTAATAAGATGATACAACCACTTCTATTAATACTATAATCACTGAGCGTCGAATTTATCGTCGCTAATAAGCGTTATTATACTTCCCTATATCACAACATTTATTACATTGGTGCCATCAATGAAAATAGCTCAGATTGAAATGTTTTTATCAACGATAAAAACAGGCTCAATTGCCGAAGCCGCTCGTCGACATGGAAAAAGTCGAACCACAGTCAGTGCAGCATTAAGTTCATTAGAAGATAGTTTAGGCGTTGAATTGTTAAACCGCAGTGGTAACCGCATTACTCCAACCGTTATTGGCGAAGCGACTGTTAATGATTTTGAACGTATCATCTTAATCGCTAGAGATATTCATACACGATGTGAACAATATAATGTAGGAGTAGAAGCCAGTATTCGTATTGCACGCGATGATTCATTACCAGAATCATTATGGCGTCAATTATTACGCCAAATACGCACTCAATTTCCACAAACAAGTGTGTCAATTTATAGTGCGCCAACACAAGAATTAGAAGAGATGGTGGCGCAAAATCTTGTTGATGTCGCTTATGGTTTATTACCTAATACACATCTTTTTTCACGACTACAACAAACAGATCTTGGCCAAATACGGATGATGTCTGTCGCTCACAAAGACCACCCTCTAAGCCAACTTCGAAAAGTAAATGATGCAGATCTCGAGCGTTACACTGAAATTGCTGTTGCTTATTTTGATGAAGAAAGCTTACGTATTGTAACCCCTAAGGCTGGGAAATATATCGCTTTATCTTTTTACGAACACTTACGTGATGCCGTACTTGATCAAACGGGTTGGTCATCTTTACCTGCAATTCTCATTAAGCAACACCTACGAGAAGGCACCCTTCAAGTGATTAAGTATAATAAAGCCATGAATTGGCAATCATATGGTGAAGTTGTTGAAAATGAGTCTCGACGCGGAACAGTTGTAAAATGGTTATCCGAACAATTAGAAAGCTATTTATTTGATGAAGGCGATTAATGTTGAATATTCACATTTATAACAGCAAAATTAATCACATAAATACAACCTAAGCATAGATCTATAAAACACTCACATTTTAAGCATAATATCTAAAATAATGGTAAATATACCTAACAAAAAGCCATTTATTGCTAGACTTATTCCCATCTATAAATAAATTTTCAGAAAAAAACCAACACCTATGAGAATAAATTATTATTTAATAAGATAATTTATAGTTAAATCTTCAACTACAGGCTAGATTGCACAGCGTTTTTAATTCAATATGTGCGCCGCAAATAAGGTCGTCTAACACCAGTGTCATTAATGATACTAAATAACGATTAAAAACGACCTAGCATATATGTAATAACGTAACAATAGCAGTGACGGACTAAGTATAACCATTCAGCCGTTACAAGAGTAAAGAAGAAAGTTATATCATTCGTTGTTTATCTTTTCTAACGTACCCTTAATCGTAATTTAAAAGGAAATAAGCTTTATGATGAGAAAATTAGTTGCTGAATTTATTGGCACCGGTTGGTTAGTACTCGGTGGCTGTGGTAGTGCAGTATTAGCTGCAGCATACCCTGATTTAGGTATTGGCTTTTTAGGTGTTGCTCTAGCATTTGGTTTAACAGTTGTGACAATGGCATACGCAATTGGTCATATCTCAGGTTGTCACTTAAACCCTGCCGTTACTGTTGGTCTATGGGCTGGCGGTCGTTTCCCTTCTGGTGACGTTATTCCTTACATTGCATCACAAGTACTTGGTGGTATTGCTGGTGCTGGTGTGCTTTATATTATTGCAAGTGGTCAAGCTGGTTTTGATCTTGCCAATGGTTTTGCTTCTAACGGTTACGGTGCCCATTCTCCTGGCCATTACTCTTTACTATCAGCATTTGTTACTGAAGTAGTAATGACATTCATGTTCTTATTCGTAATTTTAGGCGCTACACATAAACTTGCTTCACCACAAATGGCTGGCCTTGCTATTGGTCTAGCACTAACACTGATTCACTTAATCAGTATTCCAGTAACAAATACTTCAGTTAACCCTGCTCGTAGTACTGGTCCTGCATTATTTGTAGGTGATTGGGCAACATCACAGCTATGGATGTTCTGGGTAGCTCCTCTTATTGGTGCGGCAATTGCGGGTGTTGTATACCGTTGGTTATGTCCTGACAACGAATACCGTTCAGTAAGCTAAGCTTACTAAGCTAACACTGAATATAAAAAAGCGAGCTTAATGATTAAGCTCGCTTTTTTTATGGCTTATAATTTATACGGTGCTCATCAACTTCACATTTAGAGATCAACCAACTGTAACAACACTTGTACTGGATGTTTAAATTGAATATGTTCTAGTCGCTTAACTTGACTACGGCATGAATAACCAGTCGCCATACAGCGAGTGGGATCATACTGATCAATCTTCTCTTTCCAACTTAAATTAAACACGCTCTTTGACGCTTCTAATTTATCGCTTTCATGACCGAATGTACCCGCCATTCCACAGCATCCCACTGGCACCGATTCCATGACACCACCCAAATGGGTAAAAATAGCTCCCCACTGCTTTTCCGCATTAGGTAGTTTAGTTTTTTCCGTACAATGGGCAAATAGATACCAGGGCTTATCATTTAATGCTAGCCTTTGAGGTACTTGTTGTAATAATGGCAATAACCATTCATGTGCGGTTAAAACTGTAAATTTACCTCGGCCTTGCTGTAGCACTTCAGTGTATTCATCGCGATAACACAGCACTAAAGCAGGATCGACACCTACCATAGGTATATTTAATACCGTTAATTGATTTAAAAAATCAGCCGTTGATGTCGCCGTTTTTGCAAACGCTTTTAAGAACCCTTTTACGTGTTGTGCTTTTCCATTGGGTTTAAATGGCAATAAAATCGGCTTTTTACCCAACTTTTCAATTAAATGGATGAAATCACGTACAACTTGCGCATCATAAAAGCTAGTAAAAGGATCTTGAACTACCAGAACGTAATTTTCTCGCTCATGATCTGATAAAGCTTGTAACCATAACATGTCAAAACATAACACATGATGACCACTTAAACTTTCAGCTAAAGTTGGCACTGACAATAAAGGCATATCAACATAACCAATAGTCTTTAAGGTTAACTTTTTCGACCATTGTGGCCTGATTACACTGTTTACGATGACTGGTGCTTTCGCCATTAGTGGTAAAATATTTTCAACATATGCCACTAAATAATCTTTTACCGGACGTTGATAACGGCTGTAATAGATATTCATAAATCGTGAGCGAAAGCTTGGTACATCAACTTTAATCGGACATTGACTAGCACACGCTTTACACGCTAAACAACCATTCATCGCTTCCATGACTTCATGAGAAAAATCATAGCGATTACGATTAGAACCATAGGTATTTTTTAAACGATCAATAATCTGTTTGATTGTTGGAGATGTGGTTAATAACTGTTGTTCTAGTTCATCAGCATTGATTCCCTGCTCAGCTAATTGCCTTAGCCATTCACGTACTAACCCCGCTCGTCCTTTAGGTGAATGGCGACGATCAGCTGAAATCTTCATTGAAGGACACATTGGTGAACTGGTGTCATAGTTAAAACACAAACCATTACCGTTACATTCCATAGCTTGTTTAAAACTATCTCGTGTTGTGACCGCTATTTGACGATCATAAAAACCCCGTTTCACACTATCAACTTTTACTAATTCACTGTCGTTACCAAGTGGTGTACAAATTTTACCTGGGTTCATACGATTATGGGGATCAAACGCCGCTTTAATTCGACGTAGCTCGGTAAATAATTCTTCACCAAAAAAAGCAGGACCATATTCAGAACGGAATCCTTTACCGTGTTCACCCCACATTAGACCACCATATTTAGCGACCAATGTAACCACCTGATCTGATACTTCTTTCATTAACAATTCTTGTTGAGGGTCGCACATATCCAATGCAGGACGGACATGTAAGACACCTGCATCAACATGACCAAACATGCCGTAATTAAGCCCTTTCTCATCCAATAACTGTCTAAACTCAGCAATAAAATCGGCTAAGTTTTCAGGCGGTACACAAGTATCCTCAGCAAATGCTATCGGCTTTTTAGTGCCTTTTGCAGCACCTAATAGACCCACGGCTTTTTTTCGCATGGTATACATTTTTTGAATACTGGCTAAATCATCACAAACTTGATAACCAATAACACCTGCTTGTTGATTTGTTATTAGTTGGTCAAGTCGCTGACACAATGCCGCAACGTGTTGCTGGTTCTCAACAATGTCATTGCTTGCATATTCCACCATGTTAATACCTAACATGGTTTTTCCTTCAACATCGGTTAATAAACTTTCAACAGTATTCCAAACAATATCTTGTTTCGCTAAATTCAAAACTTTGGAATCAATGGTTTCAACAGACAATGCAAGAGCATCTACCATCATAGGAGCATTACGTAATGCCGAATCAAAACTATCATATTTAATATTCACTAAAGTACGAGACTTTGGAATCGGTGTAATATTTAATTTTGCTTCTGCTATAAAAGCTAAAGATCCTTCAGCGCCACATAATAACCGTGCAATATCAAATTCTTGAAGTTGATCATCATAAACATTTTTCAAATCATAGCCGGTAAGAAACCGATTAAGTTGTGGAAATTTATCAACTACTTGTTGGCGTTTATTTCGACAAATTTGAGCTGTTGTCTGAATCGCATGATCAACCAATGCAGAATTGTCCAATGCTTGTATTTGTTCATCATTCAATGGCTCAGTATTGAGTACAGAGCCATCAACTAATACCGCGGTCAATGCCAAGACATGATCAGACGTTTTGCCATATTTCAATGAGCCTTGACCAGAAGCATCAGTATTAATCATGCCTCCAATAGTGGCACGATTACTGGTTGAAAGATCGGGAGAGAAGAAATAGCCATGTGGCCGTAAAGCATCATTAAGTTGATCTTTAATGACACCACTTTGAACACGTACCCAACCTTCCGTAATATTAATCTCTAATATTTGATTTAAATAACGGGAAAGATCAACCACAATTCCTGATGTTAGTGATTGTCCATTTGTACCCGTGCCGCCACCGCGAGGAGAAAATGTAACACTCTGATAATCATCATGACAACCAACTTTCCCAATAAGAATAAGATCATCAATATTACGAGGTAATACCACAGCTTGAGGTAACTTCTGGTAGACACTATTATCAGTTGCAACCGCTAACCGGCTAGCATAACTTTGTTCAATATCACCTTGAAAACCAGCATCGAATAATGCGGTTAAATACGATAGTACGCTATTATCAATACTACTTTGATAGGTTAATGCAGGTAACATATTTTTTACTCTCCCTTTTCCAGTGATTACGCATTCATGCGTTGCCATATCCAATAGCACTGGATTTACTCTTCATTATTAGTAACTTTAACAATACGTTAAATGTATATAGTTGCACTTTACTCTACCTAGAAACTAAACAAAACAATTTATAACGTGTATATTACTTATACTACGAGTTAATAAAATAAAGCCCTAATAATAGAGCTTTATTTTAATAGGACTCAATGTACAAAGATCCCTAAATGCCGCCCATCAACGTATATTTCATTTCAGTGTATTCTTCTAGCCCTTGGTGTGCGCCTTCACGTCCTAACCCAGACTCTTTAACACCACCAAAAGGAGCTAATTCTGTAGAAATAAGGCCTTCATTCACACCAACCATGCCATATTCTAATGCTTCACTAACGTTAAATGCGCGCGATAGTGATTGTGTATAAATGTAAGCTGCCAAACCTGAATCAGTATTATTAGCACGCTCAATCACATCTTGATCGTCGTCAAAGCTAAAAATAGCCGCTAATGGTCCGAAAGTTTCTTCCGTCGCAACTAACATGTCATCTCGAACATCACGAATAATCGTCGGCATAATAAAGCAATCACTTGATGCTTGTTGACTACCTAGCACTAAATGAGCACCTTTTAACATCGCATCATGAATATGACGTTCAACTTTTTCAACCGCCGCTCGATTAATTAATGGACCAATAGTCACGCCATCATCAAGTCCATTACCAATTTTTAATAAAGCGACTTGTTGACGTAGCCGATCAATAAATTGATCGTAAATACTATGATGTACATAAATACGATTAGCACAGACACACGTTTGGCCTGCGTTACGAAATTTAGCAATCATCACACCTTCAATGGCGCGATCAATATCAGCATCATCAAAAATAATAAATGGTGCATTACCGCCTAATTCTAATGACACTTTTTTCACACTTGCCGCAGCTTGCGCCATCAACAATTTACCAATCGCTGTAGAGCCAGTGAAGGAAATCTTCTTAACCTTCTTATTACCCGTAAGCTCTGCACCAATTTTAACCGCATCCCCCGTTACAACACTGAATAAGCCATCAGGAATACCGGCTTCTTGCGCTAATGCTGCAAATGCCAATGCTGTAAAGGGAGTATCAGGTGCCGGTTTCAATACCACGGCACAACCTGCGGCAAATGCAGGGCCACATTTACGCGTGATCATTGCCGCGGGGAAATTCCATGGAGTAATAGCAGCCACAACCCCAACAGGTTGGCGTGAAACCAAAATTCTTGCGTCAGCTTTATGGCTTGGAATTATTTCACCATTCATCCGCTTAGCTTCTTCGGCATACCATTCAACAAAGCTTGCCGCATAGGCTATTTCACCTTTAGCTTCATTCAGTGGTTTACCTTGCTCTAAGGTCAAAATAGTCGCTAATTCAATAGAATGATTGATAATAAGCTCATACCATTGACGTAATACGGTCGCTTTATATTTAGCCGTTGTTTTTGACCAACGTCGATATGCATTATCAGCACAATCTATTGCTACACGTGTTTCTTCAACTCCCATTAAAGGAACATTTCCAATAACCTCACCGGTAGCAGGATTAGTGATAACCGTGTGTTTTCCTGAATATGCGTTTACCCATTCGCCGTTAATAAACGCTTGTTGCTTAAACAAACCACCTAAAGATAATGTCATTACGATACCTTGCTTTATTTTTTCAATGCACGAATAGCCAGAAGAATACCCGTTAAACTGTACATTGAAATAAATAACTGACTGATTACATTATTATATTACAACCTTACCAATATAACAGCTTAGGAAGCTATTCAGTAACATGTTATCGATAGAAATAAAATCGCAAAAATTAGGCTATTCATCTGCAAATAATTATTATCGCGACTACGCTTTAAATAACATAGATATTAAGAATGAACGATAGCTTTACTTTTATTTTAAAGTGGACATAAATATCTTATGCAGAAAAGTAGACAACTTACTCATATTCGTCATGGCATTAAAAAAGGCATTACTACTTCTTTCATCCATGAACAACATTTTCCTACCACAAATCCATTCGTTTTATGGGAACATTTCACGTCAAAATCCCCCACGAACCATGGTTTGAGTTTTCATGGCCACTCAGGAATAGAAGCTATTAGCTACCCCCTCACTGGCACTATTTTACATCATGATTCAACACAACAGCATCATATCGTGAAAAGTGGTGATATCCATATGATGACGAGCGGTCAAGGTATTATTCATAAATCAACCACATTACCTCAGCAATCAACAACAGAATCATTCCAGTTATGGATGGCATTACCAGCAGCAAATAATAATGAAATGTGCCAACCAAAAAGCCAACTATTTAAGAAACACCACCTTCCCTTAGTAGAAGATAATCATTCAACAACAAAAGTATTGGTTGGTGATTACCAGCAACACACCAGCCCAATTAAAAGTCATTGTGAGTTAATATTGCTCGATATTATTATGACATCTTACAGTACATGGTGCTTTACCCCGCCCCAAGATTATCACTCCTGCTTTATTTACTTAAAATCTGGTATTTCTTATAGTGCTAATAATAAATTAATGCCGTTTCAAATGGGATTTTTCGAATCATCATCAGCACCAATAATAATAACCACAACAGATCATAGTTCACGTTTTTTCATTGCTTGTGCCGTTCCATTAAAACAGCCATTAATAACAAATCAACATTCCGTTCACTCTTGTGAGAATAATATGAGTAAAAGTGAGGTAACAATTAAAAATTTAATGGAAACTATTAAAAATAAAAATGAATAGTTAACTATGATTATATATATATCAATAAAAAATACTTATAAGTTTAATATGCATGATTGCGCTCATACCATGATATTATTTAAAACTATTCCTATACTAAAAATAATGCATTAATGCGTAATAAATAACATGGCTAGTGTTGTAATTGCGCCATCATAATTAATGTCACAAGGTATTTTTTATGCTAACCTTCAAAAGGTTTTCTTCAAATTACTCAATATATATAAAAATAGCATTGCAGTTGCTCCTATTCCTTGCTTCAATTTACATTATTTTTCAAGCACTTATTAAGATTGGATTCTTTGATAAAGATACTTTGAATGTCATTCACAACCATCATGTAAAATTAAATATCTTACTAATCTGTACTCTTTTTTTTGTTTTTTTCTATATTTTAAACCGTATTAACAAATGGTTTATTAAACCATTACATCAATTAAAAAACACAACCAATAACCAATACAGTATATATAGCAATGAAAATATTCATGAGAGTGATATTTTTAAATGTTATCAAGTAATGATTCGTAACGCTACCGAGAAAGATACTAATATAGATTTAGAGATCTCAACTCTGACCAAAGAAAAACAAACAGATATACATCAGCAACAATTAACATCAAGTATATTTAATAACAGCCAAGATGTAATTATCTTTCTTGATAGCAATGGTATCATTACTCGTGTTAACCCTATCTTCTGCCGCCTTATTGGTCTTAATTATGAAAATATCATTCACCAACCTTTGATTAATTTCATTCATACTCCAGCATATGAAAAAATTAAAGCATCCCTTTCTCATGGGCTTAATAACTCACATCAATGGCAGGGTGAATTTAATATTCAACACATGGTAAGCAAAAAGAACATTCCTTTATATGTAAAGGTAAATAAATTAATTGACATTAAAAACAATCATATACAATATTCAATTATCGCAACTGACCTTACAACCATAAAAGAAATTGATCGATTAGTATATATCAATCACCATGACCCATTAACAGAGCTACCCAATAGAATAGCACTGACTAATCGTTTAAATGATGAACTAAAAAATCAACTTACTACCCATCATATATTCGCTGTCCTTTTTATTGATTTAGATAGTTTTAAAATCATTAATGATAATTATGGCCACCAAATAGGTGATAAAGTGTTAAAAATCACAGCCAATAAATTACGTAATGCTGTAAAAAAAAGTGATATGGTTGCGCGTCTTTCTGGTGATGAGTTTATCGCAATAATTAATCCCGCCACAAAACATACCGATGTCATCAAAACATGCAAACGTATACTAAAAATACTTCAACAACCGATAATTATAAATCAACATCATTTAGCCATTAACGCAAGTATCGGATGTTATTATGTGCATCCAAATATGCAACAGACTATTGATGATATTTTATTCCAAGCAGATATTGCGATGTATCAAGCCAAAATGGCCGGCAAGGGATGCCTTGTAGAATGTAATTCGTTTTGATGAAAATGCCGTATCTGCCAGAACAGATACGGCATTTAAAATGAATATCAATTTATGGGCGTGTCGCTAATTGAAAAGTACCATTTGATTGGAACCAAATGGCTTGTTTTTGTTTGCGTCCAAGTAATAAAGGACCGTCATCAAAAAACAAAAAATTCTTCCAGTTGCGTTTAAATACACCCCATTTAGTTTCGATAATATTGTATTTTTCATAACAGAAAAAAATGGTTGTGTTATCTTCCCACTTTATATCAGCCAACAGCTCTGCTGGTAACTCAGGTTCATCACTGTCCCAAGCTTGCTGCCAGTCTATTGCATCCGACCAAATTTTTTTATCAAAGGCCCAATCACCTTTTTCAAAATGATCTGCATCAGGACTCTGACTACTCACGTGTTCACACCACAATTGCGCCGAACGAGCTTGAGTAAATGGTTTTATTTGTACTAAATCAGCTTCAGCCACAGGCATTGAAGCATGAGTGAAAATCCATTTACGCGCGTAACTATCAAATTCGGTATAATTCATTTGTCAGCCTAAAAAAATAAAGACGACGCAATGTACATCAGTGATGATATTTGTTCCAGTATCTCACCCATAATTTTTATATCTATTCTTTCTGATATAAAAAGGTACAACAAAAAATTGCACCCATTTATGGTATTAGAAATGTGTTTATTTACTTATTCTGTCCCCATAAATCACTGACCCAACCACCGATATGATCATCATAATGATTATCTGAAAAAGTCGGCGATGCTTTTATAGGGCCATCATGATGACATTCAAGAAGTTCAGATATATGCCTCGCCATCGGATCATCGGTGGACTGCATTTGCCTTTTTTGGGCAATTTCCTTAATAATCTGTAATCGATATGACGAGTTCATCTTTTTCATCTTTAACTCCTCTAAGTAAAATACACAAATAACAACCAAATAAAAATAGGCTTCTCCAAGGATTACGTCAAATAACCAATATCAAATCGTCATATCACTAGCGCAGAAAAGTTAACTTTAATTACTTAAAAAACAATACCTTAATATTAATCACATTATTTTTAAAAAGGCCCTCACCTGATAATTAATTTAACCATATGATTCTCATGAACTTTTAAATAAATATTTTTTTCTTAATTCTTAATTATTCATACGCTAATCTCATTATTACATCACAATTAGCTACGTTAATTTTATGACACATCTGTTAGACTATTAAACAGCTATAATTAACATCAAGTAACACGGTTATTTGTAATTATTCCAGGAGTATTCGTGCGTTTATTACCTATTATGACTTTTTCTTTAGTGGGCTTACTCAGTATCACTATTAATGCTAACGCAGACACATTGGCACCCTCTTCTACTATTAGCAGTGTGCCAATTCAAAAAAATAATACTCCAACAAATATAGAGAGTAATTTAGAGCAATCATTACCGAGAAAAAACAACCAATGCAACAAGACATTGAACTATAAGGTTTTTTTTGAAGGGCATGATATCGGTAATTATCAACGTAATTTGGTATGGAATGGTACTCAAGCAGATATTTATACAAAGAGTACTGTTAATGTATTAATCACTACAGCAAAATTAAACCAACATTCAAAGCTGCATTGGTCACCACAACGTCATAGTTTTGTGACAGATTCTTTTGAACGTAATATAAAAGGATTAATGACAGGCAACGTTTCTGCTACTTTTACTGATAACGGTGCAAAATCTACCGTGATTGAAGATGGTAAATCATATCAATTTAGTGAAAGTTTATTACCAATTCTGGATGGCGATACGATTGGTGCGCAGATGCGATTAGATATTATGCAAGGTAAGAAGAGTTTTGACTTTATACTGCAAAATAGTGACGACACTAGCCATTACTACTTTAAGGTTATCGGAGAAGAAACAATCGCAACTAATTTTGGTGATATAAAAGCAATTAGAGTTGATCAAATAAAGAAAAAAGATCGTAAACTCTCATTGTGGTTTGCACCTTCAATTGACTATCAACTCGTACGAGCAACTTACAAACGTAAATTACTCGATCTAAAAGCAGTATTAGTCAGTAAAAAAATAATCTGTCCTAACCCTGTTCTAATAAAATAACACGACTATTACGGTATTAAACAGTTATGTAATCACTAGCTGTTTATTGCCGTTATTTTGCTACCGCTTTACTGCCAATAATTTTATAGGCTGGTGTGCCACGAACCAATGTTTCACGGCCAAATACCATCTGACATTCAGGACAAACACAGGCTTGCAGAGTAAAATCTTTACTTATTCTCTCTTTAAAACATTTTACTAATGCGCCCTTTCCACCTTTGCGATATTTAAACAATAACGTTTTACAACGGCCACATATTACATCAACCGTTTTAACCGGTCCTTTTTTATTGGGTTTTGCCATTATATTTATATTCTTATTACGATTGATGAGAACGTATTATTGCAAACCTCACCAATTGATCAATAATTAGCCTATCCTGTTTAAAAACATGTGCTAGATTACCATATTTAGGTTGGTGGCGATCATTTTCATAAGCATGTTGCCACCCCTTTGTCGTTGATATAAATAACTCAGCAAACTGTGGTGAAATCATTAAACACCCAGCAAGCACTGTATCAACATAAGTTTGAATAATCGGTTTTTTAGGGCATGGTGTACAAAAATTATTATTTGTATACACCCAAACAACACCTTCTCTTTTGAGTGATTGATCGTCGATAAATGTAATATCTTGCCATGCAATCTCTACTCGTTGATAACCATGCTCACGTTTATCAAACTCAACTAATGCCACTGCATCAATTTCAACTAACACACCATTACATTGGCCTTGTTCTTGAACAACGACTAATGGCGAAGGGTAACTCCCTTCTATCTTACCCCAATATCGCTGTAATCCTTCAACTAACACTGGTATTGCAGCACCGGTGTTTCCCGTTCGTTGTCGTGAAAATGTATTAATTAAACTACCATAACCAAAAATATACATAACACTCCATATTATAATGACGTTATTGATTAAGAGCTAAAACGGTAACGAAAAGAAATCACTAAAATCCATCCACTGCTGTTGATACTGCATTAACGATTTATCGTCCATAACTCTAAATTGAACCCCATCATTAGGCTTTACTTGAGCAAGACGGCATAAATCCATTCGCGCAATACATCCTAAAATAGGGTATCCCCCTAATGTTTGACGATCATTTAACAATATAATGGGTAATCCATTCGCTGGAATTTGAATCGCGCCAATAGCAATAGGCTGTGAAATCACTCCTGTGATTACACCCTCAATTTTTGTCCCTTGCAAATGACAGCCCATACGATCAGATGCCGGTGTTACTTGATATTGCTGTTGATAAAAAATATTTTTTTGCGAGAGTGAAAAGCATTCAGCTTGATAACCTTCAATAACATGCAATACAATCTCTGTACTATAATCTGGAATATAGAGACAAGGTACCGTTGAATATGTCGGTAATAATGGTGCAGCATAAGCCTCAAGAATATCGTCTTTAGCCACAGATTGACCAAATTGTAATCCTCCTAAATGCTCTCGCATAACCGTTGATACACTGCCAAGTACTACCGGAACTTTAAAACCGCCACGAATAGCAAGATAAGTGCGTAACCCATATTTAGCCACACCAAATTGTAATCTTTGCCCTTTATGAAGTAAAAAACTTTGCCATGGCGAAATAGGCTGGCCATCAATCGTTGCTGCCATATCTGCTCCGGTTAATGCACACTGGCAATCTTCTAACGCTTCAAAACAAGCTAAACCAACCGTCAATTCTAATTGGGCGGCATTACTATCATTAGCTAATAAATGGTTTGCCCAACAAAATGCATGCAAATCCATTGCTCCACCTTGAGTAATACCTTGTTGAGCAACACCATAACGACCAAGATCTTGTATTAAGGATAATATGCCTGAATTTATTACGACCAAGCCGAGCATATTACACCTCCAAGATCCAAAAATTGCGAGCGCTCAATTGGATCAAATTTCACTTTATCGCCGATCTTAAAACAAGATTGTGGATAAGTGTCGGCTTCAAATACCGACTGTGGGCAATTACCAATAATTTGCCACCCACCAGGACTACATTGTGGATAAATAGCGGTTTGTTGATCAGCTATCCCCACACTACCAGCAGGAATACATTGCCGCGGTGTAGCATGACGAGAAATAGCGATCTTAGGTTCAACAAGAGATAAAAAAGCAAAGCCCGGCGTAAATCCTATCGCCCCAACATCATAAATTTGGCGACTATGTACTTCAATGACAGCCTCTATCGACAAATGTTTTAATGCCGCTAATACAGGTAAATCAGGACCAACTTCAATATCATAATACACCGATAAATGGTGAACCGTTGCAATAGAAGATCGCTGTTGATACTCATAATCTTGAGACCATATCAAAATAGTTTGTTGTAATTGTTCAAAATCACAGGTACCCAATTTATATTGCAACAACACCTTGGTATATGACGGAATAATCTCAATAATATAAGGAGCATATTGCTGCTGAATATAGACAATAAAATCAGCAATACATTGAGTGATTTCTGGTGCAATAACGGCGCTAAATTCAACCATTAGCGTCCCTTCTGAAATCGGGGTAATTTCCATATATTTCCCCATTATATTAATGATAATTAATTGATTTTTATGAGTGCTGCTAATTTCTTAATGAGCCTCATTGCTTGCGGATTATCGCCATGTACACACACAGTATCAACATCTAATATTAACCATTCTCCAGTATGTGTTTGTACTTTCCCTTGCAGTAATTGTTGCATCTGTTGTTGAACCTCTGCCACCGAACTTAATACTGCCTGTGGTTGATCTCGTGGCATGAGCATACCCGATGCCAAATATGTTCGATCAGCAAAAGCTTCATAGATTAATGTCACGTTATAACGTTTAGCTATCATTTTATAACGGTGATTATCTTTTCGAGAAAGTACCACCAAAGCCAATGGATGAAGACGATTACAATTGAGTTGACTTAATGTCTCTACAATAACAGTAAAGATCTGGTCATCCTTCATCATATCGTGATAAAGCGCACCATGAGGTTTCACGTAATATAAACAAGAATGATGTAATTGACATAAACTGTCTAGCGCACCAATCTGGTATGCAACCAAATTAGCAATTGAGGTTAAAGAGTGAACAATATGGCGTCGACCAAAACCTAACTTATCATCATAGCTAGGATGAGCACCTAACATAACATCATATAAGTTAGCTAAGTGGATAGTTTCAGCCATCGTATCAGGATCGGATGCATGAAACCCACAAGCAATATTTGCCATTGAAATCATAGCCATTACATCACTATCATTGCCCTTTTTCCATGCACCAAAACTTTCTCCCATATCACAATTTAATTTCATTCGCCCTCCTAGCGCCAACACTATAGCTGTAAATATAATGTCGTTATTCCCTACTGAGTGTAGTATTAAATAACACGAATAATGATTTAAATTATCTACGCTATAACCATGATCAAATAATAAAAAGATAAAAATTCACATGAAGAAGGGCTACCAATGAAAACAATGTTAGTTTTAATCAGTATGGTATTTTTATTATCAGCATGCTCACCCACTATAGGTAGTGAAAAATGGTGTAACCAGCTAAAAGAAAAAGCGAAAGGAGAATGGAGTGCGAATGAAGCCGTACAATTCACCCAAAACTGTATTCTTCGTTCAGATGATGATAAGAATTAAGGCAAATATAATAGGCGAAAAAAAAGCTCATCAAATGATGAGCTTTTTTAAAAGATGGTGCCCCGGGCCGGACTTGAACCGGCACAGCGCGAACGCCGAGGGATTTTAAATCCCTTGTGTCTACCAATTCCACCACCAGGGCACGCAATTCAATGCGATGGGTAAGACACCATCTATAGATACCGCTATCTTAGCCATATCTTTTAATTCTGTTGTTACTATTTCATTTGCAAATAAGCAAATAAAAAGATGGTGCCCCGGGCCGGACTTGAACCGGCACAGCGCGAACGCCGAGGGATTTTAAATCCCTTGTGTCTACCAATTCCACCACCAGGGCACGCAATTTAATGCGATGGGTAAGACACCATCTATAAATATCGCTCTTAAGCCATATTTTTTAATTTTTAGCGATACATGAGGTTCCTGATCTTGTAAAATCAGGCGTGACCTCAACCTTGTTGAGTCACCTCTTGTATTGCTGAACACTGACAATGTCAATATTCTTAAAATTGGAGCGACACACGAGGTTCGAACTCGTGACCTCAACCTTGGCAAGGTTGCGCTCTACCAGCTGAGCTAGTGTCGCAAGAGGAAGTATGGAGGCGCGTCCCGGAGTCGAACCGAGGTACACGGATTTGCAATCCGCTGCATAGCCACTCTGCCAACGCGCCATATTTCCTAACCGATGAAACGTTGTTGTTTCGCGGTATGGGGTGCATTCTACGGATTACTGTAGATGAGTCAACTGCATTTTTTGATTTTACGATCGTTTGATTATTTTACATACAAAACAAGCCATTCCGATCACATGCTGCACAATGAGTTATCTATCTACATAATATCGCGCATTGAATCAGACGGAATAATCGCATCAGAACATGTTGTTACTCGATGACTGAGTTTTTGTGCCAACAATAATGACTGTGAAATCGATTGTTGGTTAATTCGAGCAGCAAGGTAACCAGCAACAAAAGCATTATCTACTATCTGATCGCCATACTGCACCGCTAGCTTGATACTTGCGACCCGTAATAGTGCATCAGAACGAATCACTAAACTGCACACCGTACATTCTGTTCTATTCGCTTGTTTAAATACAACCTCGCGACAACCCCATTTGATATAACGCTGAGTTAAATAACGTGAGCTTCCCCAAATTCTCATTTCATCATTTAAATCAACAAACGCGATATCAGCATAAGAAAATAGTTTTTCATACCAATACTGTGCTTGTTTCGTTGACCAAAGATCAGCACGGAAACTATTATCTAAGTAAACTTTACCGCCTTCTCTCTTATGTATTTCAAGTAAACTTAATAGCAATGTTTTATCATCATCAGTCAAAGCCGCAATGCTACTACCACTTATATAAATCGCTCCATAATCATTATTCGTCAGGGCTCGATTTAATAATGCTGGGCCATAAGTAAAATAATATCGCATCGCATTATCTTTATTCCAATAATGATGATGTTGCAGACCATGGCTATCTGTTTCAATAAAACATAAATTAGGAAATTTTGTTGCTAAACATTTTACTAAGCTGGTATCAATATTTTCTCGTTGCCAACATTGCAGCATGCTCATTGATATTTTTTCAATACCAATACATGTCGCATAACTAACACTAATAGCACGCGAACCGCCTAATCGAGCCAAATATAAAGCTCGATTAACCACATTACCACCATATGTTTGATATCGAGGTGAATGGTTAAGCTCAACTAATGCTTCCCCAAAAAAAACAATCTTCATATTTTCCCTCGCT
Source organism: Photobacterium sp. NCIMB 13483 (assembly GCF_003025475.1). Lineage (NCBI taxonomy): Bacteria > Pseudomonadati > Pseudomonadota > Gammaproteobacteria > Vibrionales > Vibrionaceae > Photobacterium > Photobacterium sp. NCIMB 13483. The sequence continues at coordinate 147,900 of NZ_PYLV01000003.1, forward strand.
AGAGATAGCGATAAATAATAATACGCCGATTAACATTGACTCATTAAAAGCGTAATACATTCCGTTTTATCTCTACCCTCACAATACTCTAGATTTAAGTTTTTTTCAGATGATAATAGGGCTTATTTAATAATAACAAAATATCCCTAATTATTAATATTTTGGCACTATTTTATGCTACTCATTAATGTTTATATTTATGATCAGTATCTCTTAAATCACTAGGGGCTATTGATTGACAATATCAAATAATCATCAATGCTTACTTATCAATAAATATTAGTATTAACAATTACAGCTGTAATCGTTAATACTAACAATATGTGATTTCCACTCTGGCATAGGTTACAATTCCAAGAGTGATAGGCTATTTAAGTACCAATAAGATCTATCGCTCTCTAATTATTATCTGCGGAGCCTTGCTCCTGTTTTTTATTGATATGGACTGAGATATGGAAGCAGAACAAACAGAAATACTTAATTTTATCAGCCAATACCCACCTTTCGACTTGCTACCAGAAGAACAATTGAATGAAATAGCAATCGAAATTGAAGTGGCTTATCACCGCGCAGACAGTATGATTTTAAATCTCGGTGATAGCATTAATGATTTATTTCTTATTCGTAGTGGTGCTGTTGAAGTTTATCGCCGTAAAGGGGAATTATATAACCGTCTAGATGAAGGTGATATTTTTGGGCAAATGGGATTATTAATGAATAATCGCGTAAGAATGCCAGCCAAAGCATTAGAAGACACCCTACTCTATTGCGTGCCAGGTACTCTTTTTACCAAACTCTGTGACGATTATGATAGTTTTGCCGATTTTGTTGAAGTCGATGATGGCTCTCGTCTACGGCATGCAGTATCACGTCAAAATGATGAAAATGACTTAACCACATCAAAAGTGCGCACCCTACTCACACGTGATGCGGTGATCCTTGATCAAAATGCAACCATTCAAGTTGCCGCTCAAACAATGGCAGAAGAAGGGATCTCTGCCCTGCTCATCTGTGATGAAAATATCACTGACGATGATGATGATAATGACTTAATCGTTGGCATTATTACTGATCGTGATTTGTGTACCCGCGTTTTAGCGCTTGGTGTCTCAACCGCCGAGCCTGTTTCGACAGTAATGTCAGCAGAACCAATTACTCTTGATCATAATGCTTATGTGTTTGAAGCCATGTTAACCATGCTACGCTCTAACATCCATCACTTACCCGTCATGCGCAATAAACATCCAGTGGGTATTATTAGTGTCTCTGACATTGTGCGCTATGAATCACAAAATAGCTTATTACTCGTCAGCAGCATTTATCAGCAACAATCAGTAGAAGAATTAGCGGTTCTCTCAACTCAAGTTAAAGATTGTTTTGTACGAATGGTCAATGAAGATGCTAACTCTCATATGATTGGTAGCGCGATGGCTGAAATCGGGCGTAGCTTTAAACAACGTCTACTTGAACTTGCAGAAGAAAAATATGGCTCCCCCCCTGTGCCTTATTGTTTTCTTGCTCTCGGTTCAATGGCACGTGATGAACAACTGATTGTGACCGATCAAGATAACGCTATCATTCTTGATAACAACTTCAATTATGACAAACATAATGCTTATTTTGAGCAACTATCTAAATTTGTTTGTGATGGATTAGCTGAATGTGGCTATACCTATTGTACTGGCGATATTATGGCAACCAACCCAGAATGGCGTAAAACGCGTCAACAATGGGAAGATTGTTTCGCTGAATGGATTGATAACCCTAAGCCAGTCGCATTACTTAACAGCTCAATCTTTTTTGATCTTGGTGGTGTATGGGGCAAAACTAAATGGGCCAAACAATTAAATGGCTTCATTGTTCGTCGAGCACGAAATAGCTCTCGTTTCTTGTCCTGTCTTGCACGTAACGCTTTAAACCGCACCCCTCCATTGGGATTTTTTAAAGATTTTGTTATGGAAAAAGATGGTCGACATAATAACTCAATCAACCTAAAGCGCCGTGGTACGGCACCATTAGCTGATTTAATTCGTGTCCATGCACTTGCGGTCGGTTCTCGTTCACAAAACTCACTTGAACGTCTTGATGATATTATCGATAGCGGTATTTTACCGCCAGGTCGAGCACAAGACTTACGTGATGCAATGGAATACATTTCTTTAGTGCGTATTCGCCACCAAGCATTAGATATTGAAGCAGGTATTGAGCCAGATAACAGCATTGAGCCTGAAAATATGTCTGATTTTGAACGTAGAAATTTAAAAGACGCATTCCAGATATTGAGTAAAGCGCAAAACTTTGTGAAGTTTCGCTATCAATCAGCCCGATAATAAAAAGAGCCGTTCATGTTTCATCACGGATCAAAACAACCTACTTCTGCACACTTTACACGTAATATGCCAGTACCAGACTGGCATTTACGTTTTAAAACATTAGCGCAAGAAGCTCAAGATAGCCGCATTAAATCTTATTATGAGACAGGTATTGTCTCTGAAGATACGCCACTGAGTGAGGTGCCTTTTGTTGCTCTCGACTTTGAAACAACAGGACTCAACTCAGAAATAGATGACATTGTTAGTATAGGATTAGTCCCTTTTGACTTACACCGTATTTATTGCCGCCAATCGCAACACTGGGTGGTAAAACCTAAGGTAAAATTAGAAGAAGACTCGGTTGTTATTCATGGTATTACCCACTCTGATGTGCAACAAGCACCTGACTTACGCCGTATCCTTGAATCAGTGCTAGACGCTTTGGCTGGAAAAGTGGTTGTCGTTCATTATAAAAATATTGAACGCCAATTTATGGATCGCGCCTTAGACATTCGTTTAGGCGAAGGAATTCAATTTCCAGTTGTTGATACTTTAGCTATTGAAGCAACCATTCAGCAGCAACAAATTAGTGGTTTGTGGAATAAATTAAAAGGTAAACGCCCAGGTTCAGTACGACTAGGTAAATGCCGTTCCCGTTATGGCCTTCCAGCCTATCAGCCACATCATGCGCTAACCGATTCTTTAGCGACTGCTGAATTACTTCAAGCACAAATCGCTTATCATTTTACACCTGAGACACCTATTGGATACCTTTGGGAATAAACAACACCTTTTCTATTCTCTTTCCATAAAAAAGCAGCCATTCAGTAAATATTCTGAATGGCTGCTTTTTTTATAACATTAACTTTATTACAACGAATGAACGAAAAGGCTATTTACGCTCAGTCCTAAAGCCCATCAATAAACTGACACACATAAGTAATAAAATAAATGTAAACGGTAATGCTGTCGAAATCGTACCGGCTTGTAATGCTTCAATAGCTTGAGTACCACCGACCCATAATAAAGCAATAGCAATAACACCTTCAACGGCTGCCCAGAAAATACGTTGAGCAACAGGGTTATCAACTTTACCACCAGCGGTAATACTATCGATTACCAATGAACCTGAATCTGATGATGTTACAAAGAACACCAGAATTAGAATCACTGAAATGAACGATAAAATAGTACCAAATGGTAATGCGTCGTACATTTCAAACATCGCTAATGGTACTTGAGTAATACCTTTAGTACCTAATGTACCAATATGATCCATAATTTGGTGAATAGCTTGGCCACCAAATACTGACATCCAAACAATCGTTACTACTGTTGGAATAATCAATACTGCAATTAAAAATTCACGAACAGTACGACCTTTTGAGATACGCGCAATGAATGAGCCTACAAATGGTGACCATGAAATCCACCAAGCCCAGTAAACAACCGTCCAAGCATGCATCCATTTTTCATCAGTACGATCATAAGGGTTACTTAGCGGAATAAAGTTTTCAATATAGCCCATTACTGTTTTTGGAATCGTATCAATAGAAATAGCAAAACCAACCAGTGCAACAAATATTAATAAGACAACAGCAACCATCATATTAATGTTACTGAGTAATTTAACACCTGAATCGATACCTTTCGCTACAGAAAAAATAGCGACACAAGTAACTACAATGATAATACCAATTTGCAGTTCTAAACCGCCATGAGTACCAAATACATGATTAATACCACTTGCCGCTTGTTGTGCGCCTAAGCCTAATGACGTAGCTAAACCAAATAGTGTTGCCAATACAGCAAGAATATCGATGATGTGGCCAGCCCAACCCCAAGTGCGATCACCAAGAATAGGATAAAACACAGAGCGAATAGAAAGTGGTAATCCCTTATTGTAAGCAAAATATGCCATTGATAAGGCAACAACACCATAAATAGCCCAAGGGTGGAGACCCCAATGGTACATGGTTGCACCCATCGCGACTTTAAATGCTTCAGGTGTTTCAGGGGTAACGTTCAAAGGTGTTGAACCGCCCCAACCTGTGAAATATGCAGCAGGTTCAGCCACACTCCAAAACATCAAGCCAATACCCATACCTGCGGCAAATAGCATTGATAGCCATGATAATGTTGTATGCTCAGCTTCAGCATCTTTACCGCCGAGACGGATACGTCCATACGGTGAAACAATTAATGCTAAACAAAAGAAGACAAAGAAATTACCAGCCCAAATAAATAAAGAGGCGAATTGGTTAACAATGGCACCTTTTACACTGTCTAATGTTGCTTTTGCGGTGGCTGGATCTGAAATTAAAATCGCAACTAAAAAAATGACTATTAATCCAGCGCTCACACCAAAAACGGCGTTATGTACATCGAATCCCCACTTTTGGACATTATCTTGGCCAATCGTGTAATCCGTATTATTTATACTATATTTATCGTGTTTACTCATTATTACGTCCTGTTAGATATCGCCCCAATCATAATATTTAGTCATGTAAATAAAAATTAAAGCGCCATTATATAACCACTAGTAGACAAGAACTGTCAATAGAGAGACAAAACAACCAAATAGCCTAAAATGGCTGATTTTCAGCCTAAAATAAAGCGATTACATTGACTATTTTTAGTCGCAATAATGGTTTTTTCTTTCGTACTCTAACCATCTATTGCTACAACTTTAGTTCCTTTGAAATTTTTAACTACTTTTTATAAGTGATTATAGTAAATTACATTAGGTTTTATTATTTTTAATCAATGAATTAGAAATAATATTTACCAAAAGTAAAAGAAACCATTATCAATACAAAGAAACAAAGAATATGGGTGTTAACTTACTATTTTATAAAAATGAAGAAGCCCATAATTGACTAATCGCTTTTGCAGTAAATAATAAAGCTTATTGATAGAAGAAGACGACCTAAAAACAACATATATTTAATTAGTAAGTTTTCAAAAATCAATCAATTTAGGTTGTTTTTTGACCAAAAAAGACATGAATCACGACGAATGTTCGCGATTAAGCAAACTCAAGTGAGATAAAAGTACACCCTTTTAAACAACCAATACCTGGTTTTTCACTCTGTTCAGGTGTAATAAGTACCAATGGTTGTCTACATTGTTCACAAGCCACAACTTTACCCTGCATCACTTTTTTTATCACCGCATGTTGGTCACTAAATGACTGTTTAGTTTGTTTATTTAATTGCGAAAAATCTAATTTCATCGTCTATTACTCTAAGATTAATATAAAAAGGGGAAGCTTTCTCCCCCTCTTTGATAACTATATGATGGTAATTTTATAACTCAAAATCATCAAAACTAGTCTTATCTACCTGACGCTCAAGAAAGGCAACCAAATCGTCATGCCCGCCAATGTAATGACCATCTAAAATAATTTGTGGCACTGTACGTACGCTAACATTCGCAATATGTTGAATAAAATCCACCATAACGGTTTTTGTTAACTCTTGACCTAATACTAATGTTGAATACTCAGTACCTTGCTGATCCAATAGTAGTTTTGCTTTTACACAATATGGGCAATTAGGCTGAGTAATGATTACATTTTTGTATTCACTTAATTGTTCAATCGTCAAACCGTGGTCGCTATTCATAGACTTATCTATCTTCAGTATTAAAAATGGCATTAACGATAAAACAATCTACGTTACGAGTAAAATCTATAAACAGCACAACCCCAAAAACAATCAAAAAAGTACAAATATCACTCAATTATTGCAATTTAATAACACTCAGATAGAAAACTTACAAACAGCATAAGTTTGACAAACAAGTTAACACTTTTTACTTAAGCACATATTGAATAATCAATGAAAATAGATGATATTAATCAGATATAGAAATAAGTTATTGCCTATAAAACATTTTTTATCACTGCCAATATTTTATAAATACACGTTTTCGACATTCATTATTTATATACGGACGTATTGATAATTCATAAGATTCAAAAAGGAGAACACTGGTGGATATTTCAGCTGTCACACATCAAACATACAATAAAGGTGAACTTACGCAGCTATTGGATATTGCCCGTGACGCCATTCGAGGTCATTTTTCAGAAAAAGCAATTTCAACATCAGCACCTAAACTTGAGCACTATACGCGTAAAATGCTGCAACCTGCAGCATGCTTTGTAACATTAGAAGTCAAAGGTCAACTGCAAGGCTGTATTGGCTCTACAATTGCGACTAAACCTTTAATATTAGAAATGCACAATAAAGCCATTGGCAGTGCTTATGAAGATCGCCGCTTTATGCCTCTAGCAGAAGATCAACTTGATGATTTAAGCATTGAGGTAGAGGTACTATCGCCGTTAGTTATACAGCCATTCACTACTGAAGCTGAATTAGCTGAGTATTTATCTCATAACAAGCAAGGTGTACTGCTGACAGATCGACATGTACAAACAATTGTATTACCTAGTGCTTGGCGTCGAGGGTTATCAACCCCTCAATTTATACAATTACTCAAACAAAAAGCCGGTTGGTCTGCTAATTATTGGTCTGACACTATGGTAATTAAAACATTTACTACCTGCGCACTTAAAGAGAATTTCAACACTATCCGCGGTAAATATTTTTAAGCAATCATGTAAAATAGTATCAATATAAAATGACTAAAATATTTAGTCATTTTATCATTGCCATAACATTACACTCATAAAATATGGCATACTTTACGTAAATTCAACTTTAATTAAAAATACACGCTGTATTTTATTATGACTTTAATGGGGTTTTATGCGTAAATTTTTATATCCATTTTTAACCGGATTTATTCTATTAATAACACTAAGTGGCTGTAATAGTACTCCCAAAGAAACCACTAATGGTTGGGTTAAGCTAGCAACTAAAACAGCTAACTTTCAAACAGATACTGATAAAATAACAATCAATTCACTATTTAATTCAAACCATTATGATTCTCTTAAATTAACCTGCACTCAAGGTTCGGTACAAATAGATTCTATTCAAGTTAATTATACCGATGGCCATGTTCAAAAACTATCGACATTAGGATTACTCACGAGTAATAGTTCTACACGCGCAATGTCTCTTGATCGCGATCAAAATAAAATAAAATCGATTGAATTGACATATAACGGTATCGGTAATGCAACGCTAAATTTAGCGGGTGTAACAAAAAAAGCCAAGCTTGAAATTTGGGCAAAAAAATCGACTGAAACCAATAAATAAAACAGATATAAAGTGGAACAATCGTTATTGTTCCGCTTTTATTATAATGCTGGTTTAGTCAGTTTTATATCTACCCAAACAAGTCGATGGTCAGACCCGGCGGTAGGTTTTTCTCGCCCTTTCTCATCGAGCATTAATTGTCGTAATGGGTGATCTTTTTCAGGCCAAAATACACCGCTTTTAACTACCGTTAAATTAGATGATGGCAAAACATAATCTAAACGCATGCCACCTAAATGCGTCCATTCATTATTACGCCCTTTACGTCGCTGCCATGGGCGATGTTCACATCCACCGACACTTTTAGGTGTCAATGGTCCATGGCTTACCTGTTGATGGATCCGTGGGTGATTAAGCAAGTGTTTAATGGGTGTTTTTAAACCATCGCCATCAATAACATCAGCATTTAAATCACCTAACACTACAAACGGCTGTTCAGAATGTAGCCCACCAGTCATGCCTATATCATCTTTTAAATAATCAGCGTCATCAATAATATCGCAAATTAATTGGATCTCATCATGGTTACGTTTAGCATTACGACGTTCAGGTCCATCAAAAACAGGGGGCGTCGGATGACAACATACAAGGTTTATTACTTGTTGCTCGATTTGTATTGGTACACAAAGGTGATTTTTAGACGATAACCGCAATATACTTACCGCTTCAGGACTGTAAAAATCACGCGGAATCAATGCGTTTGGCATAGTGTTCCACAGCAGATATTGCCATGAACGGACATTATTATCTTGAATAGGGTATTTAGATAATAATACAAAACCAAAATTACCGTGAAAATGACCAAATCCCATTCCATCAGCTGGCAATGAAATCATACCGTCCTGATTAAGATCAAGCTCTGTTAATAAACCTGTATTGGTTGCTGGGCACAAATGGTATGGGTACTCAATAGGCTCCTGCCCATATTGAGAAACCGCTAAATAATTATCACAGAAGTGAGCCAAAGCACCATCGTCTCCCCCTTCTCCGTGATGATCAAACTCACACAGCAATATCACATCAGGTGCGACATGTTGAATAGTGGCTGCGAGACGCTGTAAACGAGTAATATTAGGATTTGCTGTTAATGCTAATATTTTTCCCGGTTCACTGTCTGACATCGAAATATTAAACATTGCCACACGCAGTGATTGATTACGATTAGACGCAGATTTCACTCAAAATTCTCATATACATATGCTTTTATGCCGAGCATTGTAATCGTCATTAACTATACCGCCAATAATAAACACCAAATTTATAAATAAAGCAGATTACCTATTACCTATTACCGTATTCAATGCTAACCGAATCTGTTTAGCATCATAACTTGCTCGATGTTTAACGGAACCTTGGCGATCAAGAGCTAATTGAAAACACGCACGATCAATACCATTATGTTGTTTTAACCAACAACAAATTTCTGTCAGCATAAATGACGGCCGCATATGAGCGGCATGATATAGCCGACCTAACCAAAATAAATCCCACTCACTATCACAAAACACCAATTCATACTGCCCTAAAACAGCATTAAGATGCTGGCAAACATCGACAACTTGTTTGCCATCTCGCTCTAGTTCATCGCGTGTAATGCCATGAATGTGTGATTCTGAAAAGGTATCCCAATGCACCCACTCATCACTCGCTGATAATGGATTAATTAATAAACTATTATCAACACCACTTGGTAATGAATAACCTACCTCTATTGGATAAGAAAATTCGGAGAGTCCTGATGCTTCAAAATCTAACGTCGCCCACATTACACACTCCCGCTTAGGAAAGATTATATTAATTGTCGCATTTATGATTTTTGTAGCACTTATTAATGACAATAAACTCAATACAAATTAAATGTAGACAGTTACATAATAATTACCAAAAAATAGGAGTTTTGTTTTTATGCAACTAAGAAAAATTAAGTTTATTTAAATAAATCCCTTATATATCAATAAATACACTCTGTAGATAGGTGTTCACTTTTGTTAGGTATATAATAGCAAAAGAATCAATATCAACGGGTCTCATAATGATTACATCACCTACACCTATACTTGGTTTCGCTGGTTTTAGTGGTTCAGGAAAGACGACACTTCTTGAACAACTGATCCCTCTTCTTAAACAACACAACTTACAAATAGGGTTACTCAAACACAGCCATCATGATATTGATCCAGACACACCAGGAAAAGATAGCTACCGCTTACGTCATGCGGGTTGTAGCCAAACCTTACTTGCCACTAAATCTCGCCACATGCTGTATTTTGAATACCCACAAGCAGAACGCCAAGATCCTGAATTAAATCATTGTCTAAGCCAACTTAATCATGATCTATTAGATCTTGTTTTAATTGAAGGCTTTCGTGACCAACCATTTCCAAAAATAGAGATTCATCGCCCAAGTTACGGTAAACCTCTGCTCTATCCTACAGACAATACAATTTTAGCCTTTGCCAGTGATCAGCCAGCACCTGCAAACTGTGCATTACCACAGCTAGATTTAAATAACCCTCAGAATATTTGCCAATTTATTATTGAATGGTTGGCACTATAACTATCAACAAATAATATCGATATAAAAATACCGCCACTGAGATATGCTAAATGGCGGTATTTTTGTATTTAATTTATTTTCTAACTGATATTACGACTGTATTTTTTAGCAGCAAAGATCATCACTTCAACATGGTTATCATGCCGATAAGTGAGCGCCAATTTCCCTGCAAAATACGTAAACTGAGTCACATTAGCTAACTGTTCAAAATAACGCTTTTGACGATGTACTGATAAAGGATCATCACATTTACGATTCGTAATTGCGGCATGTTGTTCTAATACATCAATAAAACCTGGTCGTAATAGTGCGTTCACCGTAACGGTATAATTATTACAATCGACCATACCAACAAAATGGCCATTAATATAACGCAAGCTAATTTTACTGTCGTCAGTGACAGGATCACCATAGCGCCAACTTTCAAGACGCCAATCCGTATTAGCTAATATTGCTGGAGTTAATCTAACAATGGCTTGATTACTCGGAACCTCAACCAATTTATTATGATTTAAATGCCAAATTCGCCGCGCAATATCCCCAGGACAACACGCAGGATCTTGTTTTCCAGCTTGAATAACATCTAAAATTAGAGCGTTATTTTTAATCGTTAAATCTTTAACGCGTACCCTATCGCCCACATATTGAGTCGCAATGTTAACTAATTTACCATGCTGATAAGCCATTATAGCTAAATATAAAAATTGACCACTTCCACCAGGAGAATAATTTAACAGTACTACCGCCATAGGATCTTTATGAGCATCCAATTGACCGATTGCACTTAAATCACCTAATAACATCACTTGTGGCATAACGTTTCCCCCTGGTTGATAAGGATCGCCAGCCCATAAGCCCTGTTGCAAATGAATAGTACTATCAATACCATCTATTCCACGATAATAGGCCTGTTGTAATGCTGATAATGAATAATCGAATGAATGAGCCGTTGCCGTTAAAGAAGATGTTTTTGAAGTTAATATCAAGCTAGAGGAGGCAGGTGAACTTGCATCAGGGGTTATTGTTGTCATCTCTGCTGCCATTAACGTTGAACTATAAATCGTTAATAAGCTTATAAATGCAGAGAGCAAACGTTTCATATGTGTTCCTCATTAATGCTTCAAATCAATGTCTAATAATAAGATCATGTCGTAATACTTTTCTGACATAAAACCTGCGTAATAGTTCCTCACAAATACGGATATAGCACTTCTTTAGCGAGTATTAATCATTAAGTCGCTTAAAAATTAGTGAACTCCAATTGTATTACATTTTGAAGCAGTTAGAATGCACGCTTGTTTTTAACTATCACTGAGGTGATTTGATTTAATTATGCTCATTAAAACAACAGCTATGGTTACACTATTATTGACCTCTGGCTCTCTCTTTGCCGCGCCCTCGATATCATCGCCAACCACAGCAACATTTGAGCAATTAGCTCAACAGCAAGCACATAACACACCATTACAAATTATTGATTGCCGTGACAGTAATTTTTATAACGGCTGGCCTGAACCCCAACAACAGCAAGGTGGTCATATTGTAGGTGCCGTTAATATTGACGCTAGCTGGCTAAAAACATTAGATACCTCTGCATTGCAAGCTCTGCTGCATGAAAAGCACCTTAAATCGACGTTACCGACTTATTTATATTGCGCGACAGATAAAGCCCAACAACTCACGACTGCTTTACAAGCTCAAGGCTATCACTCAATAACAACGATTGATCAGTCACTTAATCACTACCATGGTAAACTTAGTGCTTTACCTAATTTTCAACAATTAGTACCTGCATCATGGCTATATGCGCTAATCAATAATAAACATCCTCGTTATGCACCAAAACATGGTTATAAAGTGGTTGAAGTTGAGTGGGGTCCACCTGCAAAATATTTACTCGATCATATTCCAGGTTCGCTATACGTTAATACCAATACTATTGAATCAGAACCTTGGTGGAATAAAGTCAGTAATACGGCATTAGCCAAAGTCATTGCAAATCTTGGTATTCGTTATGACACCACGGTTATTCTGTATGCACGCAACAATATGTCGGCAGCACGTTTTGCTAACTTCTTAATGTATGCTGGCGTTAAAGACGTACGGTTATTAAATGGCGGTTGGACAGCATGGAGTAATGCGAATTACCCCACAGAGAACTTACCTAATTACAATAAAAAACCAGTGGCATTTGGTAAGCCTATTCCGAGTAACCCTCAATATATAATAGATACGGCCCAAGTAAAATCGTTATTAAAAATGCCAGCAGATCAACAATCTGTTGTCAGTATTCGCACTTGGCCTGAATATATAGGTGAAACCAGTGGCTATGATTACATTAAGCCCAAAGGACGTATTGAGGGTGCAAAATGGGGACACGCGGGCTCTGATTCTTACCATATGCAAGATTTTCTTAACCCAGATCAAACAATGAAAAGCGGTAATGAAATTGCAGCACAATGGGCTAAATGGAATATTAAGCCGCATCAAGATGTCACTTTTTTCTGTGGTACTGGCTGGCGAGCATCAGAAGCCTTCTTTTTCGCGCATGTTCTCGGTTGGAAAAATATCAGCGTATACGATGGTGGTTGGTACCAATGGAGTGCCAATAAAAATAACCCTATCGCGGATGGGACGATAACTCCCGCTAACGTGCACTAACAACACCAATGGCAGCAAGCTATCACGATCCTAATTCACGATAGCAGCTGCCATTCTTAAATTCCGTTATGGCACACCGTGACCTTTTGCAGCTACCCATACTCGGTAAAACTGCTCTCGTGACAATGAAAAATCAAGGGCAGCAACAGCCGATCTTACACGTTCAATATTTCCCGAACCTATAATCGCTAACGGCTTTGATGGTAGGCATCTGATCCAAGCATAAATCACTTGATCAAGACTATCAGCACCGATTTCCGCGGCTATTTCACTTAAGGTTTCACGTACACGAACATGTTGCTCAGAGCTACCAGAGAAAATATTCCCTCCAGCTAAGCATGACCATGCCATTGGATGAATGCGCTTCATTTGTAATTGATCAAGCGTACCATCATGTACTACTTCAAAATTAAGTGGATTAATTTCAACTTGATTGGTAACCAGAGGCTGCTCTAAACGAGATTGCAATAACTCAAATTGAGCAGGTGAAAAATTCGACACTCCAAAATGATTCACTTTTCCTTGTTGTTTTAACTCAGCAAAAGCGAAAGCAACCTCATCAGCATCCATCAGTAGATCTGGGCGATGAATTAATAACACGTCAATATTGTCAACGCGCAAGTTTGCCAATGAATTATTTACAGACTCAACAATATGCTGCTTACTGGTATCGTAATGATTAATACGGCGTTGAGGGTATTTAGCATTACACAGATTAATATCACACTTCGTCACCAACTGTAGCTGCTGACGTAGACTAGGTTTTAATGCTAAAGCTTCACCAAATAACGTCTCGCATTGATAGCCACCATAAATATCAGCGTGATCAACTGTTGTGATCCCTAATTCAAGATGCTGCTCTATAAAGGATAATCGTTGTTGCGCAGTCATACCCCACTCAGCTAAACGCCAATAACCTTGCACTAACTCTGAAAAATGTAATTGTTGTGCAACCATTGTGACCTGACGAATCATTGAACCATCCTTTGTAAGAGTAAAACGAATTACTCACCATCCTAAGAGCCTCAAATCATTGCCGCAAATGAATTAATTAAAAACAAAGTATGCAGACTAAAAACTATGACTTAGATTGCAACTTATCAATAAACCCCTTGCCAACTAACGCTTTACACAAATAGCTGAACGTACAGGCTGAAGTTTAATTGCATCCATTACCCGTTGAGGATTAGCACTATAGGCTGTATGCAATGACTTAACAGATAACTGATGCTTGAGGTATTCGACGTAATCGTTAAATTTATAGTGGCTATATGCTGTTGGGTACATCTTGCTACAGCTGTCATACCAAGCAACATAACGTTGAAAAAACAATGTTGCTTGAGCTGGCGTCATTTTACTCATGGTTAACGCCATATCTTTGGTCAATTGAAAATGCTGATAATCAATCGGTGAATCCCAAAAGCCACCCCAATATTGAAAACCATGACGAGCAAAGATTGCAATCACAGTTTCAGCCATACCTCGACTGTCAGGTTTACCAAACCGATATTGAGCTCGATTTGCATAACGCGTCCCTTGTACTGGGCTAAATTTAACATTGCCATTACTACCAAAAGTCACAAATGGATTTTGTAATGGGTTAATGTCTATTGCCGCTCCATAGGCATGCAACGATAAACTATTGCTACCGGCGACCGGGCGGTAATTGAATGCTGAAGTATTATTAGCCGCCATCGAACGAGTATCATCACCGTCATACATTTCAATAGGTACCGCTTTATGAATAGGAAAACCTTGTTGATATAATTCATCAAAAATTTTTCCCACATAAGGTGCTACGGCATCCATTACCACTAACTGTCCATTGGTATGTGCTTTACCTGCAAAATCACGGTAATTAAAGGTAACTTTTCGTAATCGTTGACATGGCACAGGCGCGGTTGCCGAAATAACACCTGTCTTAGTCATTAGTTGGCACTCTCCCGTTGATAACGTACTAATTTGAGCAGCATTAACGGGTAATGTCACCGCACCAGCAGAAAACAAAAATAACGAAACCCACATATTACGAGAAGCAGCTATCATCCTAATTCGTCCTATCTCAAAAAATAGTAATAAAAAAGACGTGCAATCGCACGCCTCTGTCATTTAATTCATCATCTAAAAGCTTATTGGCTTACGTCCAGTTGCAGTGTCTGCTTTATTCTCTGTTTTTAGTGCTTCTTTTTTAGTTACAGAGCGGTTTTTACTGGTCGCTGGTGCCGATGTATTTTTCTTTGCTTTTGCTGCTGGTACTTTTTTATCTTTTTTAGGCGCTTTTGCTGCAGGGGTTACTTTGGTTGCTTGCTGATCGCGGGGGACGGCTTCTTGTACTGGTTGGTCACAAATAACCACAAAATACTCACCGTTAAACTCAATCACGTCACCATCATAGATTTTACAGCGCTTACGTAATTCAATTTCACCATTAACAGCAACATAACCATCAGAAATGGCATACTTTGCTTCACCACCACCACTTACTAAATTGGCAATCTTTAGCACTTTATACAGCTCAATCGGTTGAACTGATACTTCCACTTCCAGTGCTTCTACTTCTATTTCTTCAGACATCTTGCACACTCAAATAACAAAACAGGACTTAGTTGAATTCTACCTCACTAACAAACAGAAAGTGAAACAAATGACAAATTCCAACTGACTTACTATTTTTTAACGTCTAACCCGCTAAAAAATCAGTTTTGTCCATTTTTATGGACACCTCATAACAACACATATTCAACATTGTGACCTTAAAATATCACTAAAATATCCTTTAATGGACTTACAATAATAACTAACCTCGACTAATCTTGGTTTTTATCACCGTTATTTGCTCGGATCTTCGTCAACAGGTATGCTACCTAGGGCAAAAAGCAAGCGAATAACTATTTTATTACACATGACTATGTTCTGATTAGCACAAGTAGTGCTATAATCCGCGACCTCACATGTGACAGTAATTGTTTATAGAGAAAAACAATGACAGATTTATCTAAATACAGAAACATTGGTATTTTCGCGCACGTTGATGCGGGCAAAACTACTACAACAGAGCGTATCCTTAAGCTAACTGGCCAAATCCACAAGATTGGTGAAGTTCATGACGGTGAGTCAACAACTGACTTCATGGAACAGGAAGCTGAGCGCGGTATTACTATCCAGTCTGCAGCAGTAAGCTGTTTCTGGAAAGATCACCGTTTTAACGTTATCGATACTCCGGGACACGTTGACTTCACAGTTGAAGTTTACCGTTCTCTTAAAGTACTTGATGGCGGCATCGGTGTATTCTGTGGTTCTGGTGGTGTTGAACCACAATCAGAAACTAACTGGCGTTACGCGAACGAATCAGAAGTTGCTCGTATCATCTTCGTTAACAAACTAGACCGTATGGGCGCAGATTTCTTCCGCGTTACAGATCAAGTTAAGAAGGTACTAGGCGCTACTCCACTAATCATGACACTTCCAATCGGTCGTGAAGATGATTTCGTTGGTGTTGTTGACGTTCTAAACCGTCAAGCATTCGTATGGGATGACTCAGGTCTTCCAGAGAACTTCGAAGTTCTACCTGTTCCTGAAGACATGGTTGACGACGTTGAAGCTTACCGTGAAGAAATGATCGAAACTGCTCTTGAGCAAGACGATGATCTTCTAGAAGCTTACATGGAAGGTGAAGAGCCTTCTATCGAAGATATCAAGCGTTGTATCCGTGCTGGTACTCGTACTTGTACTTTCTTCCCAACGTTCTGTGGTTCAGCATTCAAAAACAAGGGTATGCAACTTGTTCTTGATGCGGTAATTGATTACCTACCTTCTCCAACAGAAGTAGACCCACAGCCGTTAACTGATCCAGAAACTGGTGAACCAACTGGCGAAGTTGCAACAGTATCTGTTGACGAACCATTCAAAGCGCTAGCATTCAAAATCATGGATGACCGCTTTGGTGCTCTAACATTCGTTCGTATTTACTCTGGTAAGCTAAACAAGGGTGACACCATCCTTAACTCTGCTACAGGTAAAACTGAGCGTATCGGCCGTATGGTTGAGATGCAAGCGAACGACCGTAACGAACTTACTTCAGCACAAGCTGGTGATATCATCGCTATCGTTGGTATGAAGAACGTTCAAACTGGTCACACTCTTTGTGATGTTAAGCACGAGTGTACTCTTGAGCCAATGATCTTCCCAACTCCAGTAATCTCAATTGCTGTAACGCCTAAAGATAAAGGCGGTTCTGAGAAAATGGGTATCGCGATCGGTAAAATGGTTGCAGAAGATCCATCTTTCCAAGTTGAAACTGACGAAGAAACTGGCGAAACAATCCTTAAAGGTATGGGTGAACTTCACCTAGACATTAAGGTTGATATCCTTAAGCGTACATACGGCGTAGACCTAATTGTTGGTCAACCTCAAGTAGCTTACCGTGAAACAATCACGAAGCCAGTTGAAGATAGCTACACGCATAAGAAGCAATCTGGTGGTTCTGGTCAGTTCGGTAAGATCGACTACATCATGAAACCAGGCGAAGTAGGTTCAGGCTTTACGTTCACATCATCAGTAATTGGTGGTAACGTTCCTAAAGAATTCTGGCCTGCAATCGAGAAAGGCTTCAAGGGCATGATGGATACTGGTGTTCTAGCTGGTTTCCCTGTTCTTGACGTTGAAATCGAGCTTCTTGATGGTGCATTCCACGCAGTCGATTCATCTGCAGTAGCATTTGAAATCGCAGCGAAAGGCGCATTCCGTCAATCTATGCCTAAAGCTGGTGCGCAACTTCTTGAGCCAATCATGAACGTTGACGTATTTACTCCAGAAGATCACGTTGGTGATGTTATCGGTGACCTTAACCGTCGTCGTGGCATGATCAAAGACCAGATCGCTGGCGTAACTGGTTCTCGTATTAAAGCTGACGTACCACTTTCAGAAATGTTTGGTTACATCGGTACTCTACGTACTATGACTTCTGGTCGTGGTCAGTTCTCTATGGAGTTCTCACACTACGCACCATGTCCTGCTAACGTTTCTGAAAAAGTTATCGCTGAGCAGAAAGAACGTAACGCTAAGAAATAATTTTTAAATTACTCTAAGTGATACATTAACCCCGAGGACTTTGTTCTCGGGGTTATTTTTTATCTGTCCTCTGCTCTACTACACCCGTAACATGCTTTTTTGCATTATAACGATCGTAATTACCGCTAAAATAACTAGATAAACCCCCTATTTAAACGTAAAGTACTGCTTTTATTAATGACAATATACATGAATATTATTATTGATGATTTGCAAGGACACGCCATACAAGCGTTATTACAAGCACACTTGATAGACATGAATTCTACCGCTCCAGCAGAGAGCGTTCATGCCTTAGATCTAACCGAACTGCAACAACAGAGTGTGACTTTTTGGTCTATATGGCATCAAAATCAATTGGCAGGATGCGGCGCAATAAAGTGCTTAAATACAACCACAGCTGAAATAAAATCAATGCGAACCGCTGATACATTTCGCGGCCAAGGTGTGGCATCACAATTACTCCAACATATTATTTCTTATGCCAAAACACAGGGCTATCAACAATTAAGTTTAGAAACAGGTTCTATGGACTTCTTTGCTGCGTCACGCGCTCTTTATGCAAAGCATGGGTTTATCGAATGCCCGCCCTTTGCTGATTATCAACCCGATCCTCATAGCACTTTTATGACATTGGATCTGCAGGCATAAAAAAAGAACGCCGAAGCGTTCTTTTTTATTATAACGACTACATTACTAACCATTAATCATTAAGAAAAGTCGTTGCTAACGCCGCGACAGAATCATCAAACACTTGCTGTAATGGTGCAACCTCAAGCCCCTCAATAGAGCCTTCTTGGGCTGCTTTCTCAAACGTTAAACATAATTGATGTAACTGCATTAACCCCATCGTACCAGCAGCACCTTTCAATGTATGAGCTTGCTTAGCGATATCCGGTAAATCATTAT
This sequence comes from Photobacterium sp. NCIMB 13483, assembly GCF_003025475.1. Classification (NCBI taxonomy): domain Bacteria; kingdom Pseudomonadati; phylum Pseudomonadota; class Gammaproteobacteria; order Vibrionales; family Vibrionaceae; genus Photobacterium; species Photobacterium sp. NCIMB 13483. The sequence continues at coordinate 166,643 of NZ_PYLV01000003.1, forward strand.
CAGCAATAGCTTGATGCAACATGGCAAGTGTCTTACTGGCAGAATCACCAAATAAATTAATCAGTTGTTTTACTTGCGCTTCGCCTAGTACTTGTAAATCACTGCCTAAAACAGATTCTTTCACTAATGGAAATAACTCATCATTCTCAACAAATTGCGGTTTTTCCTCACCCGCCCCTTTCTCAATAACCACGCGTTTATCTCCTTTTAAAATACTGCTTATCGTATCAATTAATTGTTGCTCAACTAAAGGCTTAGGTAAGAAACCTGCAAACCCTGCATTTAAGTAAATTTCCACTTCTTCTCTAAACACATGCGCAGAAAAGGCGACCATCGGCGTTGGTTCTTGCCATGTATCTTTACGATGACTATCAATACGGCGTAATTGATGTAATAGCGTTACACCATCGGTATCGGGTAAATTAATATCAAGTAACGCTAAATCAAACTGTTCATTTTGATAAAGCCGTTCAGCTTGAGCCCCATCTTCTGCAATAACAACACTATGTCCTAGCCGTTTAAGAAACCCTTCCGCAACCATGCTATTTACAGGATTATCTTCAACTAATAGAATGTGCGCAGCAGGAACTAATACTTGATCAACATCAGTATTTAATCTCACTTGCCCATGTTCTAGCGGTAATGAAAACCAGAAACAACTCCCAGTGCCAACAACTGAATCAACACCGATTTCACCATCCATTGCAGCAACAATGTGCTTACTAATAGCCAAGCCTAAACCAGTACCTTCAATTGATTTACGGCCAGCTTCCGCTTGTTGGAAGGCACTAAATAGCAGTGACTGTTCGTTGTCATCAATGCCAATCCCCGTATCTTGCACTGAAAATAGTATTTCATCAGGCATATCAGGATGAAGTTGAACATTAATAGTGACTTTACCTTTATCAGTAAATTTAATCGCATTCCCAACCAAGTTGACTAACACTTGTCGAATACGGCTTTCATCGCCAAACCAAATCGCATCCGCATTAGGTTCAATATAATATTCAAACCCGATCCGTTTCGCCATAGCACGACCTTGAAGCATATTAAATACATCAACAACCATACGTTTTAAAGCAAAGTCATTCGGTCTTATATCCAAGTGTCCCGCTTCTATTTTAGAGTAATCTAGAATGTCATTTAAAATATCCAATAATGTTTCACCACTGCGATTAATCACATCTAAATAGCGTTTTTGTTGTGTACTTAACGCAGTATCAGCCAATAATGACGCCGTACCTAACACGCCATTCATTGGGGTTCTAATCTCATGACTCATGGTTGCTAAGAATGCAGACTTCGCACGGTTTGCTTTTTCTGCTTCATCGCGTGCTTTATAGTGGTTATAGACTTCTTCATTGAGGCGACTATTGATACTCTCTAGCTCACCCGTTCGTTTAGCAACCAACCGTTCTAAACTTGCTTTGTGTTGCTGTAATTCCTGGCGAATTTTAGCTTCAGCTTGTGCTAATCGATGCCGTTCACTCGCGGTATCACGTGCCACTAAAATAGCCCGACCCATTTGTGCTAATTCATCATCACCATCAACATCTAATTGAATACATAAGTCACCACGCGCCAGTGATAACAAAGCACGACTGTAGTGATTAATACGGCAAATAACGCGAACATAAACAATACGCCACATAATTAACACTAAGGCGAGTAATCCAATACCTGAAATCACAATCAGTGTATTACGCGCAACAGTCAATGTTTGATCGACCTGCTTAACGGCTTGTTGAGTATTGGCATTAGCCGCTGCAATAATATTATCAACCGTGCTGTTTAACTCTTGAAATAAGACCAAGTTCTGTTGATCTAATCGCTGTACATCTTGTTTTGCATAAATGAGCTGTTCACTAACACCAAACAATACATTGCCGCGCTCAAGTTTCGCCGTTTGTTTCATTAATTGTGCTGAACGACTCGGATCTTCAACAGACTTTACACGATGACTAATAATATTAACCGCATTATTAAACCGTTTTTTTAGCGCCACCAGCGATTTAATATCCATGATACGTTCAGAATCATCGAGCATATTAATCACTTGTAATGATAGGAAACGTAACTCAAATAAACGCTCGGATAAGTCCATATCAACTTCAACCAAGCTATCTAACGCGTTATAGACCGCAGGTTTATTATTTTCAGCTACAAGATCATAAATGCGAGACACGTTTGCGACGGCAATGGTATTCGCATTCGCCACTTGAGATTGTGACAAACTGTCAATTTGATGTGTGGCTTTGGTCATCGCTGCAATTATTTCATCGAGTTGACTTTGCAAATCGATTTGTCGACCAACAAGTAATCCAAGTAGGGCTAAATTATCAACAATACGTTTTACATCATCTTCTAATTTCAACATTAGCGGTTGATCAAACGAATATTGCTCAAGTGCATGTAGGCTACGGGTTAAAGCCTCAATATGCACAGTCAATGCTCGCCCTTGCTGCATTCGTTCTGATTCAAGTTTCGATTTAGCAAGAACTTGAGCATTAAAGATAATACGTGAGCTTAAATCTGATAATTTTCGCGCTTCAGCTAATGAAGGTACCGCAGAATTAATAACAGTACGCTCGGTTTTAGCAACTAACGAAAAGCCTGCTACACCAATCATCACCGCAATGATCATCAAACCAGCCATGGCAGAAAAGGCTAATAACAGTTTGGCTCCGATACCTTTTCGGGTAAACGTCATAAATAGTCTCTATCTCAAAAATCTTGTTTAGAACAGTTCATAATCAGCATAAATATGCCTTGTTCGATACTGGCTATTTCACCAGACACAATAAAACGGTACTATTTTGCCAGCGATATGGCTTTAGACCTAAATAATGTTGGTAACAATGCGCATTTTATTTTTTATATTAATGATTTTCTCTACTCAATCCGCGTTTGCGCTTGAGGTGATTTCATATCAACCCCCTTTTCAAACGGATAAAAAACCGACAAAAATTCAATATTCTTTTTTAACCTCGGTTTCTAAACCGTGGAAAGTATGTGCAGTGTACCCACATTTAAAAGATTCTTATTGGTTATCGATCAATTATGGAATGGTTGAACAAGCAAAAAAGCTGGGTATTACATTAAAAGTGCTTGAAGCTGGCGGCTATAGCAACCTTGATAAACAACAAAGCCAACTCGTTGCTTGTCGTCATTGGGGGGCAGATGCCATTATTTTAGGCACCGTCGATGCTCAAGCTTATAATGGTAAACTATCTAAATTAATCGGTAATATTCCCGTCTTTTTGATGACCAATGACATCGATTTTTCTGATCCTGATATTCGTCAACATGTAAAAGCAAAAGTTGGTGTCGATTGGTATGAAATGGGCAAAGCTGCGGGAGCCTACCTCGCAAAACACCATCCTAAAGGCTCTGGTAAAGTCCGCATTGCTTGGCTACCAGGGCCACAGTTACGTGGTGGAACTAAACCTGTTACTAAAGGTTTTAAAGCTGCTATTGCCAATAGTGATGTCGAAATTATAACGACCTTATGGGGTGATAACAGTAAAGAACTCCAACGTAACCTATTACAACAATTATTTACCGACTATAAAAACATTGATTATATTGTCGGTGGCGCAGTCGCAGCTGAAGTTGCCATCAGTGAATTACGCACCAACCATATTACCGACATAAAAATAGTCTCAACCTATCTTAGTCATGGTGTTTATCGTGGTTTACGTCGCCATAAAATTCTATTTGCACCAACCGATAAAATGGCAGAACAAGCACGACTTTCAATAGATCAAACTGTACGTTATCTAGAGAAGAAACCTGTTGTTCTTGATATTTCACCATTAATTGTTGATTTAACACCACAGCATTTACCAGCAGTAGTTATTGGTAACTCGTTATCACCAGCAGAATTTAGACCTTCATTCTACGTTAATAATCATCATATCAGTAGATAAGCCATACTTAAATGGTGCCTATAAAGATGAAGGTCAATAATTTATGGGCTACCACAAATTTTTAGTCTAATTTGATTTACACTATGCCCAGTCTTTGTTACTTATAAATATCGTCACCATGTTTTATCAAGATGAATTTGAGAGATAAAAAGGAAGAGCATGATCACTACAACACGCAAAATGGCAGCGAAGAAAAATATCGCTTTAGTTGCTCATGATAATTGCAAAACAGCTTTACTGCGTTGGGTGAAAGAACACCAACATAAGTTAGCAAATCATGCACTCTATGCAACCGGTACTACTGGGCACCTACTCACCAAAGAAACTGGCTTACCCATCACTTGTTTAATCAGTGGCCCTATGGGTGGCGATCAACAATTGGGCGCTTTAATTTCAGAAAGCAAAATTGATATCATGATCTTCTTTTGGGATCCACTTAATGCGGTACCACATGACCCTGATGTAAAAGCATTATTGCGTATATCTGCTGTTTGGAATATTCCCGTTGCGACTAACCGTGCAAGTGCTAACTTTATTGTTACGTCACCATTACTTGATAAAGAAATTGATATTGAAATTCCAGACTATGATGCTTACCTTAAAGAACGTCTTGATTAAGCATCAATAGCTTTTGTTATTTCAATCATAAGCCTTCGTCATTATCGAAGGCTTTTTATTATTTAGACATAATATTTAAGGCAAAAAAAATAATTCATTATATGGTTATAAGTAGTACCTCAAGGAGTCGCCTATGCAAGCGTGGATTTTACAACAGCCAGATGGGCTTCAAGCCTTATCACTCACAACTACCAATAAACCAGTACCAACCGCAGATGAAATGTGCGTCAAAGTTGCCGCCGTTGGATTAAACCCTATTGATTACAAACTAACTGACTGGGGGTATGCAACATGGCATTATCCACAGATTATCGGATTAGATGTTACCGGTAGCATTGAAAGTGTTGGTGAAAATGTTCACCACTTTAATATAAACGATAGAGTTATGTTTTTTGCCGATCCCCGCACAGCAGGTGGATTTGCAGAATATATATGTGTAAAAGCTATTGCTGTTAGCCGTATTCCCGTTACATTATCGTTTACCGATGCCGCAGCTCTGCCCTGTGCTGGGTACAGTGCATGGATAGCAGTACATGATAAGTTACAGGTTACAGCAGGACAGCACATTGCAATCACAGGAGCAGGAGGTGGCGTTGGTGGATTTGCGGCACAATTAGCCAAACTTGCAGGCGCGCATGTCTATGCCATTGCTGAACGACAACACCATGCTCGATTACTCAGCTATGGTATTGATGCGGTTATTTGCCCGCAACAAAATGTGGCACTTGAGCTTATAAACCTGACAGAAGATAGATTATTGCATGGTGTGATTGATTGTATCTCAGCCAAATCAGGTAGCATAATGAGTGCATTGATTCGTTATAATGGCCATATTGTTATGGTTGCGAATCAGTTTGACCAAGTACCGATGCTTGCCACAACTAAAGCCCTCAGTATTCACGAAGTCGCCCTTCATGGCACCTATGCCCATGGCGCTCCTGAACACATTTCTCATCTAGCCGATATTGGAAACAACCTCAGCGAGTGGGTCGCTAATGGTCGTTTACACAGCATGGTCGAAAAAATCGTTCCCTTTGATAAACTTGCCGTTGCCCTAGCAGAACTAAAAAACAATACCCATTCAGGTAAAATCGTCGTTCACGTCGGCTCATAAGGTGAAAATTGAGCAACAAAAAGCCCTGTACTATTTATTGCTATAATAACAAGCAATCATAATAACAGGGCTTCAATAACTAATAATATTTACTTAGTCCGTTTGATTTTATTATTGACGGGGTATTTATCTTCAATTAATTCATTAATAAACGGTGAAGTTTTATCAGGATCAGCACATACCCACACATGCTTTTTAGCACGCGTTAATGCAACATAGAATAAACGGCGTTCTTCTGCGTCATTATATGTTTCAGTACGCGATTGCATGATAGCGGCTAACCCTGTTTCACGATCGGGTGATGGGAAAATACCTTTATTCACATCAACGATAAACACATAGTCAGCCTCACGGCCCTTACTTGAATGACACGTCATGTATTCCAAGTTAAGCTGCGGCCACTGATTTTTCCACGTTTCAAATTTTTCAGGTTTTTGCTTATTATTACGCCCAAGAATAAGTACTTTTGTCGCCTTTTTCTCGTAATGTTTGCTCAACCGAATTAACTCTTGTGGTAACAAATCTGTCGCCAATAAGGTAACTGCTTTTTTACTCTGCTTAGTAAAACTGGTTAATTGCTTTTTAACTTGGAATGGATTTTGTTGTATAAATACATTCGCCACTTCACCAATCATACTATTAAAGCGGTATGTGGTTGAAAGCTCAGTAATACGACTATTACTAAAGCGGCTTTCAAAATCAGTCGTTAAATTAACATCAGCACCAGCAAAATGGTAAATGGCTTGCCAATCATCGCCAACAGCAAATAATGTCGGTGTTGCATGTCCGGCAATTTTTTGATGACATAAGGCTTCAATCAATGCTAATCGTTGTGGCGAAATATCTTGGTATTCATCGACCATAACATAACGCCATGGTGAGATAAATTTACCCGTTTTAACATACTCAGTGGCCACTTCAATCATACTGTTGAAGTCAATTTGCTTCTTCACTTTTAAGTGCTGCAAATAGGCCTGATAACAAGGCCATAACAATGTTAACTCACTTTTCATACGTGGTCGCATTGCGGGATTATTATTATTTTGAATGGCCTCAAGCAGCGATTCTTTATTCATCCCTGATTGACCTAGCAACTCAATATGACGCCATACCCAAGCTTGTAATTGTTCATTTTCAGCTTGTTGTTCCATTGAGTTTTCTTTACTAAAACCAGGAACTCGCCACTGTGTAAGATGACGCTGCCACTTATTTGCTGACGTTGAATTATTCCATTGCTCAATTAACATACGAGCAAGCCATGCACTACGGGCACGCGTGTCTAAGGTAATCGAAGCCACATTGGGTTTATCAAGTTCAACATCACGAATAATCTGCGAACCCAAGCTATGGAACGTCGCTACTTTGACGCGATCACTGACTTTAGCTTTCAGTCTATCAGACATCTCATCGGCTGCTTTACGTCCAAACGATAGCATAAGAATATCTTCAGGTACCGCCGCTTGACTCGCAATTAAGTAACCTGCACGTGCGATTAAGACACTAGTTTTACCCGTACCCGCCCCGGCAAGAACCAAATTATAATCTTGGTTAATTAAGCTAGCTAAACGTTGTGATTCGTTTAACGGTGATTTCTCAAAACTATCAAACCACGAACCCCATTTTTGGGTTTGTTGTGTTAACCATTGCTGGTTATGCTCTTCAACCCAGGCTTGATGCTCACCAAGCCAAGGTGATATTTTTTCAAAGCTACGCGGTCTAAATGTCGCTGCAAGTTCTGGTGTTAAGTCTGAATCAGTTAAACCATCATTAAGAAACTGATGTAATTCATGATGTTCAGAATGACGTAAATACCCAGATTTATTAGAAAATAATGCTATACGTTGCAGCATTTCTGGCAACATAGCATCTAATTTATCAACACGGCTTTGCGCCCAATCTTGATAACTGCGGACTAAAAATGCCGCGAAAGATTTACATTCGTGCCAAGGTAAACCATGAACTGTCCAACAGTATTGTTGATTTGAAGACGTAAGCTCAAGCGCACCCCATAATACACCGCGATGGATTTCAATCGAACCATCCCAATCATCAAAAGAGATAACATCAGAAGAAGTTTGACTATCTAATACCAAGCTATTACCGTCTAAAGCGATACTGTAATAATCACCTTGAACTAGCCATTGTGCTAGTCGACTGGCACTTAATTGCATTGTGATTCCACCAATTGTTCCATGCTTTAATTAGGCTGTAACACTCATTACCGGCTGATAACTATTGTCATCAACCTCAATTGAATCATTACTTGTCACCCGCTTATCGGGATAATGTTGCTTAGAGTATCAATAACTCTCGTGTAGCCATAGTATTGAAACGTCTATTTGACTAAATATTATTCCACGAGCTAAAAGTTTATTTTTTTGATCGGCAATAACAAGATATCTGTTATCTTTAGTCACGTTTTTATAACGTTAGTTGATTCTATCGTTTTCTCCATTCCTTATTATCAGAAGATTGTTAATATCCATGCAAACTAAAGAGTTACATGTAAAATTCCGCAAATACTGGGTTAATGACCGAATCAATTATTCAATTCGAGTATTGATTGCTTTAGTTGGTGTTGTATTACCCTGTTGGTATCTTGGCGCTAATCATGCCGTAACCCCACTTGTACTTGGTATTATTGCAGCAGCACTGGCTGAATCTGATGATAATTTAACGGGCCGAATTAAAGGCTTAACCATTACTTTAATTTGTTTTTTGATTGCTTCTCTTTCTATAGAAATTCTATTTGATTACCCCATTTTATTTGCAATCGGCTTATTTAGTTCAACCTTTGGCTTTATTATGTTGGGGGCAATGGGCCCACGTTATGCCAACATCGCTTTTGCCTCATTATTATTAGCGGTTTACACTATGCTTGGTGCAAATAGTAGTGCCGATCTTTGGTATCAACCGATGTTACTTTTAGCGGGTGCTTGTTGGTATGGGATCTTGTCATTGCTATGGCATATTTTATGGCCCAATCAACCAGTTCAACAAGGATTAGCCAATGTATTCACTGAGTTTGGTTACTACCTTGATAATAAAAGTAAGTTATTTGAGCCAGTGGTTGATCTCACTTCACATCCATTTCGAATTCAAGCAGCCAAACAAAATGCGAAAGTCGTTAATGCGTTAAATGCCGTTAAAATGACATTGCTACATCGTGCTGGTCGCGGACAAAGTGATAAATTCCTTAAAATTTATTTTATGGCGCAAGATATCCATGAACGTGCCAGTTCATCACATTATCGTTATCGAGAACTGGCGCAGGCCTTTCAACGCAGTGATGTCTTGTTTCGCTTTCAACGCTTATTACATGTACAAGCACAGGCTTGTCACGGCATTGCTGATGCGTTAAAACAAGGTAAGCCCTATCATCATGGTTCTGATTCCATCAGTGCGTTAGATGAACTGCAACAATCACTGAATTACCTCAAACAACAAAACAACCCGCAATGGCGTTTGCTGCTGAATCAATTGGATTATTTATTTAATAATTTGGCAACAGTAGAACGTCAACTACAAAATATTAATAATCCAGATGCAGAACACATTGAACAACAAATTGATATTGAGTTAGTGGACACTGAAGCGCACAGCATCAAAGAAATGTGGAAGCGTATTAGCAGCCAACTTAATACTGATTCAATGCTATTTCGTCATGCCATCCGCTTAGGGATTGCATTAATAGTAGGCTATGGCTTTATTCAAGCTCTGGATCTACAACGCGGATACTGGATCTTATTAACAACCCTCTTTGTATGCCAACCAAACTACAGTGCAACCCGTCAAAAGCTTGTGCAGCGTGTTATTGGGACATTGGGGGGCTTGCTGGCAGGCATACCGCTGCTGTATTTATTTCCCGGCCAAGAAGGCCAATTGGTATTAATGGTTATAATGGGCGTACTGTTCTTTGCCTTTCGAGCCGTTAAATATGACTGGGCAACGGCTTTTATCACACTATTAGTGCTGTTTTGTTTTAACCAATTAGGTGAAGGATTTGCGGTTATTTTACCGCGCTTAGGCGATACATTACTTGGCTGTCTGTTAGCAGTATTAGCCGTTAGTTTCATCTTACCTGATTGGGAATCTAAACGATTACATAAAGTAATGGCTGAAGCCACGTTAGCAAATAAAGATTATTTAGCGCAAATTATTGCTCAATACCGTATTGGTAAACGCGATAATATGAATTATCGTATTGCACGTCGTGAAGCCCATAATAAAGATGCGCAGCTAAGTACAGCCATCAATAATATGTTAGCAGAGCCGGATAAATACCAAATAGATACGGATAAAAGCTTTCGTTTTTTGACATTAAACCATGCCATGTTGAGCTATATCTCTGCACTGGGTGCGCATCGTACTCAACTTGAAGATAATCAAACCCATCAGTTAGTATCAGAAGCTCATCGTATTATTCACAATCATTTAGAGTGTATATCATCACAACTAAATGGTTCTCTGATTGAGACATCACAACCATTAAACCTCAATCTAGAACAACGTCTAGGCCAATGGCGAGATGAAGATTGCACCTCAACTCGAATGGTATTACAACAACTGCATTTGATTCATTGCATGCTACCAGAACTTCATGCGTTGGGTGATAATCTTTCACCGCAAACACATGCAATTACTGTCACTAAATAAAAGAAAGTAGAAACAATTACGTACAAAAAAGCCTGCGCTAAACGCAGGCTTTTTATTACTCAATAATAGCGTTTATATCTCAATAATTATTGAGCTACTTGAGATGACGCAGCGGGTGCATCTTTCGCATTATCTTGAAGATACTTAAGTAACGTACGTTCTTCATCTTTATTAAGCATGTAGTATTGTTGCATCGCTTTAAGACCCTGAACCCAACCATTTGCTGTTAGGTGTTTTGGATCTGGAATAGCGTGACATTGATTACAACTTGCATCTAAGATCTCTTTACCGTAAGCCCAAATAGGCTTCATGCTTGCTAGCATATTACGCTGAGTGATCCACGCTGATACTTGCTCTTGCTGCCATGTCTGACCATCTTCAGTTTTTACTGTATTAAGAATAGTTGCTGACTTTTGTAGATCTGCATTTAGAGAAACAGTTTGAATTTGTTTCGCCATGTCTTGTACTAACATACCTGTTGTTGAGCCTTGTTGCTGCCAACCTGTAATTTGTACTTTGATCATGTCGCCACTAGTACCTAACACTTCAACTTTTGATGCTGGGTATAGTTGACCTTGTGCATCACCTGATGCTGAGTCAGTGATATACAATTTTTTCGATGCTAGCGTATAAAGTGTTTTAGCCGCAGGCGCCTCACCAGCATTAATCGTCAATTGTTTGAACGTTGCTTGGAAGTCATTATTGATATGCGGTAATTGGTGCGCAATACCTTTATGACATTCAATACAGTTCATATTTTTTGCTGCCGCAGTGGTCATTGCTGCTGCCGCTGCAGGAGATTGCTTTGCATGATCCATTGCAGTGTATGAGTGACAACTTTTACATGTCGCTGAATTGGTTTCAGCCATCATACGCCAAACATTTTGAGCCATACGTAAACGATTTGCTTCAAACTTAGCTGGAGTATCAATATCTTTGCTAATAAATTCGCTATAGATATCGCCAACACCGCCTAGTTTTGCTTTCATGAAAGCAATCGGATCATTTTCTGGAATATGACAATCACGACATTCAGCACGTACACCGTATGCGTTTTTGTAGTGGATACTAGTTTTATATTCGTTGTAGTTTTCTTTCATTGAGTGACATGAAGTACAAAACTCAGTAGTCGAACTAAACTTTATTGATTCGTGAAAGGTAAACACGCCTGCCAATGTTATGATCACACAGACAACTGCAATCGCTAATACTGAATAACGACTACTTGGCTTTACTAAAAAACGCCATAGTTTCTTCATGGATGGTCCAAAATGAATTAAACGTCAAAACAACGTTAAAAAAAGAGTTGCGCACAAACTAACATTTGAATATTAACAGGGCAACGTCATTGATTCATATAAATAAACATTCTAAACACAATTAAAAATATTTTTATGTTACAATTTGTAAGACTTATTATTTAATTAGCGTTCTAATTATATTTAATCTGTAAATAGTGTTTTTCTGTAAATACAATAACCACTAATTTATAAAATAAAAACCATAAAACAAAAATAAAATCAATCAGTTACATAACAAAAATACCGACAGTCATACGGTAAATGGCGCTTTATATTATTAATATCGAGAATAGTTATCAATCCATTTTTAGTTTTAGTGCTAAGTGTTTTTTATTTATATAGAGCATTAAACATTACTTATTATAGTGTCTTTTTGTGGTAACTTATTTTCCATTTAGCAGCCTAATATATTTTATATTTCCGTGTAGCCTATCAAGAAATAAGTCAAATAATAGATCACTATACCGATTAATATTTAAATGCTTATTATGTCATTTAAATGCTTACTTATTCGGTTTGTCTTCGGAATATAAACATGACCCTATCACGTCGTAACTTTTTAAAAGGTTCAGTAGCAACGGCCATCGCTGCTAACGGACTCACCCTTTTTCCTGCTGGAAAAGTATTTGCTTCAGATACAATTACCATTCCATCAGCTACTCACTATGGTCCGTTTAAAGCAGTCGTTAAAGGCGGTACATTAATTGGTGTTCAACCGATTAATGATGTTGACCCTTTCCCAACAGAAATGTTAACCAAAGGTGTATTAAGTCGCACTTATAGTGATACACGTATTAAATATCCAATGGTACGTAAGTCATTATTAGAAGATCCATTGGGCGATCACAACCCACATCTTCGTGGTAAAGAACCTTTTGTTCGCGTTGACTGGGATACAGCAATCGCATTAACCGCATTCTGCATCGCGCGTACTGTTGAAAAACACGGTAACGAAGCTGTATTCAGTTCATCATACGGTGGTTGGTCACACTGTGGTGTTAACCGCCCTCAAACATTACAAGGTCGCTTCTTTAACCTTATTGGTGGCCAAAGTATTTGTGCTGGTGACTACTCTGCTGGTGCTTCTGAAGTTATTCTTCCGCATGTTATCGGTGATATGGAAGTGTATTCACCACAAACTGCATGGGAAATTGTTGAAAAAAACACTGAAGTTGTTCTTTTCATCGGTTGTGATCCATGGAAAACCAACCGTGTAGAATTCCGTGTTGCTGATCACTCTATGCAAAAACACTGGGAAGCGTTTAAGGAAAAAGGGATTAAGTTTGTCTCTATAAACCCTCAGCAAACCCAAACAGATAAAGCAGTTGGTAGTGAAATGATCAATATCCGTCCTAATACGGATACTGCTCTATTTACTGCAATGTCTTATCATTTATACAAAACAGGTCAACACGATAAAGCTTACATCGATAAATACACAGTTGGCTTTGATAAATACCTAGCTTACTTAATCGGTGACGAAGATGGTGTTGTTAAAACACCTGAGTGGGCTGAAGAAATCACAGGTTTACCTGCAGCTAAAATTAAAGAACTTGCTGAACTGTGTGTGACTAAACGTACCCAAATTGCAGCGGGTTGGGCACTACAACGTGCTGACCACGGTGAGATGATTCACTGGGCTATCATCAACTTTGCTGCAATCGCAGGTAAAATTGGTAAGCCAGGTGAAGGTGCAGGCTTTAGTTGGCACTATGGTAATGGCGGTATGCCTGCATCTGGTAAGCGCATGCCTATCGGTTTATCACAAGGTCGTAACCCTATCACTAAGACATGCCCTGTGGTTATGGTTTCAGATATGCTGAAAAACCCAGGTAAAGCTTATACTCGTGATGGTTCAAACCTTACGCTACCAAAAGCAAAACTTATCTATAACGCAGGTAATAACTTACTGTCTCACCAACAAGACACTAACGAATTAATCAAAGCGCTTAACGATAATATCGATACCATCATCTGTCACGAACCGTGGTGGTGTGCAACAGCAAAATATTCCGATATCGTTCTGCCAACAACCACCACACTTGAGCGTGATGATATTTCATCTGGCGGTACTTACAGCAACAATAAAATCTACGCAATGCGTCAGGTTATTGAGCCTGTTGGTGAAAGTCTTGATGACTACGAAATCTTCTCACGCCTTGCTTTCATGTTTAACGTACATAAAGAATTTACCGAAGGTAAAACTATGTACCAACATGTTAAAGCCTCTTATGAAGCATCTGATGCAACGGATGATTTCAAAACATTCTGGCAAAATGGTATCGCTCACGTATCAACACCTGCGGCAGCAAATAGCTTTGTACGTCATGGTGATTTCTACGCTGATCCGATTAAGAACCCACTGCATACACCAAGTGGTAAAATCGAATTATATAGCTCAACTATTGCTGGATTTAAAGCCAATAGTTGCCCACCAATGCCACAATGGATTCCACCATTTGAATGGCTAGGTAATGCTAAGAAAGGCCAAGTACACGTATTAAGCCCACACCCATGGATGCGTTTGCACTCACAAATGGCGAATGCGGATGTAAACAGCTACGAATCTGTTGATGGTCGTCAAATCGTACTTATCAATAAGAAAGACGCTGAAGAACGTGGCGTAAAAGATGGCGATGTAGTTGAAGTTTACAATGATCGTGGCGTACTACTAGCTGGTGCTCGTATCACTGATGAAGCAATGCCGGGTGTTATTTACATCCACGAAGGCGCATGGCTACAACTTGATAGCAAAGGCCGTTGTAACTCAGGCTCAATCAACATGTTAACAAGTAGCCAACCAACCAGTGGTTTAGCCCAAGCAACCAGTGCGAACACTTGTTTGGCTTACTTTAAGAAATGTACTGACGTAGAAACACCAAACCAGGCTTACACACCACCAAAAATTGTTAAGACTGATTATCAAGTTGATATCTGGTCGCTACAATTAGGTAAACGCTTAAAAGCCGTTGCAGCAGAGCAAGGTCCAGAGCAATCTCCTGGTGAGAAATTATTCTACGGTAGCTGCACCCTTTGTCACGCAGCACCACACCCAAGTGACTTCACTTACAAGCAGTGGAAAGGTATTACTAACAGTATGTTCCCACGTGCAGGTCTAAATGCGACAGACCGTAAACTTGTACTTGATTTCCTACAAGAAAATGCTAAAAAATAATTAATAGTCCGCTATTATTTAAATAACAAAAAGCCCCGCTGGTTAATCTCCTGCGGGGCTTTGTTATAGCAATGCGTTGCTTTTATTTACTGCTCGCTGTTACAAGCCTTTGGTGTATTGATTACAGGTATTACCAATAATAACCGCTTCAATTTCACTACGCGTAAGTTCATTATTACCCGTAACATACTGATTAAATAACGCCGTTAATTCCGCTTTAGTTACTGTCACTTGGGTGTCAGTTTTAATGTCGCGCAAATCAACCATAAACCCTGAGAACTTATTCTTAATCTCATCAACAATATCAAGGTTTAAGAAATTATTTGGGTTATATAACGCATTATGATCACCGCGCTGTTTATCAACCACAAATGACGCTTCCGTCAGATTAATGATCGACGCTGACTTATCACATTTACGTAAGCATTTATCATCAAAACGCTTTTTCTTACAGCCAACGGTTTGATGGAATAAACACTGACGGCTCATTAATAGCATCATTGGATGATAAATACTGTAATACAATTCAAACCCAGTAGGTGCAACAATGGGCTTAATTTGTGAACGTTTGATCTCATTAGAAATAAACGCCCCTACACAACCAAATTCTTGCTGTAAACACTCAAGGCTCAAACTATTACTGATGTTCATTTGCGGACCCGCTATCCACGCTAAACCTAATTGGTGCGATGCATACCCCACACCACTATTGTTAGTCACAACACGTGATGGTTTAACTTGCTCAAGGAACGTCACAGCTGCTTGATAATTATCGCCAATTAAAATTGCAGGGAACCAAGGAATTAGCTGTGGGTTTTCTTGGAACAAACTCACTAATTTTAGCCCTTCCATTGCCATCGCTTCTGGCAATTGATAATACACTGCGGTATCTGGCTGGCTCACAGCTTCAATATCTGCAGGATTAGCAATTAATACTGATAACCGTGGCATCATCGCAGCGAGAGGCTTACGGACAGCTTTAGGTAACTCAACCGGCTCAACTAATGGTTGATCACCGTTTAACACACGGGCAATTTGATCTCGCATGATAGTTAATTCTTTAAACGGCACCACTACGTCTGTCACGAGTTGACTCAAATCTATTGGTGCTAATAAATACTCACCATTATTTAAACTACGGAAGCGTTTATCAAAACAATCGCTATCAAGCACTGTATTATCTGATTGACGTAATAACGAGGTTGATGTGACTTCAAACTGTTGTAACGGTGTCGTTACTTGAATAATTAGCGGCTGTCCAACCTGACCGATAATCGTCAGCTCTAATGCTAATAAACTAATGTCTAAATCTGCAATTCGTTCTTCAACGGTTTGGATAATAGTGGTTTTATCATCATATAACTTTCGTTTAACCGCTTGAATTTCTGTCTCAGATTTAGCATCAGCAATTTGTGCAAAGTGATCGACAGAGTTATCACGTGGATTGTCGATAAACATCGCTTTATTAATATCACCCATTAAATATGAGTTAGAGAAATCGCGATTAAAGACAGTATATAACTCACGTGTATCCGCTAATAATGGCTTTTGATTACAATAGTTATCTAATTGACGACTCCAATTATCTACCACGGTATAAACGTAATGTGATTTTTTGATGCGTCCTTCTACTTTTAATGAATACACCCCAGCATCCGCTAAGGCTTCTAAATTTGAAAACGCAGAATTGTCTTTCATATTGAGCGGATAATCTTTACCAACGGCGGTAGTTTGGTATTGATCTCGACAAGGCTGACTACAACGACCACGGTTACCTGAGTTACCATTTTTAGCCGAACTGATATAACACAAACCGGAAAAACCAATGCAGTATGAGCCATGGACAAACACTTCCATTAACACATTATGTTGATGTCCAAACTGTGCTAAATGTTTTATCTCTTTGATATTAAGTTCACGCGATAAATTCACACGGCTCGCATTAAGCTGCCCCATAAATAAAATTTGGCCTTCATTGTGACTATTAACTTGAGTTGATGCATGCACATCAAGGGTTGGAAAATGCTGTTTAATAAGATGAAACAGCCCTAAATCTTGCAGGATCACACCATCAATTTTAGTGTTAACTAATTTATTTAATAATCGAATAACCGCTGGAATTTCACTTTCAAGGATCATGATATTAAGCGTAAGAAAAATCTTACAATCGCGTTGATGGGCAACACGGACAATGCCATTTAAATCTTCAAAAGTAATATTGGTTGCACGATTACGGGCATTAAAATTATCTAAGCCGCAATAAATAGCATCCGCACCCGCAACGATAGCCGCTTTAATCGACTCTATATCGCCACCTGGAGCTAACAACTCAAAATTACTTCTCATCGCGTTATTACCCATTTATAACCGTGCCTTAAAAAAACGTACCAATATTGTGAGCGGCTATTCTACTCATGAGGGCGATTAAGTCCAATTTTGGAAGATAAATCACAGCTTATATTACTCGTTGAATACCATTACTCACATGGCGCTTGTACCGAATCACGCTTAATTAGCAATGGATGAAAGGCGTTTGATACTGGTAAATTTTCACCTTCTAAAGATAACCTTGCCGCATTAATAGCCATACTCTCAATTGGATTACGAATTGTTGTGAGCTTAGGACTAAAATAACATTGTGGTAAAACGTCATCAAAACCGACAATAGATAACCGTTGTGGGATTTCAATACCGTGCTCTTTAAATACTTGCATCGCAGCGGCCGCATAAAAATCATTAAATGCCACTAAAGCTGTCACTGGCAACCCTTTATTGAGTAAGTTAATTGCCGCTTCAGCCCCCCCTGGTTCACCAAAAGGAACTTCTTCTATCCAATCAGGGTTAAGCTCAATGCCCGCTTCTATTAATGCTTGTTGATAACCATTAAAACGATCAAATTTATCATCTACCTCCATCTCGCACGAAAGATAAGCAATTTTACGATGCCCTTGTTCAATCAAATGTTTAGTTGCTAAATAGGTTCCAGCGCTGTTATCTAACCACACACACTGAGATTCTATTTCACTAACATGGCGATTAATAATGATGATTCCTGAATGCTGTTTTGCATAATGGATCAACATGTCATCAGTCATCGCTTTACTATGTAAAACAATATTACGGCAGCCTTTACTTAAAATAAATTTAAGCGCTTCCTCTTCACACTCCATATCATAATTACCACTCGCAACAATCAGTTTACGGCCATGCTTTTTAGCCACCTTTTCAACGCCTTGCGTTAATAAACCATAAAAAGAGGAGTGAAAGCGGCTAACAATCAACCCAATCGTATCTTGCCCTTGGTTTATCGTAAGCCGTTGATTATCTTTTATTTGATAGCCAATCTCAGCCATTACCATTTCAACTTTAGCCACTGTTTCTGGCAGCACACTATTCGATTTATTAATAACACGAGAAACGGTTGCAGTTGAGACATTTGCCGCTTTTGCTACATCTTTAATTGTTGCCATATGAGGTAGAGATCCCATTTTTTAACCATGTAATTTACATATGATACTAATATGTTACATCAGTGAATTCCATCACAGAATGATAGATATTTAGTATTTATCCTAAGAATGTGAATCAAAACAGATAAAAATAATTAATAACCCTTGCCCTTTAAATGACGTGTGGATGTAAATTACATGAAAAATAAATCTATAACGACACCACCAGTAGGATTAGCCCTGCTGCCATTAATCGCAATGATCGGATTATTAGTCATTGGATATGGAGTGTATGGCCTTCCAATTGAAAGTCTTTTACTAACATCAGCAATCATTGCCGCAGTTGTAGCATGGAAAATTGGCTATAGCTGGAATGATATTCAAAATGCCATTATCGAACGTTTAGCAAAAACTCTACCGGCTATATTTATTCTGGTATTAGTTGGTGGTTTAATCGGCAGTTGGATGGTCGGTGGTACTATCCCAATGTTGGTTTACTATGGCCTGAAAATTATTAGCCCTGAATACTTAGTACTGACTTCATTTTTAGTAACCTGCATGATCTCACTTTGTACTGGTACCTCATGGGGCGCGGCGGGTACCATTGGTGTTGCTCTAATGGGTATAGCAACGGGTATGGACGCAAACCTTGCAGCGGTTGCAGGTGCTGTTGTTTCTGGAGCCTATTTTGGTGATAAGATTTCACCATTATCGGACTCAACCAACTTTGCCCCCGTGGTTGCAGGAACAGATCTCTACTCACATATTCAACATATGCTATGGACGACTATTCCAGCATTTATCCTATCCTGTGTCGTGTTTTTCTTTGTTGGTAACCATGAAGTAACAGCCGCTACACCAGAAAAAGTTATTGCTATGTTGGCAAATATTGAACAATTATTTTCACTTAACGTTTTCTTATTACTCCCACCAGCTCTAATTTTATGGGGTGCTATCCGTAAACTACCAACGATTCCTTTAATGCTCTTAGCCATCATTATTGGCATTTTTAACTCAGTAGTATTCCAAGGCTTTAGCTTAGTGACGGCGTTAAATGCAATGCTTAATGGCTTCAATGCGAGCATGTTTGCTGATGCAGGTTTAGGCAACATTACTGTTGTTAGTGATGTTCTAACATTAGTCAATCGTGGCGGCATGACATCCATGATGGGTGTCGTATTATTGGTTTTCTGTGCTTTCTCATTTGCAGGAGCATTAGCACTCACTGGCGCACTTAATGTTCTGGTAGATTTACTTAGCAAAGGCATTAAAGGAACAGCAAGCCTTATAGGTGCAACAATTATCACGACGATTACCGTGGTATGTACCACCTCTGATGGTAAATTAGCACTGCTTATTCCATCTGAGTTATTCCGTGATACTTATAAGAAAATGCAGTTAGATCCTAAAAACTTATCTCGTACAATCGAAGATGCTGGCACCATTATTGAGCCTCTCGTTCCTTGGACTAATGCTGGTGTATTTATGGCTGCTACATTAGGAGTATCAACACTTGACTATATGCCTTGGGCAATTCAAAACTATTCTGCCATTTTCTTTGCCATGCTATGGGCAGTAACCGGCATTGGTATTGCTAAAGCAGTAAAAGATGTAAAACAAACAAAAACAACCACTCAAAATAAAGTAACAATCTAAATAAACTATTTTTGGAAAGTCCGTCAATTTGGGGCTTTTCTGCCTACGAGAGGAAATTATGGCACACGAACTTGATACAATTATTAATCGCTATGGTACAGACAGCTTAAAATGGGATTATATGGAAAAATGGCTTGGTGTTCCGAAAGGAGAAGCTTTACCAAGTTGGGTCTCAGACTGGGATTTTAAAGCCCCTACATTTATTACTGATGCGCTACAAGCGCGCTTAGATCATGGCATTTTTGGTTATTCTGAGCGCGGTGATGAATACTTTAATTCTGTCATTGATTGGTGGGCTGAACGTCATCAAGTGACATTACAAAAAGAATGGTTCCATACAACACCAGGTAGCCTACCCGCTATAGCAATGCTAGTAGAACAATGGTGTCACGTGGGTGATAAAGTCTTGGTTTTAAGCCCTGTGTATCATGCTTTTTATCGTACTATTGAAAATACAGGCCGCACTGTTGCTGAATCCAGTTTAATTAATAATGACGGTTACTACACCATTGACTTTACTGATCTTGAAACGCAATTTCAAAGTGGCGTCAAGATTATGATTTTCTGTAATCCACATAACCCAGGAGGCAGAGTCTGGACAGAACAAGAAGTCAATAAGGTCTGCCAACTTTGTCATCAATATGGTGTGTATCTTATCTCTGATGAGATTTGGGCTGATATCGTCTTCACTGGCAGTAAGTTTTACAGCTGTTTGCGCGTAGACTCTAAATATTTTGATAAATTAGCAGTATGTATCGCTGGCACAAAGACATTTGGCTTACCGTCAATGCGCTTAACAAATACTATGATCCCAAATGAGAAAGAAGCCCAAGCATTAAAAACTAAATTACTTGCCTATGGTATCGATGTGTATAGCGCATTTAGCATTATTGCCAATCAAGCAGCATACCGTAATGGTCACGCATGGGTAGATGAAACAGTTAAGTATTTAGAAGAGAATAACAAAATTCTTGAAGCCTTTGTCCGTAATGAGCTTAAGCAAGTAACCTATCGAGTTCAAGAATCGACTTACTTAGCATGGCTAGATTGTCGAGCAATGGGATTAGATGATCAAACCCTAGAAAATACACTACATCAAGCAGGTGTTATTCCAACAATGGGATATGGCTTTGGCCGAGATGGTAGTGGATTTATTCGTCTAAATCTTGGTTGTCCAACATCTATTTTAGAAGAAAAAATTAATCGACTACGTACCGTACTAAAGTAAAAAGCACACCAGATACATCTTCAAAATATGCATTAGGGTAAGTCTTATAACCCTAATGCATTATGCTTACCCCATAAAAGTAATCTCTAATTACAATCATTTCAGTCGTAAAATATTAACGATATAATAAAAATTAATCATATCGTTATATTTCAAGGAAACACACCATGACAACTCAACAAACGCAACTAACAGAAGCACAAAAATCCGCCATCGAAGAAATGGTTATCAACCGTGTAAATGCAATGAATAATGATGCTGTACTGTGCGATGCGATTGATAATAAAGTTCACAATATGGAAGAGCATCTAAAAGCTTACTTTCATGAGCGTTTTCATTTCCACAGCAAGAAAGCATAATCAACGTTAGTCAAAAATAGACCAACAAAGCCAATCATTCACTGATCACATCAACGGTATTTTTTAT
Organism: Photobacterium sp. NCIMB 13483; assembly: GCF_003025475.1. Classification (NCBI taxonomy): domain Bacteria; kingdom Pseudomonadati; phylum Pseudomonadota; class Gammaproteobacteria; order Vibrionales; family Vibrionaceae; genus Photobacterium; species Photobacterium sp. NCIMB 13483. The sequence goes on from NZ_PYLV01000003.1 coordinate 188,195, forward strand.
TGTTAGTGATCAGTCCTATACCTAGCTTCATTTCCAAAAAAACCATCGCCATTAACAACTCAATAACGTAAAACAGACGATTAACATACATAATCAAGTCAAAGCAGTAAAAAACACCCTCTATTGCTTGTAACTCATGGATTGGAACTATTTATTGTGTAAAATATAGACTTCTACACTATAACGTTGTTTTTACCATGATTGATTTAAATGTATTACCTCTTTACCTCACCGCTGTGATTGCTCTACTACTCATTCCAGGACCTGACATGCTACTTATTGCCAGCTCAAGCTTAACTTACGGTCGCAAAGTCGGTATTTATGCAAGTTTAGGTAATGCAACCTCTGGTATTTTATTAACTATTTTAGCGGCTCTTGGTGTCTCTGCGCTTATAGCAATGAATCCAATCGCTTTACATGTTTTACGTTTAGTTGGCGGCGCGTATTTATTGAAAATGGGTTGGGATTGCATGCGCACTCATCCAGATGACGCCCCTCAAGAATTAGAGCATTCAAATAAAATGGCATCGACACTTTATCGTCGAGCTGTTTTTACTAATCTACTTAATCCTAAAGCACTCATTTTCTTTGTTTTGTTTTTACCGCAATTTGTTTCAACCCATGTTGCAACATCATCGGGTGAACAAATGTTAGTACTTGGATTATTACTTAATGTCTTAGGGTTATTATTTAATTTATTTCTCGTGACAACCATTGGCGTATTCGGCCAGTCATTGCTTAAAAATGAAAAATTCCGAAATAACCAACATAAATTTATGGGTTTAATCTTCTTCATACTGGCTATTTGGCTATTAGCCTCGCAATTACCAACCCCACCAAGCATGTAATTTAATATTGGTAACTATGTTTTCAACAAAAAAAACGCCATTAATAATGATGGCGTTTTAGAAATTATCGATATTTAAGTAAAAAAAACGATTAAAAATAGACTATTAGACAAAATAACTGAATAAGTAATATTTTCGCCTTATATGTGAATTCTTAGCCTTTAAATTTTGACTTGAATTTCACACTAAAAAACCTCATATACTTACCTTATAGATGTGTGCGCACGCTTACTTTTGCATTTCTTTTATTTAATGCGCATCACAACATTACGCCCAGTATGTCGGGCGCATTAAGGATTATTATGATTACTCACGTTGGCATTATTGATCAGGATCCAGTCCGCCTGATCACTCCATTATTAGACGAAGCCGTACCTGCCGATAAAATGATATTTATTGGTACTGAAAAACAACAAGAACAATATGATCGACTCGCTTCTATTTTAACTTCACGTAATATTATTGTTGAATTTTTCATTATTCCCGACATTATCAATGTCACTCAAATTAGACAACGTTTGAACCAACTTGCCGACCAATTAAAACAAGACAGCCGTGATGTTTGGTTTAATGCAAGTTGTGGTTTACGTCACCGTTTATTATCCGCTTATGAAGTTTTCCGCTCTTTTCATTGGCCAATCTATGTCATTGAACCATTCAGTGATGAAATGTGCTGGTTATTCCCCAATGATCGCGAACAACAACAAGTACAAGATCGTATTCAAATTTCTGATTATTTAACTATTTTTGGTGCGCGTTGTGAGTTATCTGATAATCCAATGCCAGAATCTCTTAACGATCAGTTATGGGAACTGGGCCAACGTTGGGCGAGTTCTGCATTAGAATTAGGCCCAGGCTTAGCAACGCTTAACTACCTAGCAACTACATGTCGTAAAGAACAAGTGCTAACTGTTGAGTTAAGTGAAAAACAGCAAGGTTATAAAGAACTTGGTACACTTCTAACCGATCTCGAAGAAACAGGCCTTGCAACATATCACGATGGTATTTTGACATTTAAACATGAAGAGGCACGTCGATTTGCTAATGGCGAGTGGTTAGAAAGCCTTGTTCACAGTACAGTGCGTGCGATTCAAAATGAGTTACCCACTATTCAAGATCACTCTTTAGGTGTGCAGGTTTACCGTAAAATTGGTGAGCGTGAAGTACGTAATGAACTTGATGTAGCAACTATCGTCAATAATAAACTGCACATCATTGAATGTAAGACCAAAGGTATGCGCGATGATGGCGATGATACCTTGTACAAACTAGAATCTTTACGTGACTTGCTAGGTGGCCTACAAGCACGTGCAATGCTAGTGAGCTTCCGTCCTTTACGTCACCATGACCTCGTTCGAGCTCAAGATTTAGGATTAGCGATCATTGGTCCAGATCAACTAGGAGAGTTATACACTCATCTACATGATTGGCTTAAAGGTGCTGGTGGTCAAGCTCATAACCCAGCCTAAATCGCGAGCCATCTTGCATTAGTAAAAAAGAGTAACGATCAAAAAAGGCCTTCTTAAAGGCCTTTTTATTTCATCAAATTTTGAGAATCGCTTAATGCTGTTTGGCGTGAATTATCCAAGTCGATTAAAAACAATTCCTGCAGCTTGTGGCTTCTGTGTATGGTGCTGACCCTCATCTAAGACAAGTGTTACCATGGTCATATTTTCCCCTACAGTTGCAATAATATCTCTTACAACAAACACATCATCTAAGTAAGCAATCTTCATCTGTAATACAGGAGAGATAGGTAATGCTATGGTCGCTTGATGTCCATTTGGAAATATAATTTTATAATCAATCATGTTTATAACTTCACTAAGCTCAACGAAATACTATTCTACAACAAAAACAACCTAATGGTTAAACTCCCCCACTAAGTCATAGCATTATCGTATTGTTTTCATTATACCTGTGCGCTTTTAATGCAAAAAAGCCGACAGTAATCTATCGGCTTTCTAACATACATATTAAATAAATCGCGTTATTGAAAACGTATTATTTAGTTAGCATCTGACGTGCAGCTTCAACAACAATCTTAATTGAGCGCGCTTCAGTTGCTTTTAATGTTGCGTGATCAGGAATTTCTTTTTGAGTGCGGTTAATAATAACGCCCGCAACACAACCTGCACGTAAACCAGAACTTGCACACATAGTTAATAGTGTTGCAGATTCCATTTCAAAGTTCAGCACACCCATTTCCTGCCACTCTTTCATAGAGCCTTGGAAACGACGTACTACACGACCTGAGAATGTGTCATAACGCTCTTGACCTGGGTAGAAAGTATCACTAGAAGCGGTAACGCCAGTATGCACTGTCGCACCAGCATCATCACATGCTTGCTTCATTGCTGTTGCAACAGTGAAATCAGCAACCGCAGGGAATTCCATTGGTGCAAAGTGAAGGCTTGCACCGTCAAGACGTACAGAACCCGTAGTTACAATCATATCACCCGGGTTAATGTTTGGTTGAATAGCACCTGTTGTACCTACACGAAGGAAAGTATTAACACCCAATTGTGCTAACTCTTCAACAGCGATAGATGTTGATGGACCACCAATACCAGTAGAACAAATAACAACTGGCTTACCATCTAACTGCGCGCGGTATACTGTGTATTCACGTGCACTTGCTAGGAATTCAGGGTTTTCCATTAGGTTGGCAATTTTTTCTACACGAGCAGGATCACCAGGAATAATTGCTAACTCAGCACCGTTAAGATCCGCTTTATTAACACCTAGGTGGAACACTTTATTGTCAGACATAATGATACCCTTTAAATTTAATCGCTCTGATTGTAGGAACAGAGATGGATAATTATCGTTAATTATTGTGTTTTTTGACAGCAAACGTAATACGCAACATAACAACAACGTCTGTCAAAATCTAATGTAAAGATAACGGAAGCTGAGACTGTTTTTAGTGAGTTAAATCACATTAAACAAAAGCAATATAATTTTTAGTTACAAAATAATTGAACAGAGATCACAACAAAACGTTTTCCTATCGAGCCCATCACAAAAAAAATCGTAACTTCAGCATAACGTTTACCGTTTTTATTGGTATTCAATCATAACTATAAATAAAAAAGCAAAATGGTATTGAAACCATTCTGCTCTTCGTTATTCAGCGAATAATATTATTTATTCACCCAATTATTGCTTAGGTTTAAAACGTAATAAGCGTAACGCATTTAAAGTCACTAATGCTGTTGCACCACTATCCGCTAATACCGCGACCCACAGTCCCGTTACACCCAATATCGTTGTGACAAGGAAAATACCTTTAAGCCCAAGAGCAAGGCCAATGTTCTGACGAATATTATTTAACGTTGCACGTGACAGCTCAATCATTACAGGCAATTCAGCCAAACGATTATGCGTAATCGCTGCATCAGCAGTTTCCAGTGCAACATCAGTACCGCCGCCCATCGCAATACCGATAGTTGCAGTTTTCATTGCCGGCGCATCATTAATACCATCACCAATCATGGCAACACTATGTTCGTCATTCAATTTACGAATTTCAGTGACTTTATCAGCAGGTAATAAGCTGGCACGAAAATCAATATTGATCTCTTTCGCAATTGCAGCGGCAGCCCGAGTATTATCACCCGTTAGCATTACGGATTTAATACCAAGCTGTTTAAGTTTTTCAATCGCAACTAATGCATCGTCACGTAAATTATCTCGCCATGCTACCAAGCCAACAGGGTATGAATTACGAACAGCAACCACTAACGTTTTGCCTTCATTTTCTAATGCTGTTGCTTGCTGTTGTTGTATTTCAGTGAGCACAATATCTTGTGGTAAACGATCAGCGGCACATAATAAGAACTTATCGCCTTCGGTGATACCTTGAATACCACGACCAACCAAGGTTTCTCGCTCCGTTGCTTCAACCACAGTGACCTGCTGTTGTTGCGCGCGATTAACCACGGCTTTCGCTAATGGGTGCAATGAACCCGCTTCAATCGCTGCAGCTTGACGTAATAATTTCTCGTCGTCGTTATCCCAACAAATCATATCTGTTACAACAGGTTTACCTTCAGTCAGCGTACCTGTTTTATCAAACGCAACCACTTCAATATGACCCAGTTGTTCTAACGCCGCTCCCCCTTTAATTAATGCACCACGACGTGCCGCCGCAGCCAAACCTGATGTAATCGCTGCGGGAGTAGAGATAACTAATGCACACGGACAAGCAATCAATAATAATGCTAAGCCTTTATAAATCCACTCATCCCACGATTGACCAAATACCAGTGGTGGAATAATAACCACCAGCGCAGCCAATAAAATCATACTTGGCGTATACCAACGGCTGAATTTATCCAAGAAACGTTCTAATGGTGCTTTACGTGATTCAGCATCTTCAATCATATGCAAAATACGATCGATGGCATTATCGCCTTGCGCTGAAATAATGGTTAATCGCACCACTTTATCGGATGCCATGCTACCCGCCATGACTTTTTCGCCCGGTGTACGTTCAACAGGCACGGACTCCCCTGTTAACGCACTTTCATCAAAACTGGCGATAACATCCAACACTTGACCATCTGCGGGTAAACGTTCACCCGGTACCACTTCAATCACATCACCGGGTTTTAACTCCGCTGCTGATCGTTTGGTTTTAGTACCATCAGCCAAAATAACAGTGGCTTCTTCTGGTACTAAATCCATTAATGCTTTGACGCCACTACGCGCACGAGAAGCCGCATAACCTTCAAGTTGTTCGCCAATAAGGAACAAAAAGATAACCATTGCCGCTTCTGCAGTTTCACCAAGGTACAAAGCGCCAATAGCGGCAACCGACATTAATGTTTCAATTGAAAACGGTGTTCCTGATTTAGTTAAAATAATCGCTTTTTTCAAAATAGGGAATAAACCAACAATGGTCGTCAACGTAAACGCTAACAACCCTGCTTCTGCCGAAACCGTTTTATTTAAAATAAAGGCAATCACCATCATCATTGCAATAACGATCACAGAGAGATGTTGATGTAAAAAAGATTGAGTAGGTAAATCTGCGGTTTTTGTAGCAGTAGAAACTAAGATAAAACCTGTCTGTTGTGATTTATTTTCGATCTCAGATTTTAGGCTTTCAATATCTGCTTGTTGATTATCATGAATATTTACAATCAACTTTTCAGTCGCAAACATCACCTTAGCCGTGTCGACTGAAGTTAATGACATAATGGACTTTTCAAGCTTAGCTGCGCAACTAGGGCAATCCATGCCTAGTACTTTCCAGCTAAAGGTCTTGCCATGAGCGCTATTGGTTAGAGAAGCTTCTAACGCTAATTCTTGTTCTTTACTCATCGCTGGTGTTGAACAACACTGTTTCGTATGAACATGTTCGCTATGATCATGAGTATCATGGTGGTGCGTACGCGTGGCATCTACACCATGATCATGGTGTGTATTATTTTGGGCAGGCTTATCACAATCAGAAATATGCGTACCTGTAATGGTAAAGCTGTTTTTCTTGGCTACCGGATGGATCGCATCATGTGTTGTCGCTGAACAACAACCACCTGCCGCAGGACCTTCAGTGTCATTATCACCATACCCTTCAGAATCTTTATTGGTCGAGCAACAATCAGCACTGACACTTGAACAGCAATCCGTTGTTGCAGCAACCATAGTAACCGTTGCTTTATTTGCAACGGTTGATTTTGCAGTATGAATATGATCTTTTTTATTATTACATTGAGCACACATCATCGTTCTCCTTGGGTGCTATTCGATTTTACTATTTTTGATTATAAACCTTTGAGTTAAGACCAAGGTCAAGCAACTCATCACAGTTAAGTGATAATAATTATCATAAATAAGTAAAAATACTGTTGCACCCTTAGAGATAAATTAACGTAAACGACGTAAAACTATTGTATTATCAAGCACATCACCCCAAAGCGTATAATCTAACCCCATATCAAAAATATATTCTGTCACTAATGTTCGTACACAGTTAACCAATACCTCAGTGTCCCATGGCTTTTCAAAATAGCTTTCAATACGGGCTTTATTGATCGCGGCAATAGTATCTTGATGGGTTGCTTGACCGGTTAATAACACCTTTTTAGTATGAATAAAGCGGTTATCGTTAGCCACTGCGGTTAACAATTCAACGCCACTTTTACCGGGCATAACATGGTCAGAAATAATTACCCCAATAAACTGACCGTCAGCATCCAGTTCATCCATCAACGCTAATGCTTCATCGGCTGATTCACACTCTTCCAATAAAAAAGATGGCTCAAATTCAGCTAAATCTTTTAATACTGCACTTAACACTTCACGTTGATCATCAACGCAAATAATAGTGATTTTTTCCATATAACCGTCCCTTACGTTATCGGTAGCTTAATTCTAAATGTCGTATGTTGGTGATCACTTTTAACAACTATTGTGCCGCCATAGCTATTCACAATACGTTGAACAATGGCCAATCCCAATCCTAATCCAAATGATAATCCACCCTTTTTGGTACTAAAATTGGGATTAAATATTTTACGTCGTGTGGCTTCATCGATTATTGGTCCATTATTAGTGATTGTAACTAACAACTTATTCTTTACACTTCGAGTCGCGATTTCAATTTGTGGATTGTCAGTGTGCTCCATTGCATCGCATGCATTCTTAATCAAATTAACCCAGATCTGCACCAACTCAGTAACGCTTGCGGTTACTGGTGGTAAAATTGCAGGTCTAAGCACAACCTCCACCGCTCGCAAATTACTTTGTAATAACGCTAATGATTTATGAAGCGTATCATTGATATCAACATTAGGTATGCGGGCATGATCACCGCCACCAAGTTGTTTTACCGAACGTACAATACTTGCGGCATGGCGAGCCGCCAATCGAATATCACGTAAATCACGTCCCGTGTCCCAACATTCAAGTGCGGCATTGATATCTACAAGCCAATTAGCAGGTACATCCCCACTCGGTAATGCTCGAGCAAGGATACGTGCTTGTTCTCGGCTCAAATGATATTGCTGCTGTAAAACCTTGGTACGCTCACGAACTTCTGCCGAGCTTATACTTTGACCATGATCGATACCATGTTGTAAAAATGGCATCATTTGTGGCTGGTTATCACCAACAAACTGACTAATCGCGGTTTGGATATTTTCCGTTTTACTGCTAATAACACCAATAGCATTATTGAGTTCATGGGCAATACCAGCGGCTAATTGCCCTAAAGTCGTCATTTGTTCAGTGGCATACAGTTTCTGCAACGCTTTTTCTTTTTCTAGTGCTGCAATTCCCGTTAGCATTTGCCGCATTGCCAATTCATGCACCATCACTGGCATAAATTGTTCCGCTAATGGGCCATAATGTTCAGGTTCAATCGCTTGAGTTGATAAATCAATCCAAGCAATTTCACTGTCTTTTTCTGCAACAACTGTCGTTGAAGCGACACGTGTTTGTGCAAAGAAACTGTGAACACCAAAAAACATCCCTTCCTTCACGACAAACACTTGGGCACTTAAATCATTTTCTTCACTTTTTAAATACCCCGATAGCTCACCTTGTTTTACCCAATATAAGCGATCGTTATACCCATCTTGGCGTAACACCTCTGTGCCCGCGACAACAGCCATAGTCATGGTTGGATCTTGAAAATAGGTATCGATGATTCGGCGCAATGCTTTTGGTTGATTCATGCCAGCATCCTTGAATTAAGTTCATTATCCTTAAATATGATCGATGACCTGTAGTCCCCAAATCATCACAAAACTCAATAACACCCCCACAATACCAATAATAACGCCAACGCGAGCCATCTGATTACTTTCAACATGCCCTGTAGCATGCGCTAACGCATTCGGCGGTGTACTTATAGGTAATGACATACCAAGCGATGCTGCAAAAGTAACCACTAAAATCAATGTCACTTCACCACCTAAAGGCGTTAACGACACCATCGATGTTCCTAATGCCGCCATAATTGGCATTAATAAGTTTGCCGTTGCGGTATGTGACATAAAGTTAGCCATCAATAAACACAATATCGCCGCCCCAAGCAAGACCACATAAGGAGAGAAAATATCAAATGGAATACTATGCACGACTAATTTTGCTAAACCGGTTTTATCCAAGGCTAAACCAAGCGCAATACCCCCTGATACCAGCCATAGAACATCCCATGATATTTTCTTAAGATCTTCTTTATTGATGATCCCCGTTAACGAGAAAATAGCTACTGGAATTAATGCAACAGTATAAGAGTTCATGCCATGCATTGAACCCATTAACCATAGAATAATGGTGACAGCAAATGTCACATAAACCGTGATCGCTTTTGGCGTTTTAAGAAACTTACCTTGAATAGTCAGTTCAATTGATTGCTGAGTGGCAGGATAAAGTTTATTAATCAACCACCATGCAAATACCAATAACACCGCTACAAATGGCACACCAAAGAACATCCATTCACCAAAAGTAATCAGATTTTCTCCGGTCAGGTATTTCAACGCAATCGCATTTGGAGGAGTACCAATAGGCGTGCCAATACCACCAATATTAGCCGCAACTGGAATACATAAAGCAAACGCTATTTTGCCCGGATCTTTAGCGCTAAACAAAGTAATAACTGGCGCTAAAATAGAGAGCATCATTGCGGTTGTTGCTGTGTTTGACATAAACATAGAGAAAATAGCCGTGATCAGCATTAAGCCAAACATGACATATTTAGGTTGGTGTCCAAATGGTTTTAATAACACTCGCGCTAAGTTGACATCTAAACGGTATTTCGTTGCCGCCATGGCTAAAAAGAAACCGCCTAAAAATAACATAATAATAGGACTCGCAAAGGTCGCCATTATTTCGCTATAACTCATTAAATTGCCAAAATGAGGCTGTCCTTGATCAAGCCGAAACAGATACAAGCTTTTATCTGACAGTAATAATAATTCCAGCACAATAATCACAACAGACGTTGCATAAATAGGAATCGGCTCCATTACCCAACACAATGCAGCTAATAAAAAAATAGCAATAACACGTTGTTGAATAACCGTTAACCCTTCAAGAGGAAAGGCAGATGCGGGCAACAATAAAATCAGTAATGGAATTAAAATAGGTATGATATAGCGAAGATTTTGACGCATAGAGCATTATTCCCTTAAACAATAAATACGCCATCACCTTTATTTTCCTTAACCTAAAGGTGAAGTGTAATGGCTAAACTAACATTACTGACAATGGCAAATAGCGGCAGTCGCTATAAACATTCATCTACAAGCTAATAATTGTTAGTATTATTATTGTCGCTGGCTATAGCTCTTATTTCATCGAGTTAGATCAATAAAGTGATGAAATAATCACTCATTAGATAAAACAATGATCACATTTCGACAAAAAAATATCCTATCTCTATCAAAAACATAGCTGCATGTGAGCCACTTCACACAACCTATATCACCTCAATTACCTACTTTTTTAGCTCAGTGGTATTACGACTATGATCAATATCAGCCGCTAATACTTCTTCTAACACATCTTCCGTTCCCATGTAGGTGCGTGAAGAACAAAACGCCGTAACAGGAACCGATGGGGTCAGAATATCATTGTCATCCAATAGTTGTTGTTCGTGTGTCAGTCCCATCTTCTTAACTTGATGAATAACCAAACCAAAACCGATAATACCAAACACTACCGAACCAACAGCCTGCCCCATTAATACCCCCCCCGCACCCGCCAAATGTCCGCCAATTAACACAAAAGGTATGGTTCCTAAGGTTGCTTTTCCTATATTTAATGCTGTTGACCATGTTGGACGATTAAGATTATTAAAGGCGGCATTTGCCACAAATAATGCACCATTAAAAATGAAGGTCACGGCAATAAAGCTACAGAATATACCGACAATTTCAGCCGCATCACCCGTCAGGCTAAACATCGCAATTAATATATCTTGTCCAAACCAAAGTAACAGCGAAACACCAACGCAATAAACCGCCGTAAATAACATTGCATCACGTAAGATTTGATTAATTCTATCCCACCGTTCAGCACCAAAATTTTGACCAATAATCGGCCCAACAGCACCAGATAAAGAGAAAACCAACGCAAAACAAACTGGCATAATGCGCCCAATAACCGCATAACCTGCGACAAAACTTTCACCAAAATGGGCAATATTACTGGTCACAACAGCGTTACCAATAGGGGTTGCAGTGTTGGTAAGTATTGCTGGCAAGGCTATTTTAGCCACTGTTGGTAATGCCAGTTTAAAGCTCGTAAGATCAGGTTTGGCTATTAATTGATGCTTATAGACCACGGCATACAAGGAAAAACACATAACAGCTAATCGTGCAAATACAGATGCAATTGCAGCACCTTGCATACCCATTGATAAACCGAAAATAAACAGAGGATCTAAGACCGCATTAACGCCCCCGCCAATAAGTGTTGCGATCATTGAACGTCGAGCATCGCCAACCCCGCGTAATGCCGCTCCCGCAGACATAGAAATCGCAATAAATGGTGCGCTGGGCAATAGAATCACTAAATATTGAGTAGCGGCTTCAGCTACAGCCCCTTTCGCGCCAATTAAATCAAGCAAGAGCGGCAACTGCCATAGCATCAAGCTCACGACAGTAATGCTGATAATAACGGCAAAAATCATTACATTGCTGGCCATCATACGTGCTTGTTGACGATCATTTTTACCTAGTGCGCGTGAGACTAATGCCCCCGCAGCAATCGATGTACCGATAGAAATAGAAGTAGAAAAAAACACCAAGGTTCCAGCAAAGCCAATGGCAGCAGCAAGTTCAATTTGCCCCAACATGCTAATAAAAAACATATCGAGCAAATCAACTAAAAACAATGCCATTAAGCCAATCGCACCCGTTCCTGACATCACCACAATGTGGCGCATAATAGAACCAGTTAAAAATTTAGCTTGGCTATTCTCTGCTGTATTTTCTTTGTTCACAACATCTCCAAATCGGCATTATGACACTCGAAAATAAGGCCATAACAATCAAAAAGAAAGGCGCTCTGAGCGCCTTTTTTGTTACTAATCTACAAATATGTTTATATATTGATCACAATGGATGCTTAAAGCAAGCCCCAATCTGATTACTAATTGCCGTTAGCACATCACGACGTGTGATAACCCCCACTAACCGACCATCATCAACAACAGGGTATATTTTAGGTTTTTGCCCAGTCATGGTTTCAGCTAATACAATGATTGTGTCATCCCCAGACACGGTTAACACATCAACGCGCATACACTCACTAACAGTATGACTATCTTGGCAGTGATAACCTACTTTAAGGAGTTTATGGATCATATCTTGTTCCGATATAAAACCGACCACTTGCTTATGCTCATTAACAACCGGTCCACCAATCTGTTTCGCTGTTAGTAATTTATCTAATGCTGCGGATAACGACATACCTTCAGTAAATGTAACCGGACGAATATTCATATAGTCTTTTACTTTTAGTGATTCCATAGCTTCCCCCCACCATACTGTATCCTGCTGTGGATCAGATTTAATCCTTTGATATGCTGTTTAAAATAAACCTGTACCTATGACATTAAGTTAAGTCTAAATATCTGGTTTTACTAAATATCAATGTTCCATTTTAAACATATTTATCAAAAAAAATGGTAACAACATGATAATTAACACTTTTACACATCAAAAAAAACGCTTACTCAAAAGGTAAGCGTTTTATTATCTCTAACCCACCCAAATTAAATTAGTGCAGGAATAATGCCATCATTGCTAATGGTAGTTTTGCACCAGAAGAAAACTCCAATTGATCAGCAATAATTTTTACCTGTAACTGATAATTACCATCTTTCTTAGTGACAATTTTTTGATTCACTAATACAGGCAATTTCGCCGCTAATAACGGCTCTTTAGCCACAAGTGCTGCAGGAATTACTATATTGATATTACCGCTCACTTGATCAGTCACTGCCGTCAAATTGGTCGACGCATGTTCTAACCCTGATTTAATATTAAGCAGCAATTGTGCATTAACCGTGCCTTCTGGCGTTTTTACACTTAGTTGTGATAAATCAACTGTTGCACCATGAGCGATCAATAAATCTAACGCTACCATTGCTTGCTTAATCTGTGCTGGATCTTGAGCTGCTTGTGGAGATTGCTCCATCGCAGCTAACTGACTAATGGCTTTATAATTTAAATCTTTTAACGCTAACTTAAAGGCAATGTCTTGATAATGTTGGCCATCAAGCGTCGTTAATGTTGCCACTTGGATGGTATTAGTATTGGTAACTTGTTGGGTATCTTCTGTTGGTGTCTTTTCACCGCTTGGCTGACTTAAGGCATTATTCATTGCAACATTAACACCATTAATAGCAATAAACTGGTTTTGATCAGCAGCGGTAAATTTGGCATGTTCTAAACTAAAGGTTTGATGTCCAATCCAAAAATTACCTTGCATTTGGCCTTTGCCTTCACCATTAATACCTTTGACGACCATACTTTCTTTATCAGGGGTCGCTATGGTTAATTGTGGTAAATTATAGCTAAATTGACTCTTACCATTTTCAGGGTCAAATTCACCTTTCACCAGTAATGTTTTACTGATCGCTGTCATACCGTCATCATGGGTGTAATCCATTGGATTAATTGTCATCACAAAATGGGTTGTCCCCGTAAAACCGGAGTCTGTGACAATTTGCATTGGTGCAACATTCTTGCCCCAAATTTTGTTAACTAACGGTGCTAACTGCTTATCGATCACGAATTCACTGGTTGATTTAACGCCTAAAAAGCCATTATCAATATGATGACTAACTAACCATACAGTCGGTAAACCTTGTTCTGCAAACTCCGCTTTTAATTGATTTTTAAGCTCAATACGCGATACCGCATTTGACGATAAGTAGCCTCGTTCAAAACTTTTATTGGTAATAGACAGATAAGGGCTATGGTAGTTTTCAACCGCCCCCATGTAGATACTCTGCCCGATTTGACCTGTTGCCAATGGGCCACATGCAATGATCGCAACAGCGCCTGCACTGGCAAGAATTTTTTTCAACATATTGAATCCCAAAAATAAAGTAAGTTGCAACGAACAATCTAAATCATAACATGAACCACTTCGTCACAGCAGCATAACCATAACCGTTATTTTAGTACGGTTATTTTGTCATACAAATGATTTGCTATTTACAACAGAGTTGTTATCTTGATCACATAATAACCGTGTAAGTTAGTCAGATATTAAGACTTTATACTTAATAATGACTGAATAACAGACTGTGTTTTTGGAGTGATATTATGAAAATAGCTGTGTTTAGCACCAAAGGGTATGACCAAAAATCATTTGCTCATACTAATAAACAATTCCATCAACAGCTCACTTATTTTGAATTTCAACTCAATCATCACACGGCAAAAATGGCTGAAGGTTTTGATGCTATTTGTGCTTTTGTTAATGACGACCTAAGCGAGCCTATTCTCAAAATATTAGCCGAGCAAGGGGTGAAAATTATCGCGATGCGTTGTGCAGGCTTTGATCGCGTTGATCTTGAAGCCGCAAAAGCACTCAATTTACAGGTCGTTACTGTTCCGGCTTACTCTCCAGAATCCATTGCCGAGCATACCCTCGGACTGATGTTAAGCCTTAACCGTCGTATTCACCGAGCTTATCAGCGAACGCGTGACGCCAATTTCTCATTAGAAGGCTTAACGGGTTACAATTTCCATGGTCGTACTGTTGGTGTTATTGGTACCGGGAGAATTGGTATTGCGACAATTCGTATTTTAAAAGGTTTAGGCATGAATATTCTTGCTTATGACCCTTACCCAAATCCCATTGCACTAGAGCTAGGCGTTACCTACTGCACGCTTGATGAAATTTACGCGCAAGCAAATGTAATCACCCTTCATTGCCCAATGAGTAAAGAAAACTATCACATGCTAAACCGTAAAGCGTTTGCAAAAATGCGTCGAGGAATGATGATAATTAATACCAGTCGTGGTGGTTTGCTCAATTCTAGTGATGCAGTTGAAGCATTAAAAAGTGGTATTATTAGTTCATTAGGTGTTGATGTTTACGAAAATGAAAAAGATTTATTCTTCCAAGACAAATCAAATGACATTATTCAAGATGATGTTTTCCGTCGTTTATCATCGTGCCACAATGTGCTATTCACTGGCCACCAAGCCTTTTTAACCGAAGAAGCACTGGGCAGTATTGCGCAAACAACATTAGAAAGCTTATCTAGCTTTGAAAAAGGTGAGCTATCAGGTAACGAGCTCATTAAATAAAAAATAAAGAATATGTTTCACCCAAAAGGCGCATCATGCGCCTTTTTTGATCATGGTGATTAGAATATTAGCTATTAATCTCACTAAATAACCAATCTTTAAATGCTTTTATCTTGGGCGAAGTTTGCATCTCTTTGCGGCAAACAACATAGTAGCTATGGGCTGAGTTCATCGTCATATCAAAAGGTGACACTAAACGAGATGTAGCAAGTTGTTCGGCAACAAATGATTGTCTTGCCATTGCCACCCCCATCCCCGTAGTTGCTGCTTTAATCGCTAAATCTGCGCGATCAAACGTACAATTATTATCAGGTAATGCGACATTGAAATATTGAGCCCAAAATTGCCACTCATCATTTCTACCCGCCCTCGCCCATGGCGCAGCATCGTGTAATAATAAGCAATGCATCAAATTCTCAGGCTGGTCATACAGTTTATTTTTTAAGGCGTAATCATGACTACACACAGGGAACATGGTCTCTTCAAGTAACTTATCTACCGCGAGATTAGGATAAATACCATTACCAAAATAAATCGCACAATCATAACTTTCGATCTGAAAATCAACTAAATCATTTCTCGTACGTAAATGAATACGTAAGTTTGGGTATTTTTCAATAAAAGACGTTAAACGAGGCACTAACCATGTTTGGGCAAAAGTCGGAGGAGCTGAAACGGTTAAATCGCCACATAGCTCCGTACTTTTTAAATCACGAATTTCATGAATAATATTGCCAAAATTAGACGCTAAAACTTGCTTTAATCGCTGACCTTCATCGGTCAAGACTAATTTTCGATGCTGTCGAATAAATAACTGAACATCTAAACTGTCTTCAAGATTCTTAATCTTATGACTGACTGCACTTTGCGTTAAACACAAAATTTCAGCAGCACGAGTAAAACTCATTTGATCTGCTGCAATCAAAAAACAATGTAATCCAGAAAGAACAGAACCTGACAACTTAGATAATTGCATACTTTAGCCACGACAACATAATTGTTGCAAGCATAGCAAAAAAATCACTGATTCTCAGCTACATCATCTTAAATAGACTTACATTATCAATTAGCTATCTCTATTAATGTGTTTGTTGACGATATTCATCAAGTAAGCGTCGCTTATGATCTTCGCTTAATAGCTGCCAGTGACCACCTTGAATAGCACCTGCAAATATCCATAACAGTTTATGATCTAATTCTTGGCCATTATGTTCGCACACACGCCTAAACACATTAACGGCACCCGCATTAAAAAAAGTATCTACATCCAAAACACCAGCTTTTTTTACCATTCGCTCTAGTGTTAAGCGCATATTAGGTAAATCACGCAAACGACGATTTGATTCAGAAGATCTAAAATTTTTATCTCGACAAGAAAAAGCAATTGATTCTTCGACAAATGAATCACATTGAGATTGATCCGTTAAAAATAGGGTTTTAATTTCATAATAATTAACGGTAGCTGTTTTACTT
Organism: Photobacterium sp. NCIMB 13483; assembly: GCF_003025475.1. NCBI lineage: Bacteria > Pseudomonadati > Pseudomonadota > Gammaproteobacteria > Vibrionales > Vibrionaceae > Photobacterium > Photobacterium sp. NCIMB 13483. Next base: position 204,810 of record NZ_PYLV01000003.1, read on the forward strand.
TTTTTTATATGTCTAAACTTTTCGCAACCAGATTTAATTAATTTCTCGTCAAGGTCATTCCCTCCACGAATATACATTGACGTCGGTGTAACAATGGCAAACATGGCACTATTAATAAAAATACCCGTACCACCAAACATTGATCTTTTTTCTTGTTGGCCAAATTTAGATAAATAATTCAAGTAATCATCTTTTATTGACGTCATAACTTATGCTCCAGATATTATCCATAACAACTAAAAACACACCAAATATTTACCATTAACAATGTCAATCATTTGACGAGCTATTTTATGCTCATAGCAACAACAGATGATACAACTAGCATTCGAATATGAGATTGCTCCCATATTTTTAGTCGAAAATTTATGAAACAAATTAACAATTAATCATTTTTTATACTTACTCTCAGTTAAATATATAGTGCTAACCTTAATAAGGTTTCTTGTAAGCGACATAAAGACGACAAGGATAAACTATGAATACCATCGCATTATTACCTCATAATGGACATTTATTACCCGGAGGACGGTTAAAAATTATTATTTCAAGAGTCTGTGATATTCGAATGGTAACCGAGGCAATCGCAAATAATGAGGCATTCGCCTTAGGGATGATAGACCGAAATACCGCACCAGAAACAGTGACTAATATTCCAGCTATTGCAACAACGGCAATAATTCGAGATTTTAATACGGTAGCTGGAGGATTCTTGGAAATAATCGTTGAAGGTACGAATAAAATATCAATTTTAGATCTTACAATGGCACATGATAATTTACTAACAGCAACCTATGAACCTCATTATAATTGGCCAAGTATTAGAATAAATGCCGAGAACCAAATACTCACTGACAAGCTAAAATTGTTGTTTCTATCAATGCCAGAAATAAGCCAACGTTATCCACAACCTAACTATCAAGATGCAACTTGGGTTTGCCAACGTTGGTTAGAAATATTACCAATCGGAATAAAACAAAAGCAAACGTTAATCCATCATCCAACCGCAGAGATTACAATTAACTTCTTATTACAGCTGCTACAAAACCATGACTTAATTAATAATTTAAAATAACACCTTTATTAAATGAGCCAAGCGTTAACTGTGTCAAAAAAATAGCAGCTTATACTTTGTACATGAAGTAACAATGCGTACACTCATAACACCTCTTTCCACTGTAATATTTCAATGTCACATTTATCTTTTTTTTGGCTAGAAGCTAATAACCAGCATTATATTCGTGCTATTCAGTCAGATCTTTGCCATTCAATAAAAAAAGCAGCACGTTATAACAAGTTAACTTTACCATCCATTCCTGATACGCTATTAAAATTGAATATATTGTGTAAAGATCCCGAAACAACAGTCCATGATGTTGCCACCTTATTACTGGATGATCCTGTACTAACTGCAAACATTATTCGAACCGCAAACTCCGCAATATTTAATCGTCGTAATATTATTTGCCACGATATTCTCACGGCAGTATCCCGCTTAGGTATTATTCGAATTAGAGATATTATTACAGCTCAAATAATTTATTCTTTAAAAAATACCTCTATAGAAAATATTGAATGTAATTTATTGCTTAAAAATAGTGCTTTCCATTCACGTCAATTCGCTGCAACGATGGCGCTTATTTGCCAAAAGATGCATCTATACAGTAGTAAGCCCTTTAAACTTGAACCCGATAAAGCATTATTGACAGGTTTGCTAGCCGACATTGGCTTATTTGGCTTGATTAATGAATACTCACAATTTATTAAACAAGGTAATTATCTTGATTTTAATATTGCTAAATATATCTTCCAAGATAACTGTGCATTAACCAGTAAAATCGTCCTCAAACAATGGGGATTTGATGAGGATTATATTGCGGTCGCAACCAATACCATATCTCCTCATCATGATAGTGAGATCAATTATTTAACTATCGCTCGAATGGCACATCACTTATTACTGTTTAAAACCAATGATGCCGCTATCAATGAGCATGAAATAGAATTAGATCTTACTGGGGCTGAAGTGATGTATGAGTTAACCAATATGCCTGAAATTGAATTTGAAAAGCAGCTGCAACAAATAACCCATAGCAGCGGTATTTAACACGTTTAACAGAACCCCCTATCACTTCTCTACGTTCGTCTAATCTCCCTATTAGACGATACGTTTTGACACATATACATACACTTTTAAGATAATTTCACTAGTTCTTTCCTGTTGAAATATATACTCTTTCTATTCTTCTATGTTATATTCGTCACAAAATAAACGCTTAATCTTTAATCACTTATTATGATGTTGTTACAACAATCTTGTATTAAGATATTCAGCGAGTCACTTTCAGCGCAGTTTTATACATATAAGGATGAATATGTTATCGGGGATCCTACTCATTTTTTTACCTTTGGTCTTGGGATATTTAATTCCTATAAAAAAAGCCAATATTCTTGAGTTTATCAACACACAAACAAGCCGTTTGGTATTGGTGATTCTCGCGTTAATGGGATTAAGTTTAGCCGGACTCGATAACCTCAGTCAGAATTTAGGTCAGATTCTGCTGTATACCTTTACTTTTTTTATCTCTATTTCAGTCTGTAACCTACTCGCTTTACCATGGCTCGACCGTTTATGGCCAACACCCACATCACATATACATCGAAAGTTACCGCTAACAAAAATGATGCTTGAATCAGGAAAATTAGTTGTGGTGGTGGCGCTTGGTTTAATTGTTGGATTGTTATTAAACCTTGATCTGTCATGGGTAGAACAAGCCAGCGAACACATTTTATTATTACTGTTATTTTTTGTTGGTATTCAACTTCGTAATAGCGGCATGACACTGCGACAAATTATCCTCAATAAAAAAGGCGTTATCATTGCTGCGGTCATTCTCGTGACATCCTTATTAGGCGGTATTATCGCCGCACTGTTACTTGGCATTCCAATTAATAACGGCTTAGCAATGGCATCAGGCTTTGGTTGGTATTCATTAGCTGGAATATTAATTGGTGACGGTTTAGGCAGTATTTATGGTGGGGCGGCATTCTTAAATGAGCTTCTACGTGAAATGTTAGCGTTAATAATGATTCCACTACTTATTAACCGTTATCCAAACACCGCAATTGGTTATGCTGGCGCAACAGCTATGGACTTTACCTTACCTGTTATTCAGAACTGTGGTGGCATTCGTTGTGTGCCTATCGCCATTGTTAGCGGGTTTATTCTAAGTATGTTGGTGCCTATTTTAATTCTCTTTTTCCTATCACTATAAAAATAAAAACCTCAGCCAATTAAGCTGAGGTTTTATATCAAAGTGCTCATTATCAATCACAGTGATTGAGTTAATTTAGCTTATTTTTTACCGAATAAACTTGCAGCCATATTGAACAAACCAGACACACCACCAACGGCATTTAATAGTTCACCGGCAACTTCACCAGCAGGGCTCGCGTTATCAACCATAGCAGGCAGCGCTTCACTTAGGCCGGTTTTAGCCTCTTGTTCTGGAATATTCAATTCATTAGCAAAATCAGACAGCTGAGAACCTGAAAAAATATTACCAATATCATCGGCTGAAATCGCACTGTTCTCACCATTGCCAAGCCAGCTCTGTAATACATTAGCAAGACCGGCACCATCAATAGATGACAATAGTTGTCCTAAATTTGCACCTTGACCATTCTCATCACCACCAAGTAAACGAGACAGTGCTGAGACAATAGAACCTTGGCTTAATCCACCGGTATTTGCTTGTGACTGACTAAATAACTGTGCACCAATTTCTAATATTTTTGCAATATCCATGTATATCCTCATTTACTTATTAATGTGAAGTGACAAATGTTTATGCTTTATTATGCCTGAGTAATACGCAGCTTTTGTCCAGCGAAAATCAAATCTGGGTTTTGAATAACTTCTTTGTTTTCTTCAAAAATTTGCTCGTACTTAGCACCATTGCCTAGTGTTTTCTCGGCGATTTTCCATAAGCTATCACCCTCTTCAACAACATAATAAGTTATATTGCTTGTCTCTTCTGGCGCTGAAATATTATCAACAACACTTGCAATACCTTGAGTGTTACCTGCCATTAAAATAGCTTTTTCGCGTGCAGCAGCTGAATCAGCAGCGCCCGACAAGGTAGCAACGCCATCTTCCACACTTACCTGTAGATCGCTGATACCCGGATTATTATCTTCAATATGTTGAGTAATTTTTGTTGGTGCTTCATCTTCATTAGAAAATAATTTATGGCCAATATCACGAGCAAAATCTAATAAACCCATTTTTTTCTTCCTTTATTAACTGCTTTATTTTTAATGCAGATTATTTGTATAGACACTAAAAGAGTAATGACCCAACCTATTAAAAGATAGCACTCAGCAGTGCAAGCTATCTTTCCAATAATGAAAAATAGACGATATTTAATAAACAAACAGAACTATTTACTCAAAAATCACGCCTAAACATCAATTAATGAGCAAAAAACAATCAATCAAACACAGGCATAATCAAACAAAAATATAAAACACTGTTTAAATAAAGAGCCAATAATTGCTTAAAAAAACAACGTTATTATACCTATCAACAACTGTAGATTAAAAAATGCAAAAAAAAAGCCACAGCGTAATGCTGTGGCTTTCGTATTTATGGTGATAACTTAATGCAATACAACAGTCGTATGGTTGGTACGATCGTGCCAAGGCAAATGTGAGAAAGCTAAATATTGAGCTCCACAATAGAGTGGATATAACCCTAACGTTGCGACACAAAGGTAAATTTTATTAAACTCACGCTTTAAGTAACGTTGCTTCGTCAACGGTTGATCATCTGTCGTTACAACCTGAACGCTTAATAAGTAACGTGATAGTGACGTTCCTAATAAACGGTAACAGATCCATTGATAGCCCATAAAGACACCAATAAATAACAGCATTAATCCCATAAACAATAACAATAATGCGGGTAATGCCATGGTATCGTTTAACGAAAGCGTCGCGCCAGTACCATTGGAGATATACGCAATAATACTAAGGTAGATGTTACGACCAACCATCGCGAACATCTGCACAATTGCCATATCTATCATGAAGGTACCAATACGTCGGTATTTCAATTTAAAGCTCATTAGCGTTCTTACTTACCTAGTTTCGCGTTAATCTGTGCTTTAAAGCCAGCAGCTTGTGCACCATAGATAGCTTGAATACCTGTATTACCAATCTTCACTAAACCCTTTGCACCTAAATGCTCAGTCCAATATTGATTGTCTTTTACTAAATCACCATCTTTAACAATGATACGTAAACGAGTGATACATGCATCTACATCAACGATATTATCTTTACCGCCAAGTGCATCAATCATCTCATCAGCTTGAACGTCATTTTCGCCACCCGCTGCTTTTGATGCGTGGTAATCTTTCTTACGTACAACGGCAACAGCACTACCCTTACGACCAGGTGTTTTCACATCAAACTTCAGAATAAACCAACGGAACAAGAAGAAGTATACAGGGCCGTAAATTAGACCTAGTAATGGAATGTAGTACCAATGGTTTTCAGTACCTGTAAGACCTGGCAACATACCAAATAAAGCGAAGTCAATGAAACCACCACTGAATGTCATGCCCACTTTAACCTGTAGCAAGTCCATGATCATAAATGATAGGCCGGCTAGTGGCACGTGGATAAAGTAGTAAAGTGGCGCAGATAAGAATAGGAATGTAAATTCGATTGGCTCAGTAATACCGGTTAGGAACGCTGTTAGCGCAACAGAAAACAGTAGACCACCAACCGCGGTTTTATTTTCTTTATCTGCAACAGTGTACATAGCGTAAGCGGCTGCTGGTAAACCAAACATCATGAATGGGAATTTACCCGTCATAAAGTTAGTTGAAGAGAACTGTGAGTAATCACCATTCGCTAAAGAACCAAAGAAAATGTTTTGCGTACCCTTAAATACTTGACCTGCGATTTCAGCCGTACCACCAATTTCTGTCTGCCATAATGGAAGATAGAACACATGGTGTAGACCAACAGGAATCAATGCACGCTCAATAATACCGAAGATAAACGAAGCAATGTAACCATGACCAGACGCAGTCATTTCACCTAGCGTTGCACCGATAGAACCAAATGCAGCACCGATGTAAGGCCAAACAAATACTAATGCGATACCGTAAAATAATGCAGAGAATGCACTAATAATTGGTACGAAACGTGCGCCACCAAAGAAGCCTAAGAATTCAGGTAACTTAATAGCGTGGTATTTATTGTGAAGCACAACAGTAATACCACCAGCAATAAGACCACCAAATACACCCATACTGAGTGTATTATGAATACCAAGCACATCAGCAAGTACGCCAGCATAATGGGTACCCATTAATATCACTGTGTTGTTGGTAGTATCAACCATACCTGCAACAGTCAGTGTTTTTGCAATCGCAACGTTCATTACAAGGTATGCAATAGTAGCAGCAAGTGCTGCTGCACCCTTTTCTGCACGCGCAAAACCGATAGCAATAGCAAGTGCGAACATTAATGGTAAGTTTGCGAAGACGATACCGCCAGCTGCGGTCATAACCTGTAGGAAACTATTTAAAAGTGTTCCGTCTTGCAAAATACCGATTTGGTACGCTTCAATCATACTTTGGTTAGTAAAACTACCACCAAGCCCCAGCATAATACCAGCGGCTGGTAGCAAGGCTATCGGTAGCATTACTGCTTGGGATAACTTACTGAAAAAGGCTTTCATTACCTTGTCTCCTCGAGATGGACTCTACACTTGTCGATGAAATAAATATAAGACTTTAATTACGTCTCTTTTTCTAAATCATTTTCAAAAACAAATAAGCAGGTGATGAACACTTTCGCAGATTAGAGACCAGCTCCAATTACCATCGGTAATTGCGTTAGTGAACATTGTTTGCTCCTGAGTATATTTATTTTGAAATAACACTAAGCACTAGCGACATACCCCCGTAGTCATTTGCTAATACTTATTCAGTACTATTTCAGGCATTAGTATAAAATGCGTCGAATAATATAACTTGATGACTATCAAAATTACTAATAAGCAATAAAGTATAATTCCAAACTATAATGCAGATCACAATGAAACAAATGCAATTAAACGCCACCAACAAATCGCAACATAATGATTATAAAGGTTAAATAATCACAAAAAACGCCTTTTTCAACAAATTTCACCCTCTCCAATAAGTAACCTTTGTAACCTATGTAACATGAATAATAAGTAATATTTGTTAAAAGTTTGTCATATAACTCATTTTTCAACTGTCGCATAATAATTCACACAAAACTCGATAGCGCATTTATAAATCATATAAGAGCCATAAATCTCACCTTTAATTAAGCTACCTTGCCATCATATCGCTAACATGCGCAGAAAATAATATTCAAAAATATCGTCAATGGCTAAATTCTATCTATTTTATAAATAAAAAAATCCCGCGACTTTCATCGCGGGATTTTCATAGAGAGGCGAGCTAATATACCTCTCTGTTCATTCTATAGTACAAAGAGTAGCTAATCGCAATTAGGCCTATTCTTTATGCTCTGCTTTTTCTTCTGCTGTACGATAATCAAAGATGAAAATCAGTACCATTGGCACAACAAAAGCAACAGCGATTGATACTGCGTAAACCCACATTGGGTGGAACACAGGAATGGTTAATAGTGATGTAAATGCAAACGCTTGAGTTTTAACACTACCGTACATAGAACCAAGAATCGCAAGTGTTACACCACCAGCAAGACAACCAGGAAGTAAACGTGAGTAAACTTTCTTAAAGCGTAAGTGGATACCATATAGTGATGGTTCTGAAATACCACCAAATAGACCAGCAGCTAACGCACCAGAAGCAGTTTGACGCATAGTGGCATCTTTTTCACGAAGCGAAATCAACAATACACCCGCTGTTGCGCCGAAACATGCAAAGTTCCACACACCCATTGGGCCTTGAATGAAGTCATAACCTAATGTTTGAATATTCATTAACATTAGTGCGTTTAGTGGCCAGTGTAGACCCAATGGAACAAGGAATGGGTATAATAGCGGGATTAGAATCGCGAACACAAACGGTGCATTCGTATTTAACCAAGCTAAACCAAGACCTAAGTAAGTACCAATCCATACACCTAGAGGACCAATCAAGAACGCAGTTAGCGGAATCATGATGATCAAAGAAAGGAATGGTACAAATACCATGTGTAGGTTGTCAGGAATGATTTTCTTTAAGAAGCGGTATACAAGCGCTAATACAGCAACCATGATCAATGGAACGAACACGTTACCAGAGTAATCATTAAGCTGCATTGGTAAACCAAACACGTGTGCAACGTGAGAGACAGTACCTAATGTTGTATCTTTAATCGATGTTGTTGACGCTAATGACGTTAGCTTTTGGAAATCAGGCGTCATTAATGCGCCCATGATTGCCGCACCTAACCAAGGGTCAACCTTCAGTTTTTTAGACGCATTATAAGCAACCATAATTGGCAAGAAGTAGAATACAGAATGCCACATTGAATCGACAAAGATCCAACCCGCAGACTTATCACCTCTAAAATCAACAATGTGTAAGGCATCTAATACTGCACATAATGCAATAATTAACGATGCACCAAGTAAAATACCTAAAATGGGACGGAACGAATCTGAAAGGTATTCAAAGAAACCATCAACCCAAGCAACTTTGCCACGAACACCACCTGAACGCAGTGATGCTTTCACATCATCATTAGATGCCACAGCTTCAGTTTTAGTGTTAGTGTTATCAGCACCACCACTTGCTTTACTATCTTCAATTAACTGTTGCAGTGCGCTATGCATCGTCGCAACACCGCCACCAACAACAATTTGGTAGCGCTCGCCACTTTGAGGAACACAACCCATTACATCAGGAATAGCATCTAATGCGGCTTTATCTACAATTGAGTTATCGTTTAATTCAAAACGTAAACGCGTTGCACAGCACGTTAAAAACTTAATGTTAGCAGCACCACCAATCCCTTCAAGGATTCTCTCTGCTGATGATTTATTGCCATTCGACATGATTTTTACCTTTGATATCCAGACCAATACCAATGAGGATAGCATCCCTCACTGGCATGTACTTAATAACTCATTAATTTTATTAATATAATTAAGGGTTATATACAATATTTATCTACTTTAATAAATTTAGTTTTAGCTCTTTAGAATAATAAATTGATTAAAGCATTCTTAACAAGTATAACCCAGCGAAGATATTGCTCGTTTTTGACCGATATTTCCAGAATATACTTAAATAACATGCTAAATATAAAACATAGATCACACGGATTGCATTACGAGCCGTAAATTACTGATAATAAAACCAAAAAAACGTAATTCTAATAAAACTTTTATTACAGAATTGATACCTAAGTAACACAATGTAACACAAACAACACAAAATAAAGGTTCTGCCGTATAAGTTGGGAGCTTAATTAGCGGTACCCGCTAAAAATATGTGTTTTTAAGATCATTTAGAGTCACTCATTGATTTCACTAGCGACCAACCCCCCTTCTGAGGTCATTCTTCAAGCGGTACGTTATTACGTATAATACAAACTCAATTACGTATAATACAAACTCAGCACGCGTGATATTAAAGATATTTTTACGGAGCACAGTAGTGCTATTGATTGTTTCACAATCAACCGTTGGATTATTACTTTTACTCCAATAATTAAGCACAATGCTCATCAATTAAAACGTAAACTATCGTGATATATGGATGAAAAAGCAGCACAAACTTTTCTACATAAGGCTATAAACAAGAATGGCTTAGCTGAGAAAGTCATTATCAACAAGATCGATACAAAAAAATCAAGCACTTCATTATAATTTTGCGACAGAGACGACTATCCTTGATATTATATTATGCATCTATTTTTAATGACTCAAAGAACATCATATGAGATACATTTCAGTACCAATAGTTATAGCTGCCATACTCAATCTATCAATTTTTAATATAGCTTATGCTGATTCAATTCAATATCTGAATATACATAGAGTCGACCTTAAAGGCGATCAGAATATAAATTATCCTCAAGTCTGCATTCGAGTTAATCGTAGCGCTAATAGAATTCCTATCATGGAAAAATTTCAAGAAATAAGAAGTGAATCTCCTAATGATAACTTTGATCAATTCATGGGAAAAGTTACTAAATGGGCTGATTCTGGAATTGTTGGCCATACATGGATTAATCTTTTTTATAAAGATGATAATGGAGAAATTAAGTCTAAAGGTTATGGGTTTGGAAGTAATGGTAATCAATCTTCTAGAGAATTTAGTTTCCAAAAATGTGTCAATATACAAAACAAAACTCATCAAGAAATTGAAAATGATATTGCGCTAAAATCGTCAGATCTTTACAAAAAAAGCATTAATATTGCAAAAGATTTCTTAAACGTCGGATATGATTGGGCAGGTGGCAGATATACAATGTATACAAACTGCGCATGGTTTGGCGGAAAGTTATTTAATGCTATTGTACCTAAAAATGAACAAATTACTTATTCTCAACCATTTGACTACAGTACAATAGTACCAAAATCATTTCCAATGAGTAAATATCGAGATTTACCTGATCCTGGATATATTGCAGAAAGTATTTCAAAAGTAATGAGTTATTCAGGATGGTATAGTAATTATAATATAGGTTATGGTGCTTTAACAAATAACACAGCCGTAACTGTCAATAGAGATGGTTTAACACTTCAACCAAGATCTTTATTAGCTTTTTACCCTCAACTTACTAACTATGTGAAATTTATTTATTCTGGCTATTTTTCTGAATCTGAAAATAAAATGTATTTATTTACAAATGGATTGGCTAATGAAAAAGAATTTATTCTAACTCCGTTTACAAGCTATCTAGCAATTAAACCTCTAGATACAAAAATAAAAATAATTGCGGCCTTTCATCATCCTTACGATGATAAAGTTGGTTTAATTATTTCAAATAAAGGTGAAATATTCACAACTAATAATTGGGAAAATACTGGAAAAACAGCATTAAAGCCTTATATGAAAGATATTACGTCTGCTGCAAACTATTTTGAATCTGGAAGAATAATGATTTTATTAAGACCCGATGATAAACAAACAAGCGCTAATAAATCTGATGGGGTTAGATTCATTGTATATGATTACGACCAAGATAAAGTAATAACAGCACCAAAATTATTTGAAAAAGAACATGGCTTTAATTTCTTAAAATTACAATAATAATTTAGTGGTTAGGAATTTCAATTCCTAACCACTTTATATTCTATCGTAAATATTTGAAAAGTGACTGGGTAAATATCAGATACATCATTAACTGGTCACGAGAAGTTCTATATTCATTTCTGCCTATCTATGAGTAAGTTTTCGACTCAGTTATTGTGCTCACCAACGACTCTGTCATAACAAATATTACTAATATCTTTATAATCAATAACTGTTAATTAAAAAACCTTAGACATAGCTCTAAAAAGATAATACAAAACATTGAGATTATATTATAACTTTGAGAAATAACTCGAAAAAGAAAAACAATATATATATGGAAATAACTTTATAAAATAAAATTATTTCCACGTTCAATGATTATTCTATTCTATGAAACAACTACTATTATTTTATATTTTTATGCTTTCACTTAATATATGGACAACGTCTACATTATCTAACTCAGATAATATTTGGCTTAAATTAGGTATTTCTTCAAGATTTACAAATAATGCTAAAATAGATCAAATTACAGAGTTAGCTGAAATACCAAATTTAAAAGATCGAGGAGATGACTTACTCGGTATTGACTCTGATAACAATGGAATTAGAGATGATATTGATAATTTCATTCAACTTAACTATCCAAATGTGACTCAAAAAAAAGCGGCAGAGCAATTAGCGAGAGGACTCCAGAAAACATTAATTGCTGACATTGATAATAAACTTAAAGTCAAACAAATAAACAAGCTTAACTCTAGAGCCATTAATTGCATACTCTCTAAATTCAATAGTACAAAGGAAAATGCAATATACCCAGCTCGTGTCGCTTCAGAGCTGGAATCAATAACGACCAATACTAAAAAACGACTATTAGCCTATCTTAAATTTAATAAAGCTCTAGATGGAACAACTTGGTCTCTTCCTGTCGGTGATTCTTGTGAATAAATTAAAAAAACAATAATCTTTAATATATTACAACGATCAAACAGACTATCTTTAACCACCCCCGCTATTATTGCCCTACTTCTACTATATCTGTGAGTAACGATGCCTAAGGCTTGCAATGATTCATTTACACGGTGACAACGGTACTTACCTTCGGCTTTTGCTTTCGCAATACCTTGAGCTTGATATTTGTACCTAGCCTCATAGCCATTACGCACCATATCTGTGCCTAGACCTAATATGTGTCCGGTTAAAACCAAGATAATATTGTTTTGTTGAACATTTTGTTCGGTAGCGTATACCTAAAGTAACGGAGTAATAACAGATCAAAGTATGTGGCTAATTTCTACTTCTTCATTAGTTTTAATAAATATTTACTCACATTTCGTTAGCATTATTTTTTCTTATACTAAGCCATACTATTTATGGCAAACATCAATTTATACATTTTCTATATAAATTATTCATTTAAAGTAAAAGTGTTACCAGCATTGAGATTATAGATGCATAGATTGAGTATAATTACCCAAATTTTCATAGTTATCTTTGATCGTAAATTTAATGGTTGTCTAGTTAGGAAACAGAAATGTCACTAGAAGATACAAAAGCTAAATTGTTAACTGCAAATGAAACGTTAGAGGGACTGCTTACCCAGATAAACGATTTATATGTCGAGGAAATGAGTGCTGAAAATAAGAACCTGAAAGAGGCATTGTCTGAACTACATAACTCGAGAGAGATTGATCTTGTAAAAATAGTACAAGACATTAAAAATTTTAATGGACACAAATTTTATACATTTCTACATGTTTTTAACAGCGCACTACCTTTATTGAATGAAAGTGTTGAAAAGATCCTATATTGCCTAACTCATGTTGCACAACAGGCAAGCGGATATTTGGCTGTCGATGAGGCATTTAAGTGTTTCTGTAAAGTAGAAGCACATCGCCCCATAGATGGCATTGAATTTATTATGGAACAACCTGAGCTTAGTATATATGCTCCTTTTCTCTCTAGCTCAATCTTAGCATACAGATCAGATCGTGTGGCTGAAGCTATTCAGATAACAAAAAATCTAATTGGTAATAATAATCAGATTGTTAGAGGCCAAGCCTATTTTGCTTTGGGGCAACTGGATGTAAGTGAAGTTCAAGCCAGTCTCATATGGGATTTACTCAGTAGTAATGCTAATAATGAGACCGATGATAACTGTCGTGCTTTGATACTGAAATCAGCACTTTACTTTGGAGGGAAATATCCATCTTATTGGCCGCAAATAGAAGAGTTTCTACTTACGTTTATTGAAAGAACTTCAGCAGAAATTATATATCAGATATCAGATATTACAGCCTTTCAAAGAGTCGATATTCCACCAACTGTTTTACATCTTTTAATAAAGCAGTTAGCTAATGTTTCACCTGAGAATAATAATGCCGTCAGCAATATTAATTATGTGTTAGTTAAGCTGGTTGAAAAGGGGTCATCTTCATTTGCAGTTGAATTATTGGAATCGATCTTAAATGCTGGTGTGGAAATCACGGATCTTGGATATTTTACTAATGAGCTACTGAACAAAAGACAAGAATTACTTAACCACATTATTACAAAGTGGTTCTTGTCTGGAAAATTATCACTTTGTAATAGTGTTTCTAAACTACTTCATGATGTAATTGATAAAGACATTGAGCTAAAAGCGGAGATGGCACAGTTAAATGATGAAGTGAAACAAGTATTTGTTGCTAATAAAGCTATAGGATGGTTGTTTACTCGGCCTATATCTGTGGCAAGTTTTATTTTATCAATTTATGAAACAGCCTCTCCAACTACGCATAAAACTCTTGAACAAGCTTTATACGATCCAATGCTTCTAAGCTATCCAGGAGAGCTTAAACAATTCTTACAGTCATGTATTAATAAAGGCTTTCAAGTTCATCTATGTGAGCGTTTACTTGATAGACTTGACGTTTATCATACTAATATTAAAGAAGTATTTGACTTAAAAGAGTTAATAGCTCCGAGTGAAAATGTAAGAGCTTACTGGAAAAAATCTAATAAAGACATGCAGGCAGCCTACGAAGAAGCATCAAAAGGATCGTTTATAAGAGAAATTGCAACTACACAAAGGTTACTATATGGAAATAGCTCAATTTATTATGTACATAAAGGTAATGGGGAGCAGTTACGACAAGAAATGCAAATGCAGTCCTTTTCTCATTCAACTGAAATGCCAAGGCTGAATGTATTAGATCCCGAGTCATTAGACTACATTTTAAGAATTTATCGCTGTGAGAGAATAAAAGATGAAGTTAATTCTTAAGCAATACTTAGCCTCACTGAAAGAGCGAAAAGAGCTAGATGCTGTACTGCCTGACTTGTTGAGTAGCATGGGAATGAATGTATTCATTTTCCCCTCACGAGGATTTAAAGAGTATGGTGTTGATATAGCAGCAGTAGGTCAGTTGCAAGATGATAAGGAAGAGTCGGTCTATCTATTTTCCGTAAAATCAGGAAACCTAACTCGTGAAACGTGGAGTGGGCAATCGAACCAGTCACTGCTTCCATCGCTACAAGAGATCCTATATGGATTCATTCCCTGTCGTATACCTCCTCAACACAAAGCTAAGCCAATCGTTATTTGTTTATGTTTTGGTGGTGATGTGAATTCTGGTATTCGCCAAGAAGTCACAGGATTTGAAAGTATTAATTCGCGGGATAATTTGAGGTTTGAAGAGTGGAATGGCGATATGCTGGCGGAATACATTCAACAGCACTTATTAAAAGAAAAATTGCTACCTAGTTCTAATCAAGCCTTATTGAGAAAATCTTTAGCTTTGCTTGAAGAGCCAGAGAGCTCAAGCAAACACTTTTCATTATTGATTGGTGAGGTTCTATCAAATGCCATTGATGCAGATTCTGTTGCATCATCCATAACACGAGTAAACGTTTGTTTATGGGTTTTATTTTCATGGTGTCGTGATACTAAAAATTTAGAGGCAGCATATCTTTCATCCGAGCGAGCATTATTGTTAGCTTGGGATAAAGTGAAAGATTATTACACAGGAAAGAATAAGCCCTCAAAGGCATTCGATAGTATTTTAGATACATACCAACAAATTACTGATTGCTATGTAGATAGATGTTTAATTCCATATGTTGATCTTAAATATGCGCTCTCTCATGCTGTTCACTCACCATGCTCTATTGATGTGAATATTAAGCTATTTGATGCACTAGGACGCTTATCAGTTAAAGGGCACTGGATATTAGATTCACTATCAAAGAGTTATATTGAAACTCCAATAACCGATGGCGGGAGTGAAGAACAGGAAAAATTACGACTTCGCCTTAGAGAAATAACACGATCAATTAATCTCTTGTGTGTTAATAATCCAATATTACTGTCGCCGTACAAAGACTCACAAGCAATTGATATTGGTTTAGCTCTAACGTTGCTTTCAAATAATTCAGAACTAGATGTCTTCGTGGATAGTTGGCTTTCAGAAATGGTCAACAAGTGTATATTCTCTTTTGAGAGTAATGGCATGTACCCAATAGTGCACGACTCCTATGAGAAGCTGCTTGAGCACAGAGATAAAGATAAGGCCGATAGTAATTATAAGAATAAAGTTACAGAAGCTAGCATTTTATACCCGTTATTGGCAGTATTTTGCTCTCTATATAAGTTAGATTCAGTAAGCCTAGAATTGGAAACATTTGTCACGGATGAACTAGCACATAGTACATTACAGTATTGGTATCCAAACCAATATAGTGAACAGAATATGTACTCGAACTCTGATATGCATGGTTCGGCATCAACTAATTTCCCTATGAATGGAAAATTAGCGTTAGAGCACATAACACAAGAGTGTAGCAATGCTGATTCATTTAAGAGAATGTCAGCGATTACTAAGAGGAAGGAGCCTTTGGTATTAACTGCTTGTCGCTGCTATCGGTATCCAGTCCCTTTTCATTATCTTGAAAATTGGATTGCGGTATCAAAATAAATATATGAGGTGGCAGAACTGATTTCTCCCTTTTTGCTATACTTTTACTGATCTATATTCACTTAGTTAGATTCCGAACCCTAACTAACTTTTGACCAATAACGAGTTAGCTCTTTAGCTAACTCGTTTGGGTTACCAAGCGACCCCACTAAAACAAACTTCACCAATATCATGCTATATCGACGAACATCTCCACCTATTTCACATAACATCTGTTATATGTCCCACAGAGAATTGTATGTGTTACAACCATTTAGAAATGTCACATCAACCACCAGCCCCTTTCCAGCAACAAAAAAAGAGAAGCCGAAGCTTCTCTTTAATGTCAGATCAAAACTGTGTTTTACTGTTTTGCTAATGAAAACAGTGTGAAGAAGTTTTTAGTGGTGGCTTGTTCCACTTCCTCAACAGATATACCTTTTAATAGCGCAATATATTGAGCTACTTCACGTGTGTAAGCTGGTTGGTTTTGCTTACCACGGTATGGAATTGGCGCTAAGAATGGAGAATCGGTTTCAACCAATAACCGATCTAACGGTAACTTACTCACCACATTTTTTAAGTCGCTCGCAGTATTGAACGTCACAATGCCAGAGATTGAGATATAAAAGCCTAGCTCAATCGCAGCCAATGCCATATCCAAATCTTCAGTAAAGCAATGTAATACACCGCCACACTTTTCTGCGCCTTCTTCACGTAAAATACGCATAGTATCTTCACGTGCCATACGAGTATGGATAATTAGCGGCTTATTCAATTCAACCGCTACACGTGCTTGCTCACGGAATAGCTTTTGCTGCAGTTCTGCAGTCTCAGGCTGGTAGTGATAATCAAGCCCTGTTTCACCAATCGCAACCACTTTTTCATGGCGTGCATAGGCTTTAAATTGCTCAGAGTCATACCCTGACTCTACATCTAATGGGTGAATACCACAGGATGCAAACACGTTATCGTAAGGTGCGATCATTTCCATCATTTTAGGAAAAGCCGCTAATGTCACCCCTACTGATAGAAAATATTCAACGCCACGTTCCTTGGCCTTATTTAATACATCATCAATCCCTGTATGTAATTTATTGTAATCAAGTTTATCAAGATGACAATGTGAATCGACTAACACAGGCTTTCCTCTTGTTTATTCTTATACTTCATTTCATAACGGTGCTGGTAAAGCATTAATTGTGAAAATTACTTACCAATAAATCCGCTTAACCACTCAACCACTAACAACTCAATATTTAGCCCTGTATGTTTGGCTAATTGACGATGTAAGTTGTTAAGATTGCGCACTTGTTCTAATAATAATGCCGTTGGTATCGTGGTCGCGACGGCTTCAACTGCGGGTAGCGATTCTTGATGAACAAGATATTGCGTTGCCCCTTGTTGCCATTTTAAACAATCCACCAGAAAGTAACTGAGCAATTGTAATGTCACAATACCATCAGCAGTACACATTGCCGCGACATCATAAATACCAATATGCGGCGGTTGTACAAATTCAGTAAACGCTTTAACTAAATGGCCGTAACGAATATCTAATCCACTTTCAATGAAAGACAACGTTGCTAATGGCGCACCATTATTAAGCCGTACACTTTCTAAAAAGATAGATTGTTGAAGTTGGCTTTCAACCCAACTTTTCACACTGAGTTCATTCGGTGGGTTTAAACGCCACTTATTGCAACGACTCACCACTGTCGGTAATAACCGATCTAAACTTTGTGCCGTCAAAATAAATTGGCATCCAGCTGGCGGTTCTTCTAATGTTTTTAATATCGCATTCGCACCCGCTTCACCCAATGCATCTGCGTCTTCAATTAAAATAACCCGCTGTCCATTTAAATGAGAGGTCTCAACAGCCCAGCGATTACATTGACGTACCGCATCAACACCAATTTGCTTACCTTCTTGTTCTGGCTTAATTACATGAAAGTCAGGATGGTTTTCAGCATCAAATAATTGGCAGCTATGACAAACACCACAAGGCTCGGTTTGTGAGTTTTGACAAAGTACGGTTTTAGATAATTGTCGAGTTAATACACCACGTCCACTGCCCTTTGCCGCTAATAACAAAATAGCATGGTGTAAACGTCGTTGCTCAAGCAACTGCTGCCAGTTGTGCCACAAAGTTTGTTGCCATGGATAGATCATTATTATTGTTGCTCCAACCAAGACTGTAATGCTTGGGTTAAATCGGCAGTAACTTGTTCTAAAGTTTGGCTCGCATCTATAATAATCACATTAGGTTGATTGTGACATAATGCTAAAAAGCGCTCACGAGCACGTTCAAAGAAACTGATATCCATTTGTTCAATACGATCAAGCTCACCACGGCCACGTGCGCGCTGTAAGCCTAATACAGGATCAATATCCATATAGATAGTCAGATCAGGACGAAAATCCCCTAGAACGGTATCACGCAGGTTTTCCATCAATGATTGATCAAAACCACGACCACCGCCTTGATAAGCCTGTGATGACATATCATGGCGATCACCCACCACCCACCGTCCTTCAGCTAGAGCAGGTTTAATTACATTATCAACCAATTGAATACGCGCCGCATACAGCAGTAATAACTCTGCCATATCCGTTAAAGGCTCATCAGGATGACCTTGTTTAACTAAGGCGCGCATTTGCTCTGCCAACGGAGTGCCACCAGGTTCACGTGTTGATTGTGGGTTTGTAATACCATGCTGCGCTAATGTTGCTATAACTTGTGCAATAGCTGTACTTTTACCAGCCCCTTCAAGGCCTTCGATGACAATAAATTTACCGATCATTTCTGTGTTCTTAATATTTTAAGGTAGGCACGAACCGCGCGGTTGTGCTCGACTAATGTAGTTGAAAACTTGTGACCCCCTTTACCATCAGCAACAAAATAATAAAAGTCACTGTTATCGGGATCAACGGCAGCCATGATAGATGCCTTACTTGGCATTGCTATTGGCGTTGGCGGTAAACCACGCATGGTGTAGGTGTTGTAAGCAGTTGGTGTGCGTAGGTCTTTTTTCGTAATGTTGCCGTTATACTTATCGCCCATACCATAAATAACCGTAGGATCAGTTTGTAATGGCATATTGGCGCGTAAACGATTCATAAAGACAGATGCCACTAAACCACGCTCACTGGCCACGGCTGTTTCTTTTTCAATAATAGATGCCATGATCAACGCTTGGTACGGCGTTTTTAAAGGTAAATCTGACGCGCGTTGCTGCCATGCAAGATCTAACTCTTTCATCATTGCACTATGTGCACGCTTTAAAATACTGATATCACTCGTGCCCGCAGTAAAGTGATATGTATTCGGCAGAAAATAACCTTCAATTTTATCATTATCGATACCAACCGCAGCGCTAATTTGCGCTTGGGTCATATCATCGGTGGTATGAGCTAAATGAGGATCAGCTTGTAACAACTCACGCCATTCACTAAAACGTTCACCATCCACCAGCGTGATCGCATATTGATATTCTTTACCTTCGGTGATCATGGTTAAGACAGAATACAAAGACGCTTGCGGTTTGATAGCATACGTACCTGCTTTAATGTCTGTTAATGCTGGTTCCAAATACCCAACCCAACGTAACCATGGTGATATTGTTATTAGCTTATCATTACTTAATTGCGTTAATAGCCCGCGGAAAGATGTCCCCGTCTTAACGGTAATAAATGTTTGTTGTTCTGTCAGTACTGGTTTATCAAGCGTTGATTTAACTTGAAAATATCCCCAACCAGCCGCGCTTGCTATTAATAATAGCAATATAAAAATCACAGTAATCAACTTCTTTAGCACGAATGTAACCTCTTCCATAGTATTTTGAACACTGTACGTTCACTATATTGTGTTGTTTGTATTTGATTTATAGGTACTAACGTCATCAATGCGTTAGTAATAAAAACTTCATCCGCAGTCAGTACAGCTTCAAGGGCAAAGTCACCCACTTGATAGTCATAATTTAATTCATTAAGCATATCAAGCACCCGTTGACGCATAACCCCTGCAACACCTGTACGTTGCAGCGCTGGAGTATATACAGTATTACCTTTACGCCAAAATAGATTCGCAACAGTTGTTTCAATAACGCGGCCATCGCTATCTAATGCAACTGCATCAACCCAACCCGTTTTTTCAATTTCTTGTTTCAATAATACTTGTTCAAGCCGATTTAGGTGCTTCATTCCTGCGAGCATTGGGCTATTACCCATTCGTAGCTGGCATACACCTAATGTAATTCCTTGTTGTTGCCACTGTTGATAATGCAATGGCCATTCAAAATGGGTGATGATCACTTGAGTATCATGACACCCAGCTGGATTATAGCCACGGCCACCACTGCCACGACTAATTAAAATTTTGATACCGCCTTGATGTGGATATTTTAATGCAAGGGCAGCAACGTCAGTATATACCTGCAGCCAATCAGGTGCAGCTATTGCTAATCTTTCAAGGCTTACTTTAAAACGCGCTAAATGCAATGACCATAATTGAACCTGCTGATGTTCAACCAGCATTGTTGTAAAGCAACCATCACCATATTGAGTCGCGCGATCGGTAATAGCAAGTTGCTGTTGTTCACAACTGTTCACTAGGGCCATTAAGTATTCCTTTGTACAGATAAAAAAATAGCCTGATATCGAAATATCAGGCTACTTAATCATATCAGGTTATGGCACTTATTGCTCAACACGCAAATAAGTGAATTAAATTTTCTTAAACAATAACGAACCGTTAGTGCCGCCAAAACCGAATGAGTTACATAATGCGTATTCTAGGTTAGCTTGACGTGCTTCACCTGGAACATAATCAAGATCACAACCTTCACCTGGATTATCCAAGTTAATTGTTGGTGGTACTACTTGATCAATCAAACTTAAAATAGTGATGATTGATTCAACAGAGCCAGCAGCACCTAACAAGTGACCAGTCATTGATTTAGTTGATGAAACCATAACACTATCCGCAGCAGCACCTAGCGCGCGTTTAATGCCTAATGTTTCAGTCTTATCACCCGCAGGCGTTGATGTGCCGTGTGCGTTAATGTAGCCAATCTTGTCAGCATTGATACCCGCATCGCGAATACAAGCTTCCATAGCTAATGCACCACCAGAACCGTCTGCACTTGGTGACGTCATGTGGTAAGCATCACCACTCATGCCAAAGCCAACAAGCTCTGCATAAATTTTTGCGCCACGTGCTTTGGCATGTTCGTACTCTTCAAGCACAATCACACCAGCACCATCGCCTAATACGAAACCATCACGATCTTTGTCCCATGGACGAGAAGCCGCTTGAGGATCATCATTACGTGTTGATAATGCTTTTGCAGCAGCAAAGCCTGCCATGCCTAGCTCTGTTGATGCTTTTTCTGCACCACCCGCCAGCATTGCATCAGCATCGCCGTATGCAATCATACGTGCAGCATGGCCAATGTTATGAAGGCCCGTCGTACACGCAGTAGAAATCGCGATATTTGGACCACGTAGACCGTACATGATAGACATGTGGCCTGCGATCATATTAACAATTGTTGATGGTACAAAGAACGGACTGATTTTACGCGGTCCTTTGTCAATCAATGTTTGATGGCCAGCTTCAATTAAACCAAGACCACCAATACCAGAACCAATAGCGACACCGATACGTGGTGCGTTTTCTTCAGTAACTTCAATACCAGAATCTTTGAATGCTTGTACGCCAGCTGCAACGCCGTACTGGATAAATAAATCCATTTTGCGTGCATCTTTCTTAGACATGTAATCTTCACAATTGAAGTCTTTGATCATTCCGGCAAATTGAGTAGCAAATGCGCTTGCATCAAAATGTTGAATGGTACTGATACCACTAGTGCCAGATTGTAAAGCTTTCCAAGAAGATTCAACAGAATTACCAACCGGGGTAAGCATACCCATGCCAGTTACAACTACACGACGCTTAGACACGATTAATTTCTCCGGGAATTGAGGATAAAACAGGAAGTGAAAAAAAACAGGCGGTCATAATGACCGCCTGGGAATATTCATTTTTATATTACTGTGCGCTGTTTACGTAGTCGATTGCAGCTTGAACAGTAGTAATTTTTTCAGCTTCTTCGTCAGGGATTTCTGTATCGAATTCTTCTTCAAGAGCCATTACTAGTTCAACTGTATCTAGAGAATCAGCACCTAGATCGTCAACGAAAGATGCTTCGTTTTTAACTTCTGCTTCGTCTACGCCTAGTTGCTCAACGATGATTTTTCTTACGCGTTCTTCGATGTTGCTCATACTAATATATTTCCTTTAACAAGAATTCGCTAATGCGATTTGTTGTAGTTTATTCATTACAGCAAAAGTTGCAACACTCATAATGCTGGTCAAACCACGATTTAACCAGAAAAATAGTTCAATTTGACTTGAATCATGAAGTATTACAACAAATTTGCTTAAATCATATACATGCCGCCGTTAACGTGCAATGTTTCGCCTGTTATATAAGCAGCTTCATCAGAGGCTAAAAAAGCAACAGCCGCTGCTATTTCGCGCGGATCGCCTAAACGACCAGCAGGAACATTTGCTAACGTTGCAGCGCGTTGATCATCATTTAACGCTTTTGTCATATCCGTTTCAATGAAACCGGGTGCAACTGCGTTAACGGTGATTCCACGAGAAGCAACTTCGCGTGCCATCGATTTTGTAAAACCAAGCAAACCTGCTTTAGCAGCTGCGTAGTTTGTCTGACCTGCGTTGCCCATAGTGCCAACAACAGAACCAATGCTAATGATACGACCATTACGTTTTTTCATCATAGCACGTAGCACGGCTTTAGACAGACGGAAAACCGACGTTAGGTTGGTATCCATGATATCTTGCCATTCGTCGTCTTTCATACGCATAAGTAGATTATCACGAGTAATACCAGCGTTATTCACTAAAATGTCAATATCGCCATATTGTTCTTTAATTTGCTTTAATGTTACTTCAATTGACTCTGGTGAGGTTACGTTTAACGCAAAACCTTTACCGTGATCGCCAAGATACGCACTAATCGCATCAGCACCGCTCTCAGAGGTTGCTGTACCGATTACTGTCGCGCCACGCTCAACTAAGATTTCAGCGATAGCACGACCAATACCACGACTCGCACCTGTAACTAGTGCAATTTTACCTTCCAGACTCATTGTAAATCCTCTTTTAAGCTTAATTACTTCGCTAGTGCTGCGGTTAATGATGCAACATCATTGACTGCTGCGCCGCCAAGTGCACGATCAATACGTTTAGTCAGACCGGTTAATACTTTACCCGGTCCCATTTCTAGCAATTCTTCAACGCCTTCAGCCGCCATACGCTCAACAGACTCAGTCCAACGTACTGGATTATATAGTTGCTTAACAAGTGCCAACTTAATCGCAACAGGATCAGTCTCAGTCGCTACATCAGCATTATTGATTACAGGCACAGTCGGTGCACTAAATGCTAAGCCTTCCAATGCGATAGCTAATTTGTCAGCCGCAGGCTTCATTAACGCACAGTGTGAAGGAACAGAAACTGGTAATGGCAATGCACGCTTAGCACCGGCTTCTTTACACAATACATTGGCACGTTCTACTGCTTCTTTGTTACCCGCAATAACCACTTGGCCTGGCGAGTTAAAGTTAACAGGAGAACACACTTGATCTTCTGCTGCTTGCGCACAAGCGGCTGCAATAGCGTCGTTATCTAAGCCGATAATTGCAGACATTGCACCCACACCAGCTGGTACAGCTTCTTGCATTAGCTTACCGCGTAGCTCAACTAACTTAACTGCCGCTTGGAAATCAATCACACCCGCACAAACAAGTGCAGAGTATTCACCTAAGCTATGACCAGCTAAAACAACAGGTTGTTCACCACCTTGCTGCTGCCATACACGCCAAATAGCTACAGATGCAGTTAATAACGCAGGTTGTGTACGCTGAGTTTGGTTAAGATCTTCAACAGGACCATTTTGAACTAACGCCCATAGATCGTAACCTAACGCATCAGAGGCTTCAGCAAACGTCTGCTTAACCACATCAAATTGCTCTGCTAAATCAGCAAGCATGCCAACAGTTTGAGAACCCTGTCCAGGGAAAACAATCGCGAACTTAGACATTTGAGAATCCTTATTCTTTATATACTGATCGTTCAGTAAATTAATAGGCTAATAAGACAGCGTTAACTATATTCAACCTTCTGCCTTATCGCAAAATTCTTTTAACGCGTAAAACTAAACCGATTTTGATTTAGTTTAAAATTTCACTAGTGCAGAGCCCCAAGTGAAACCGCCACCAAACGCTTCTAATAATAACGTTTGACCACGTTGAATACGGCCATCACGTACCGCTTCATCTAATGCTGTCGGTACTGTTGCCGCCGACGTATTACCATGACGATCCAGTGTAACCACCACTTGATCCATCGACATTGATAATTTTTTCGCTGTTGCTGAAATAATACGCATGTTCGCTTGATGTGGTACTAACCAATCAAGTTCAGATTTATCCATATTATTGGCAGTAAGCGTATTTTTAACCAAATTAGACAGTTGTGTTACAGCAACTTTAAATACTTCGTTACCTGCCATGTAAAGCCAAGTATTTGCATCAAAGTCTTTATCATGTTCTGGTACAGCAAGGCTTAGCAAACCACCAAAATGACCATCAGCATATAAATGCGTTGAAATGATACCTTGCTCTTCACTTGCGCCAAGAACAACCGCACCTGCCGCATCACCAAATAAGATAATGGTTGAGCGATCTTGTGGATCACAATGATGAGAAAGTGCATCAGACCCAATCACTAATACATTTTTCGCCATGCCCGTTTTAATATGCTGATCAGCAACACTTAATGCATAAACAAAGCCTGTACATGCCGCAGATAAATCAAAAGCAGGACAACCTTTAATATCTAACATGCCTTGTACTTGGCAAGCCGCAGAGGGAAATGAGTGACTTGCACTAGACGTAGCAACAATAATAAGATCGATATCTTCTTTATCAATGCCAGCCATTTCAATCGCGTTTAAAGAAGCATGATAACCCATCACTGCCACTGTTTCGTCAGCCGATGCAATGCGACGCTCACGAATACCAGTACGAGCAACGATCCATTCATCACTGGTGTCTATCGTTTTTTCTAAATCCGCATTGGTGCGAACTTGTGTTGGCAAATAGCTGCCAGTTCCTAAAATTTTGCTATACATGAAGACTAATAATGCCTCTCTAATAAGACCTCTTCCAGACGGTCACTGATTTTCATCGGTATTTGGCGTTTAATCTCATAAACCGCTTGGCTTATGGCATTCTCCAAAGCTGTGGTGTCGGCACTTCCATGGCTTTTAACGACAATACCGCGTAATCCTAACAGACTTGCGCCATTATACTGGTCGGGGTTCAATTGCTGTAAGCTATCAAACAGTTCACGAAATAGCCATTTAGCAATCAATCGCTTAAATGGATTACGACCAATATTACGCTTAATACAATCAATGAATAGGTTTGCTACCCCTTCACTGGTTTTTAAACTCACATTCCCGACAAAGCCATCACATACAATCACATCCGCTTTATCGGAATACAATTGATGACCTTCAATATAGCCAATGTAATTAATATCGGAAGATTGACTCAACATTTCAGCACAACGTTTAACCAGATCATTCCCTTTAATGGCTTCTTCGCCAATATTAAGTAATGCCACGCGAGGTGGTGAACCTAATGTTTGTTCCGCGACCACAGATCCCATAACGGCAAATTGGAACAAAGTATCTGCATCGCAGGAAACATTGGCACCGAGATCTAATAACCAAGTGTGGTTAGCGTGACGATTAGGAATTTCTGAAATTAAAGCGGGACGTTCAACACCTGGGAGTTGTTTGAGCACATAACGGGACAAAGCCATTAATGCCCCCGTATTGCCCGCACTTACACAGGCATCTGCATCACCTGCGGCAACAGCATCTAGAGCCATGCGCATTGAAGAGCCTTTACTATGGCGTAATGCTTGTGATGGACGTGTTTCATTGGCTATAACGTTATCGCAATGCACGATAGACAATCGAGGATGATTGAGCTTATTAAGAAGAGTTAGCTGGGCAGTGATAGCACTAATATCACCAAATAGAATGAGTTTGAGCTCAGGCGAATGCAACAGTGCCTGCACGGCGGCAGGCACTGTTACTTGAGGACCGAAATCCCCGCCCATTGCATCAAGTGCAACGGTAAGACCCATCAAGGTTCAACCTTACTTGTTGATAACCTTACGGCCACGGTAGAAACCGTCAGCTGTCACGTGGTGACGTAGGTGAGTTTCACCTGATGCTGAATCTACAGATACTGCTGCTGTAGTTAGCGCATCATGTGAACGACGCATACCACGTGCTGCACGTGATTTTTTGCTCTTTTGTACGGCCATTAACCCTACTCCTGTTAAATTTAACTTTTAAGATTTTTCAATACTGCAAACGGATTCGGACGCTCATCAGCAACGGGGATCTCACCAAAAGACAAGTTATGTGTGCCGATCTTACAATCGTCATCATCATGTCTTGCGACTTGTGGTAATTCTAACATCAATTCATCTTCGATGAGTTCAATTAGGTTAATCTCGCCATTTTCATCGACAATTGTCGGCTCATAGGCTTCCGGTAACTTATCAATAGCCTCTTCATCACGAACCGGACTATAACAGAATTCAACACTAATTGTGTGTGGAAATTCTTCCTGACATCTCTGACAGGTCAACATCACATCTACACTTGCGTTTCCGCGCATGAAAGGAATACGACGTTGGTCAAGGTCAAAAGACAAGTTGACGTTTGCATCACTTATTACGCTCTGGGTTGAGCCAGCTAAACGAGACAGAAGATCAGCTTTGATGATGCCATCATAGTCGAGTCTTTTCTGTGCAGTGCGTACTGGATCTACCTTTATCGGCAATTTTACCTTTTGCATAGGGCGCGAATATTAGCCTTATAGTCTGGTTGAGTCAAAGGAAATGTGCCGGAATTAACAGCTTTTGAACAATTCTCGTGCTGCCATGAAAATTCGTTCAACATTCATTCCCCCTCCTCATTAAAAAGTTTTTATTTCTTCATCACTCAATCACTTGACGATTGCTGATAAAATGACGAAAGATCACTCAATCATTGTTTAAATGCTAGCCAATACTGGCTTTAGTGGAATTTAAATCAATAATTGCGCCTTATAATAGCATTGTGCTGTAACGATAACATCGTCTGTCTGCATTGAAATCAAAACAATCAATAAATAAAGCTCACTGGCTTTGAATCACAGCGATGAGTACACTCAGGAGATTACTTCATTTAGATAACTAAAATAGCCTATGAACCAGTCACTTGTTCTTGCATCTACTTCACCATTCCGTAAAAGTTTGCTTGAAAAACTACAGCTTCCTTTTACAACAGCTAACCCCAATGTAAATGAAGCCATGTTAGACAATGAGTCAGCTACAGCTTTAGTGATGCGATTAGCACAAGCTAAAGCGCTCGCTTGTGCAGAATCTCACCCTAGCCATCTTATTATAGGTTCTGACCAAGTATGTGTCATTGACGGGGAAATTTTAGGAAAACCGCATACTGAAGCGAATGCTTGTGCTCAGCTACGTGCAGCCAGTGGCAAAGTCATCACCTTCTATACTGGCTTATGCTTATATAATTCACGCACACAAACGACACAAGTGATTTGTGAACCGTTCCATGTCCACTTCAGAACCTTAACCGATAATGAAATTGCACATTATGTCGCTCAGGAACAACCCCTTTATTGCGCAGGCAGTTTTAAAAGTGAAGGATTGGGCATTGCATTATTTGATCGATTAGAAGGACGAGATCCAAATACACTGGTTGGATTACCGCTAATTGCCTTACGAGAAATGCTTGCCAATGAGCACCTGGCGGTTTTATAAGCCAGCTGCGGTATTATCCCCATTACAATAAGTGTCATTCTCGTTTCCTAGGCTCTTGTGTCATTTCCAACCATAAAGGTTCACGAGGGAGATAAGGAATCAAATACTGTATAAAGATGACCTCTTAATTTATGGGATTGGTATTACAAAAATAAAAAATCATAAAAATAAAAAAGGCGAGCACAATGCTCGCCTTACGATTTTTTAACATCATTAAAAGGTGCGAAGTTTGGCAAGACAGCGTTCTAACACTGGCTCCATTGGCGCACTAATATCCATTAACTCATCAGTATGTGGATGGGTAAATTTAATGTTCGCCGCATGCAAAAATAAGCGTCCTAATCCTGTTTTCTTAGTGTAAGCATCAAAACGTGGGTCGCCATAACGATCATCCCAAGCAATAGGATGGCCCTCATATTGACAATGTACACGAATTTGGTGAGTACGCCCGGTCACTGGACTTGCTTGTACCAGTGTCGCTTGAGAAAAACGTTCTAATACTTTAAAGCGAGTATCTGAAGCTTTACCTTGCGGATTAACACGTACAATGCTGTTAACTTCATTTTTCAATAACGGTGCATTTACTCTCTTACAGTTTGCCTTCCATTCCCCCATCACTAAGGCAAAATAATATTTCTGAACCGTTTTTTCTCTAAATTGTTCTTGTAGTTTACGTAACGCAGAACGTTTCTTCGCTACCAACAAAATGCCAGAAGTATCTCGGTCAATACGGTGTACTAACTCAAGGTATCGAGCATCAGGTCGTAATGCACGTAACGCTTCAATCGC
The DNA here is from genome assembly GCF_003025475.1 of Photobacterium sp. NCIMB 13483. Taxonomy (NCBI): domain Bacteria; kingdom Pseudomonadati; phylum Pseudomonadota; class Gammaproteobacteria; order Vibrionales; family Vibrionaceae; genus Photobacterium; species Photobacterium sp. NCIMB 13483. The sequence goes on from NZ_PYLV01000003.1 coordinate 233,750, forward strand.
ACCAAACTTCAAGCCACTACCGCCATGAACAGCTGTGCCTGATGGCTTATTCAAAATCAATACATGATCATCTTCATAGATAATGCATGATTCAAGTTCGGCCACTTTATTCAATTTGGTACTAATCGGTGCTTGTTCGTCTTTCTCAGGAACAAAAACCGGTGGGACGCGTACGAGATCACCATCCTGCAATTTATATTCAGGTTTAATACGTTTTTTGTTTACTCGCACCTCGCCTTTACGCAAAATACGGTAAATCATACTTTTTGGTACATTTTTAAGCCTAGCACGGAGAAAATTATCGATCCGTTGGCCAGCAAAATCATCAGTAATATCGATGAATTGCACTTTAGGTTTATCTTCTGTCATAAGTTTGATTGTACCATGCAAATAAAGCAGATTGCCGCAAAAAAGTGAGCCTGCTATGATTGCATTCTAGAATAAGTTTTTTTGCTTATTTTACTGACAAGGTGAGCATGCTCTCACCATTTCGGCTATTTTATATACAACTCAGGTGATAAACGCAGCACGTGGCGTAAGACGTTATGGTTACCGGAGTTTTTTTTAGCGCGTCAGATTACAGATTTTTTTGATGTAACAGATACAACCACACCTCGATGTGGTGATACCAGCTGTGTGTTTCAGATCTAACCATCTCGACACAGTTGGCTAATACGTGTGGCCATAGAGCACTCCTGCATTCCAACCGTGAGGTTGCACCCGTACATCAGACTTGGAGTCAGGCACCATCAAAAAATTGATGTAATTAGCGGCGCTAATACACAACGACAATAATGAGTACAATATAATGAAAAGAATGTTGATTAACGCAACTCAGAAGGAAGAGTTGCGCGTCGCATTAGTTGATGGCCAAAAGCTATTTGATCTTGATATCGAAAGCCCTGGTCACGAATCTAAAAAAGCAAATATCTACAAAGGCCGCATCACACGTATCGAACCAAGCCTGGAAGCTGCGTTCGTTGATTACGGTGCAGAACGCCATGGCTTCCTCCCTTTAAAAGAAGTCGCTAAAGATTACTTCCCATCAAACTATTCTTACCAAGGTCGTCCTAACATTAAGGAAGTCTTGAAAGAAGGCCAAGAAGTTATCGTTCAAGTTGATAAAGAAGAGCGTGGCAACAAAGGTGCCGCACTTACAACCTTTATCTCATTAGCGGGTAGTTACTTGGTGTTAATGCCTAATAACCCTCGTGCTGGCGGTATTTCTCGTCGTATCGAAGGTGAAGAGCGTACACAACTTAAAGCTGCATTAAGCACATTAGAACTGCCTCACGGTATGGGTCTAATTGTTCGTACTGCAGGTGTAGGTAAATCAGGTGAAGAGCTTGAGTGGGATTTAAATGTTCTTCTTAATCACTGGAATGCAGTGAAAGAAGCCGCTGAATCTCAAGCTGCTCCATTCTTGATCCACCAAGAAAGTAATGTTATTGCTCGTGCTATTCGAGATTATCTACGTCGTGATATCGGTGAAATTCTTATCGATAGCCCACAAATTTTTGAACGTGCACGCGATCATATTAAATTAATTCGCCCTGATTTCTTATCGCGTATTAAGCGTTATGAAGGTGAAGTTCCACTATTTAGTCACTACCAAATTGAAAGCCAAATTGACTCTGCGTTCCAGCGTGAAGTTCGTTTACCTTCAGGTGGCTCAGTTGTTATTGACCCAACAGAAGCACTAACATCTATTGATATCAACTCCGCTCGTGCAACAAAAGGCGGCGATATCGAAGAAACAGCATTACAAACTAACCTAGAAGCCGCTGATGAAATTGCTCGTCAATTACGTCTACGCGATCTTGGTGGTCTTGTGGTTATCGACTTCATTGATATGACGCCAGTTCGTCACCAACGTGAAGTAGAAAACCGTTTACGTGAAGCTGTTCGTGTTGACCGAGCGCGTGTACAAATTGGTCGTATATCTCGCTTTGGTTTGCTAGAAATGTCACGCCAACGTTTAAGCCCATCTTTAGCTGAAGCAAGCCATCACGTTTGTCCACGTTGTACAGGTACGGGTGTTGTTCGTGATAATGAGTCACTATCACTTTCTATCTTGCGTTTAATCGAAGAAGAAGCATTAAAAGATAACAGCTCACAAGTACTTGCAATTGTACCTGTGCCTGTTGCTTCTTACCTATTGAACGAAAAGCGTCCTGCGGTACAGCACATTGAGAAATATCACAATGTGCATGTTGTTATCGTGCCAAACGCCAACATGGAAACGCCACACTTTGAAGTGTTACGTATTCGTGAAGGTGAAGAGCAAGAGACACTTTCATACCATCTTCCTAATGCGATTGATGCACTGAAAGAAGCAGAAGCGACTGAAGCTCCTCAACAAGAGCGCAGTACAAGAAAACGTGAAGAACCTGTTCTACACGGCTTTGCAGCACCAAAACAACCAGCGCCAGTGGTAGCGACACCAGAAGCACAACCGGCAACTAAACCACAAACGATTATTGCTCAAGCGCCTAGTATCTTTAGCCGCATTTTTGCTGCAATTTCTTCATTCTTCAATAACGGTACTGAGCAGAAAGCCGAGATTAAGCAAGAAGTAGAAGCACCAGCAAAAGAACAAACAAATAATAATCGTCGCAACAACAATAACCGTCGTCCTGATAACCGTCGTAATGACCGTCAAGGTAACCGTGACAACACTCGCCGTAATGGCAATCAAGAGAGTGATCAAGACAACAAAGCTGAACAACAAGATCGCAACAACGAGCAGCGTCAATCTCGTCGTCGCAATGAGCGCACGGACAAAAACCGTCAACCTCAAGCCGAGCGTCCAGTTAAGCAACCGCGTCAACCTCGTTCTGAAGAAGCGAAAGAGCAGCAACGCCAGTCTCGTAAAGAAGAGATTCAAGCGCAGAAGCAACAACGCCAACAGGCAAACGAAGTTAAAGCAAAAGCGACTCAAAACGTTGTCGTTGAAGAGCAAGTTGAAGCCGAAGACAAAAATGTTGTTAAGGTAAAACAGCGTCGTCAACGTCGTCAGTTACAGAAGAAAATTCGTATTACTGACAAAGCAGCACCGGTTGTTGAAGAACAAGCTATTGTTGAAACTGCAGCGATCACTGCCCCATCACCATTAATGGAAATGGGTACAACGATTGCTAAAGAAGCGCAAACAACGTCGACTCAAGATCACGCTATTGTTGATGAGCAATCAGAAACAAATGAGCAAGACAACAATCAACGTCGTAACCGTCGTTCACCACGTCATCTACGCGCTAGCGGTCAACGCCGTCGTCGTATTCGTGATACACGTAGTGAAAAACAAGATTACGAGCAGCATGAAGATCCAAGCTGTTACAACGTTGCTGATGCAGTTGAACACGCCGTTGTTGAAGCAACAGACACTATCAGCGATATGGTAAATGTTGTTTCTATTGTTGAGAAACCAAAAGCACCCCGCCAAACATCAGGTGTAGCAACACCAGAAATGGCAATGGGCAAAGTATGGTCTCGCATTAAGCCAACAATTGAAGCTCCTGTAGCTGCGGTTGAAACTGTTGTTGAAACTAACGATGATCTTATCATTGCTAATCATTCAGCAATCGCGAAAGCATTACCTGAAGTTGAGTCAAAACCTGCTTTAGGCGGTGTTGCGATGCCTGAACTTGCAATGGGTAAAGCATTCCCATTACGTGCAGCGTCAGTTGTTGAAACGCCTGTTGTTGAAGCACCTGTCGTTGAAGCACCAGTTGTTGAAGCACCTGTTGTTGAAGCACCTGTTGTTGAAGCGCCAGTTGTTGAAACGCCTGTTGTTGAAGCACCTGTTGTTGAAGCGCCAGTTGTTGAAGCACCTGTCGTTGAAGCGCCAGTTGTTGAAGCACCTGTTGTTAACACAGCATCAGCACCAATGACGAAAATCGTTACTGAAGCTGTCGCGGTTACGGCAACATCTCCACGTGGTTTCCATGCGGTAGCAGCAATGACTAAAGCGCCAGCACCTGTTGAAACAACAGTAAAAGTGCATGTTGAAGCGGCACCACTACGAGAGCTTGCAACAACACGCTCTGCGGGTAGCCAAACAGCAACCAACTCAGCAGCAGCACCAATGACTAAGCCATCTTTTGACTAAGTTAGTGTAAACTGCCAATAAAAAGCCATGCATCTGCATGGCTTTTTTATTACTCCACTTTTGAGTCAAAAATAACCATCTTTTTTAACAATCAGTGGGTTTGACTTCATTAACATGGTAAAAAAGCATATCTTTACATCATTTAACGTCGTAAGTTGAAGCGTTGTAAATCTTTCGGTAACATTCTGTTACTCAATACATTTAAATAATCCATTCATTTTAGCGAAGAGAAGAACGCCTAATATATGCCTGAATTTCCTCAAGTCTCACAACAATCAGTCAAAAATGATATCCTTTCTGGATTAACTGTAGCACTTGCTCTAGTACCAGAAGCGGTTGCTTTTGCGTTTGTTGCTGGTGTCGATCCTATGGTTGGTCTGTACGCCGCATTTATTGTTGGTTTAATTACAGCCATCTTTGGTGGTCGTCCTGGCATGATCTCTGGTGCAACAGGCGCAATGGCTGTTGTCATGGTTAGCCTTGTTGCTCAACACGGTATTCAATACCTGTTTGCCGCAGTAATGTTAGCGGGTGTATTTCAAATACTGGCTGGCGTATTCCGCCTCGGTAAATTTATTCGTATGGTCCCGCATCCCGTCATGATTGGTTTCGTGAATGGTCTTGCGATAGTTATCTTCTTAGCACAACTTGGTCAGTTTAAAGTTCCTTCTACAACAGGTGGCTTAGAATGGATGCAAGGTACTCAGCTTTACATTATGCTGGGCTTAGTGTTGTTAACCATGGCTATCATTTACTTCTTACCTAAACTCACCAAAGCGGTCCCTTCTTCGTTAGTTGCCATTTTAACCGTAACAGCACTGGTGCATGTATTAGGTCTAGATTCACGTACTGTTGTGGATTTTGTGCGTACAATGAGTGGTGACGCTAATGCAACATTGGCAGGCTCACTACCCACTTTTGCCCTACCCGATGTTGGCTTTAATCTAGCAACCCTTAAAATCATTCTGCCTTATTCTTTGATTTTAGCCGCGGTAGGTTTAATCGAATCATTACTGACACTAACTGTTATTGATGAAATGACCAATACCCGTGGTCACGGTAACCGTGAATGTGTCGGTCAAGGTATGGCAAACATCACCTGTTCTGTTTTTGGTGCTATGGGTGGTTGTGCGATGATTGGTCAATCAATGATCAACATTAACTCTGGTGGTCGTGGCCGTTTATCAGGTATTACTGCTGCTATTGGTCTACTGGTGTTTATTCTATTTGGATCAGCCTTTATTGAAATGATCCCACTGGCTGCATTGGTTGGTGTAATGTTTATGGTGGTGATTGGTACCTTTGAATGGGCAAGTTTACGTATGATGCGTAAAGTACCAAAACATGACTTCTTCACCATTATTCTGGTTACCTGTGTAACGGTAGCCGCGGATCTGGCTGTTGCGGTGTTCGTTGGTGTTATTTACTCAGCACTTGTGTTTGCATGGAATCATGCCAAGCAAATTTATGCGAGTTCGCACATTGATAACAATGGAGCCAAAGTTTACCAAGTGAATGGTCCATTGTTTTTTGGCTCAGCGTCTCATTTCCTAGAGCTATTTGATGCGCCTAACGATCCACAAACAGTGATTATTGATTTTGCCCATTCACGTGTAGCCGATCACTCTGCGATTGAAGCGATTGATACCCTTGCAGAACGTTATGCAAATCGTAACAAAAACCTTCATATTCGACATTTAAGTCCTGAATGTCGTCGATTACTACAAAAAGCAGGTAACTTAGTAGAGGTCGATATGATTGAAGATCCAACCTACAAAGTTGCGACTGATGTTCTAGGTTAATCATTGTTAATATCAAAATAAAGCCCGTGTAGTCCTGTGACTACGCGGGCTTTCGTTTATAATCACCAATGCGTTATGATTGTATTTATGATAAATACAGCAATGTTACCAAAGAGGAAATTATGGTTGATTCAACCACCAAGGATGAACGTCACCAAGCCCGTCAACAACGTTTAAAAGAACAGGTTGATAATAAAATTAATGCTGCCCAACAAGAACGAGGTTTAGTGCTGGTTATTACGGGGAACGGTAAAGGAAAATCAACCTCAGGTTTTGGCATGATTGCGCGCGCCGTTGGTCATGGTCAACAATGTGGTGTTGGTCAATTTATCAAAGGCACGTGGGATTGTGGCGAGCGTAACTTGCTACAACAACATGGCGTAATATTTTCAGTCATGGCGACAGGCTTTACATGGGAAACCCAAAATAAAGCAGCAGATACCCTTGCCGCTCAAGCGACATGGTCTGATTGTAAAGCGATGTTAGCGGATAGTACATTAGATGTGGTATTGCTAGATGAGCTCACTTACATGGTGACTTATGACTACGTCGATTTAGATGAAATTATTAACGCAATCAACGCCAGACCGTCACACCAAACCGTTATTATTACAGGACGTGCAGCTCACCGCCGTTTGATTGATATTGCAGATACAGTTTCTGAAGTGCGTAATGTCAAACATGCTTTTGAACAAGGAATAAAAGCCCGCAAAGGTGTTGATTGGTAAAGATAACAGCTTCAAGCGTTCTAAAAAAAAGCAATGTGAACAATAAACTAACACTCATTTACATTGAATGATATTTTACTATTAGAATAAGCGTTACATTTTATAATACAAAAATGCCTATTAAAATTATAAACAGCGTAATAGCTGGAGAAAATATGCCGTCTCATTTACCCCGCTCATTTAGTAAACCATTTCTAAAAGTCTTTCATATTTTAGAAGCCATATTATTAATAGCTATCACCCTAGCAACCGTTGTTGCAATGGTGAATGAATTTATCCATGTGTTTGTTAACCGTAATATTCAATTAACCGACATATTATTAATGTTTATCTATCTTGAAATCCTCGCCATGGTGCAACAATTTGTGGCTCACGGTAAGATTCCAGTACGATATCCACTGTATATCGCCATAATGGCCATTGCCCGTTATATCACTCTTGGTATGAAAGAGCTCGATGGTACATTTATTATTTGGTTATCACTGGCAGCATTTATTCTTGCCGCGGCGACTGTTTTAATTCGAATTGGTCATCACTATTGGCCTTACGAAGAACCAGAAGAGCCAGGTAAGAAACAATCTGACGATTAATTGTCAGATTTAAAATACACCACACATTAAATTTAATAGGGCGAATCTAATGATTCGCCCTTTATTATTTAAAAACTATTCACAACAAAGTGATACAAATTACGGCTTAAATGATCATTTGAGCGAGCACGTAACCAATACAACAGGCAGAGATAACCCCGATTAAACCTGGCATCATAAAACTATGATTGAAGTACCACTTACCAATTTTAGTGGTCCCCGTAACATCAAAGTTAACCGTTGCAATATCTGACGGATAATTAGGAATGAAAAAATAACCGTATGTCGCTGGCATTAAGCCAATTAACAACGCAGGGTTTAATCCCATAGCCAAACCAACAGGTAGCATCATTCGCGCGGTTGCTGCTTGTGAATTAACTACCACAGAAACAGTAAATAGCGCCAATGCAAAGGTCCACGGGTAATCTTGTACCATGGCTGTGATGCCCGATTTAAACGATGGCATTGCATATTGGAAATAGGTGTCACTCATCCAAGCAATACCAAAAATAGCAATCGCAGCAACCATACCCGATTTAAACACTACCCCTTCAGGGACTTTCTGCACATTAGTGCGTGTCACTAAAAGAATTAAGCCACCAAAACCTAGCATCATCATTTGAATAATTAATGACATCGAAATAGGTTTAGCATCACCAATGGTACGAATTTCTGGCACCATCGCCACAATCACAATCGTTACTAACGCCAACACAAACAACAATACGGCATGCATAGCAGAGCGTGGTAATTGCTCATTAAGTGAGGTTTTAGTGGTATGAAGAATTTGATCTCGCCAGACAGGATCTTGTAGTCGACGTTGATATTCAGGATCATCAGCCAGCTCTTTACCACGACGTAAACTGTACAATGATAATAATAATGTACCGCCTAATGTTGCAGGAACTGTCACCATCAAAATGGATAATAAATGAATAGAGTCAGTGATCGTAGACAGTTGAGCAAGGTAATAAACAACAGCAGCAGAAATAGGACTAGCGGTAATCGCAAGTTGAGAGGCAACAGAGGAAGCCGCCATTGGGCGCTCTGGACGAATACCATTTTTAAGGGCAACATCACCAATGATTGGCATAATTGAATACACCGCATGGCCGGTACCCAACATAAATGTCATCACGTAAGTCACTAACGGACCGACAATAGTGACGCGCTTAGGATTACTCCGCAAAATACGTTCTGCTATTTGCAGCATGTATTTTAAGCCGCCCGCCGCTTCCAGAATTGACGCACATGTCACAACGGCAAGGATAATCAACATCACGGTAATCGGTGGTGACGTCGGTGGCATACGGAAGATAAACACTTCCACCAGCAAACCTAATCCTGAAACAACCCCAAGTCCAATACCGCCAAAGCGACTACCTGCATATAACACTAACAACAGGAATAAAAATTCCAAATACAACATGACTTATCTCCCTATATATCATTGATACTCTGTTAACCAAAGTACCGATTATTAGGAGCAAAATGCCTCTTCTACTCATCAGCCATATTGATAAATATCAAACTACTTAATAGCAATAGACGCTAAATTTCACTTATGAGAACTATCACAAATAACTGTCGCCACAGAAAAACAACTTTATCACTAAAGTGGTTACATATAATTACAAATACATCACTATAAAGTAACTACCGCCTTGCTAGCGATGACAAATGAATCACTGCGATTATTTATACAGCGACAGCAATACTCATCAACTTGCATTCAACATCCGCATATAAACAGTATTAATACGTATTATTCGTAACGAAAGTGTAAAAAAAGGACAGCACCAACGCTGTCCTTTGATTTATAAACTTAGTTTATTATTATTGCTACAACTCTTCTTCACTATCACCATCTGCAGTAACAGAAGTTTCTGTAACACCATAACCTGGACGGTTTTCTTTTGCGGTTGCTATCCAAGCAGCACAGAACAACGTTAAGCGCGCAAAGAAATAGAAGAAAGCCATTAAACCAATGATAGAGCCAAACGCAGCACCTGAGGGTGAACTTGCCAATTTAGGTAGTAAGAACGTCATGGCAAACTTAATCGCTTCAAAACCAATGGCAGCGAGTAATGTTCCCTGCATTAATGTTTTACGGTTAAAACGGCGACGAGGCAACATCCAAAATATCCATAAGAACATCAAATAGTTCGCTAGGATAGAAATAGTCAGTGCGATAGTGGTAAGTACTGGGCGTAACCAACTGATTCCACCTAACCCTAGCGCATCAACAATTGTCGCTTGTGCTGAACCGGCAACAGAGGTTAACACCACAGTAAAAATCAACGCAGCAACTAACCCTGTTAAACCAATAAGATCTTTACAGTATTGTAGAAGAATATGTTCTTTGTCTTCCGGTTTACGTTCCCACACATCACGAGTCTGTGCGCGAACCGCTTCACGTAAGTTGCCCATCCAACTAATGCCCGAATAAAGCGCAATCGCCAAACCACTCAAACCCACAGTTGTACGTTGGTTAATCGCCGTTTGTACCATTTGCTTAAGCGTATTAGCTAAATTGGGATCCGTTACACCGGCAACAATTTTATCAATAATATTGGTCAGCAACACTTGGTTGGACGCTAACACAAAACCAGCTGCAGCAAACAGCACCATTAAAATGGGTATCAATGATAAAAAAGAAAAATAGGTAATTGCTGCACCGAACTGACTGCCTAGACGATCATTAAAACGATCCGCTGCGCGAATGAAATGATCAATCGGAGGTAATGCTTTAATCGCATTGCCAATAAGAGTAAACACTCCCATAATTTTAGAGAGTAATGTCGATTTTTCAGAAGATATTGTTTTATTAGTCATAATTTGATTGGGTGTGTCATAAAAAAATACTCAACAATATTAGCAATGGATAAAAACAAACCCAATCTAATAATAACAAGTCATTCACTGCCTGTTACGCAATTGATTATATAATTAAAAAATAAAGGCTTGCCAATAACGGCAAACCTTTTCGACCATAATTTACATTAACTATACCACTTCACTAATGGCGGATTAATTAAATAACCCTTTCAAAAGCTTATCTGCGACATTTTTAATGTTTTCATCTTTCGCTTTATCGCCAAGCAATTTCTCTAAACCACGATTAATTTCTTTCTTGGCTTTACTTTCTAGTGCTGCATTATTTTTAAATAAGTCTTTAATATTTAAATTATATTTAGGTTGTTGCCAAGTACCACTTACATGAATAGGCACAGCAATACCTTTAATTTCATCCAGCCCTTTACCACTCGCCACAATTTCAGAATTAATCATCAGATCAATACTTTCATTAACAAGGCTGGTATTACCTTGACCTGTGATTGCCACTAATGGTGATGCCAACTTAAAATTATCTGTTGATGCAGTGCCATTATGTAACTTTAACGTTGTTGTTAAGGCTGAAAAGTCAGTTTTCTTCGCCGTATCAGTACCCGTATCGGCCTGACCTTTGAATTTAGCTTTCGCATTACGCAATAGATCAGGAATATTCACGCCATACACTGCGCCATCAGACACATTGACCTTAATTGAACCAGTAATGTTATGACGAATATTCGCTTCAGATAGCCCCTGACCTCTTAGATCTGTCGTAATATTAGCTTTACCTGCAAGCAAATTATTATTCGCAACCGCTTTTAGTAACGGTAAAAGATCTACGTTAGAAATAGTATTTTTCAAACGATAACTTGGTAATGCACTATTTACATCAATAGCCGCACTGCCTGTGACCTTACCGCCATATAGATTAGCTTCAAACCGATTAATGGTCGCCACCCCCTGCTTAATCGATGTTACCACTTTAACATTTGTCACATTAGCGTGATCAACGGTTAATTGCTTAATCGCGATCATACCCGCAAGGTTGATATTTTTTAAGGCACTCAGATCAGGTTCTGCGGTTGAAGTCTTCGCATTATTTTCAGTAGCGACTGGTGCATTCATCGCGGCAGCGCCTGCGGCAGTCGTACTATTGTTAGTATTAGCTACGGCTGTTTTTGCTGGTAACCAGCTATCAAGATTAATATTATCACTTGATAAAGCAAAACGAATATCAGGAATAGCAGTGGCTAAATATGAACCAGAACCCGAAGCCTGAGTACCATCAGCATTAATGGAAAGCTGACTTACTAAGGTTAATTTTTGGCTAATATCATACGTTGCATCCGCATCAACCACTAAGTTTATCGTTGGTCGTGGTAATGTTTTACCCACTAAATCATTAGTTACTTTTAGTCCTTGAACAGTAATAACATTATGATCTGTTGATAATTTTACTTTAGCTGTGCCATGAGTATCAAAATTTAGATTAGGTACTTTACCATTAACGGAGAAAGTCATATTTGACCATTGACCAAGGTTAAATTGATCCAGTCCTAATTGTGCATTTTTGATCTCAGTTTTGCCGTCGGTCATGTTCATTGTTGCTGATAATGCTTTCAATCGCACATTCTTATAATCAGCAGCAAGATTAATCTCAGTACTACCTTGAGCACTAAAGGTTAATGCGTTGACATTACCCTGCACATCAAAAGTGGCTTTGGTCCATGTTTGGGGCTGAAAGCTATCAAGTGTAAAATTAATGTGATTAAGTTGCGCGACCATCTTGGTTTTATCATTGCGTACTTCTGCACTGGCATTTACTAATTTAATGCCTGCGACAGAAACATTCCAATGCGTATTTTTCTCACCATGTGTCACGGTATTACCCGTTGTTGTTTCAGCAACAGCGGTCTTATCTGTTAAACCATCAAGGTTGGTCGCACCATTATTTAAAGTTTGAATAAAAACATGTGCGCCATCTAACCGCATTTCACCAATATCAAGATGTTGAGATAGCAATGGTAAAACCGACACGGATAAATCAGCTTGCTTAAATTGAATCAAATTAGGTTCAGCAAACCCTGCCGGATTTCGAAATTCAGTATCACCAACACTTAATCCTAATGTTGGAAAGAATCGCCAGCTAATATCACCATTAATAACTAAATCACGGCCTGTCATTTTCTTAACTTGCTCAGTCAGCAACGGCTTAAACTGATTAGGGTTAACAAAGGTAACTAGTGCGCCAATACCAATCACGACTAATAAAATCAGCCCGAGTAATATATACAGTATTTTTTTCATTACGCCCTCGGATATGCATATAGCGTCACAATAAATCGTGTGCTATACAAAAATAATTGGTTGAGAATTAACCCTATAAATCAATGTCATTAAGACCACCAACCCCAAGATTAGTTCATCATAAATAGAATAGCTAAACAAAAGGCAACCCGAGGGCTGCCTTTAATAATTTATTGAATGATGGCAATAACAATTAGCATCTAAACAGATTAACTTTGTTTGTCATCTTCATTGATACGACTTGCCACTGCACCTTGCTGATTTTTATATTTCGCATCAATACGCTTGTTATACGGTTTTTCCGCAGGACCAGATAAGGTCTCAAAACTTAGCGCACCAATTGGCATGTGGGGACGTAGTGCTAATGGTAGGCGACCTGAATTATAAAATTCAAGCACAATACGTCCTGACCAACCGGGATCAATACGATGTGCAGTCACATGCACCATTAAGCCTAAACGGGCTAATGATGAACGACCATCTAACCAACCAACAATATTATCGGGAAGCGTAACAGACTCATGGGTCACGGCTAAAGCCAATTGACCAGGGTGAAGAAAAAATGCATCTTCTTCCGCAACCACAATCTCATCACTCATCACTTTATCAAGCTGAGCGGCTACATCTTCTTTTTTACCCGATAGATCAATAAATGGCGCACCGTGATCATTAAAGACGCGGAAATTATTTCCAAGACTTACATCAATCGTTAAACCACTAATACAATCATCTGATGGTCGAGGCTCAATGCTGATTTTACCTTCATCAAGGTAAGCCCTGATATCTCTATCACAAAGTCTCATTTAAACTCTCTCCTGCATAATACACACTCTATCCTGTCATGCTCAACACATGCGAGTGGTATACCAAAACACATCAATAAGACTCAGTGTCGTTGATGGGTCAGCAAAGGGTAATAGGGTTATACCCAACAATCATAGCCATAAAAATAAGGCTGACATATTGTCAGCCTTATTCATTTTAAATCATTACGAACGCAGCAATTTAGCAATGTGTGCTTTTAACACATCGATTGCAATACGGTTCTTACCACCACGAGGGACAATAATATCCGCATATTGTTTTGAAGGCTCGATAAACTGCATGAACATTGGACGTACCGTTTTTTGGTATTGCACCAGCACTGACTCCATTGTACGACCACGTTCAGCAACATCACGTTGCAGACGGCGTAGCAAACAGATATCCAGTGGTGTATCCATAAAGATACTAGCGTGCATAATGTCACGCAAACGAGGATCAGTTAACAATAAAATACCTTCTAAGATAATCACTTTTTTCGGTGTCATCGTGGTACTTTCTTGTAAACGAGTATGCTCGCTGTAGCTATATTGTGGTACTTCTACTGCTTCACCTTTCATTAACTGCTCTAAATGATCACATAATAAATTGTGATCTAGCGCGCTTGGATGATCGTAGTTAGTTTTAACTCGCTCATCCATAGTCAGGTGACTTTGATCGTTATAGTAACAATCTTCCGTGATTACACCGATCTGATGATCGCCGACTTTTTCTTTTAACTCTTTGTAAACTGTACTGGCAATCAGACTTTTACCGGAAGCAGAAGCGCCTGCAATACCGATAATAACGCATTGGTGTGAAGTTTCAGACATATCAGAAAGTACCTATTAGACCACGTAGCAAGGCGAATATGGATAAATTAAACCCTCCGATTATAAGCAGTTGCAATGACAGATACCAGCAAAAATGAGGCCTCTGTCATATCTGATTATAATCTCGGCGTTTTTTGATTACCAAACAACTACATTGTACGAATAGTAATCTGCTCAGCCACAGTTTCACCTTGCCAATATAATCGGCTGGCTATATTTGCAGCTAATATAATGTATGCGCCTGCTTGTTCTGACTCAGGAGCAGCAATAACCGTTGGCTTACCGTTATCAATATCTTCACGAATTTTGATATCTAGTGGTAATTGCGCCAATAATGGCACCGCATAGTCTTGTGCCATTTTAGCTGCACCACCCGTACCAAAAATATGCTCTTGATGACCACAATTGCTACAAATGTGATAACTCATATTTTCAACAATACCCAGCACAGGCACATCAACTTTATTAAACATGCTGATACCTTTAATCGCATCAGCTAAAGCAAGATCTTGTGGCGTAGTTACGACAATCGCTCCTGTTACAGGAATTTGCTGTGATAGCGTTAACTGAATATCACCCGTACCTGGTGGCATATCAATCACAAGGTAATCCAGATCTGGCCACCATGTTTCACTGATAATTTGCGCCAGTGCTTTTGATGCCATAGGACCACGCCAGATAGTGGCACTTTCTGCTGGTACTAAATAACCGACAGAGTTGGTGTATAAACCATGAGCCTCAATCGGTAACATCATTTTGCCATCAGGCGATTGTGGCTTAGCATCCATTGTGCCTAACATCATAGGTACTGAAGGACCATAAATGTCAGCATCAAGTAACCCCACTTTTGCGCCTTGCAGCTGTAAACCTAACGCTAAATTAACCGACGTTGTTGATTTACCCACACCGCCTTTTGCAGAACTCACAACAATGATGTTTTTAACACCTTTAAGAGGCTGCTTTTCTGCAACAGCTAACGTTGCCACTCGACAGCGAACGTCAAAATTTAGCGCAGCATTTACAATTCCTTGTTGCTGTTGCTCTGCAATCCATTGACGCAATTGTTGCGCTAATTCGTTGGCGGCAAATGGAATCGTGATAACGATAACACCCTCGGCCGATACCGAGACAAAGTGTGGCACATCAGCCCATTCCGCACTCAAAAGTGGATGTTCAAATTGATTTAGCCATTGACTGATATCACCAACGCTATCGAAATGGTTTGTTTCTATTGCCATAAATTAGCACTCCACATAAATGTCATAGCTTATTAGCAACATCTACGTCACAGTATTAGTATAGAAAACAACCAGTAACGTTGATGCTGCGGGATAATATTCTCCCCTTTTTCCTAATGCTACCACCAAAGTACCCTTTCTGCCCGATTTCCCCCGTCCTAAAACAGATAAATCAGTATCCGATGCTAGTCAATATGCTGTCCATCAGGTAGTATTTATGGCTATGTTTTTCTACCCATCATGAGCGAAAGAAGTAATTATGGCTGCTAATCCAAGAAAAATTCTGGTGACCTGCGCCCTGCCGTACGCTAACGGTTCTATCCACTTAGGTCACATGCTAGAGCATGTTCAAGCGGATATTTGGGTGCGCTACCAGCGCCTTCGCGGCAACGAAGTTCATTTTATCTGTGCAGATGACGCACACGGTACTCCAATCATGCTTAAGGCCCAGCAGATGGGTATGGAACCTGAGCAAATGATTGCAGAAGTGAGCAAAGAGCACCAAGCTGACTTCGCCGGTTTCGATATTGACTTTAGTAACTACCACAGCACGCACTCACCTGAAAACCGTGAGCTTGCTTCTTTTGTTTACACCCAGTTAAAAGATAAAGGCTTTATTACTAGCCGCACTATTTCTCAGTTATTTGACCCCGAGAAAGAAATGTTCTTACCTGATCGCTTTGTAAAAGGCACTTGCCCTAAGTGTAAAGCTGAAGATCAATACGGTGATAACTGTGACAACTGTGGTGAAACTTACAGCCCGACAGATCTGATCAATCCAAAATCAGCTGTGTCTGGTGCTACACCAATCATGAAAGACTCAGAGCACTTCTTCTTTGATCTGCCACAGTTTGAAGACATGCTAAAAGCATGGACTAAATCTGGCGCACTTCAAGATGAAACATCAAACAAGATGCAAGAGTGGTTCGAGTCAGGCCTACAACAGTGGGATATCTCTCGTGATGCACCTTACTTCGGTTTTGAGATCCCTGGCGAACCTGGCAAATACTTCTACGTATGGCTAGATGCACCAATCGGCTACATGGGTTCATTTAAAAACCTTTGTGACAAGCGTGATGATCTTGATTTTGACGAATTCTGGAATAAAGACAGTTCAACTGAGCTTTACCACTTCATCGGTAAAGACATTGTTTACTTCCACAGCCTATTCTGGCCTGCAATGCTAGATGGCGCAGGTTTCCGTAAGCCAAATAACGTGTTCGTACATGGTTACGTAACCGTGAATGGCGCGAAGATGTCAAAATCTAAAGGCACATTCATTAAGGCAGGTACTTACTTAAACCACCTTGATCCTGAATGCCTACGTTACTACTACGCAGCAAAACTAAACAACCGTATTGATGATCTCGACCTTAATCTTGAAGATTTCACTCAACGCGTAAACAGCGATGTTGTAAACAAGATTGTTAACCTAGCATCACGTAACGCAGGCTTTATTGCTAAGCGTTTTGACGGCATGTTATCTGAGAAATTTGCAGAACCAGAGCTTTATGCTGAGTTCGTTGCAGCAGCAGCACGCATTGGTGATCTTTATGAGAGCCGTGAATACAGCCGCGCAATTCGTGAAATCACCGCGCTAGCTGACAAAGCTAACCAGTATGTTGACGAAAAAGCACCTTGGGTTGTTGCTAAGCAAGAAGGTAAAGATCAAGAGCTACAGGAAATCTGTACTGTTGGTATCAACCTATTCCGCGTGTTAATGGCTTACCTAAAACCTGTAATGCCAAAACTTGCAGAGCGTACTGAAGGCTTCCTAAACGAAACATTAACGTGGGAAGGCATCGAAACACCACTAACAAACCATGAAGTCACTAAGTTCAAGGCATTGTTTAATCGTATCGATCCTGTACATGTTGCAGCAATGGTTGAAGCATCAAAAGAAGAAGCAGCAGCTGATAAAGCCGCACTTGAAGCTGCTCAACCAAAAAGCCCATTAACAGAAGAGCCAATTGAAGCTGAAATCGAATTTGATGATTTCGCTAAGATTGATATGCGTATTGCGAAGATTGTTTCTTGTGAAGCCGTGCCAAAAGCAGACAAACTATTGAAATTCCAATTGGATATCGGTGGTGAAATGCGTCAAGTATTCTCTGGTATTAAATCAGCTTACACACCAGAAGAACTTGTTGGCAAACTAACAGTAATGGTTGCTAACCTAAAACCGCGTAAAATGAAATTTGGTATGTCTGAAGGTATGATCCTTGCAGCTGGCCCTGGTGGTAAAGATCTTTGGATTTTAGAACCCCATGAAGGTGCTCAACCAGGTATGCGTGTAATGTAATTTACACTACATTTTAATACTGAATACCGATAACTCAGTTGTCGGTATTTTTTTGTCTTTTTTTTATACATTTTCCTTCTTATATCGCATCAAATACATCAACTTATTTGTCATTGTTAATAGGTTGTTGAATATTGATCTAGCTCCGCTGCGAACTCTAATTTTATAAACAAATATTCATCTCTCGTTCATAATTAGCGATCTTGATCGTTTTCCCTTCTGACAATATCACTTACATTAATTGCGTTAATTTGCTTGTAATTAATTATAAAACCAGCAAAATTTAACCCTAAATAGATAGGAACAATAAAAATACCCTACTTTTTTATTTGATATGAAGGATTCATGATGACTTTAGGTATTGTAACGAACCTCGCCATATTTGTTGGCTTGATAGCATTTCTATATCATATGCAAAATAAACACTACAGTTTTACTAAACGTGTGTTTGCCGGTTTAGGATTAGGTATTGCTTTTGGTGCTGCGCTACAAGTTTTTTATGGTGCTGGCTCTGAGGTCATCAAAACATCGATTGAGTATTTTGACATTGTCGGCGTAGGCTATGTGCGTCTATTACAAATGATCATTATTCCATTAGTAATGGTGTCTATTATTTCCGCCATTTTAAAGCTTAACGGTGGCACCTCACTTGGTAAAATCAGTAGCCTGACTCTTGGGGTTCTGATTGTTACTACCATGATTGCCGCTTGTGTCGGTATTCTAATGGCTAACCTTTTTGGTCTTACCGCAGAAGGACTAACATCAGGTGCGGCTGAAATGGCACGTGCTAAAAGTCTTGAATCAACCCTTTCTAATGTAGAAGCAATGTCGTTTGCTAAATTAATAATTGAGTTTATTCCTGCCAACCCATTCTTAGATATGACAGGTGCACGTCGTACTTCAACTATCGCAGTGGTTATCTTCTCTATTTTCATTGGCTTATCAGCAACAGGTATTGCTAAGAAAAAACCTGAAATTTTCGCACAATTTGAAGGCTTCATTAAAGTTGCCCAAGCGATTGTTATGCGTATGGTAACGTTAGTATTACGTCTAACACCATTTGGCGTATTAGCACTAATGACCAAGGTAATTTCAGGCTCAAACTACACTGATATTGTGAATCTTGCCAACTTCGTTTTTGCTTCTTATGCCGCATTAATTCTGATGTTTATGATTCACTTAGCACTTGTTGCGCTTGTTGGTATTAACCCACTACGCCACTTGAAAAAAATCATTCCAGTACTGGCTTTTGCTTTCACATCTCGCACCAGTGCTGGTTCAATTCCAATGAACGTGCAAACCCAAGAAAAATGCCTTGGTATTCCATCTGGTATTGCTAACTTTGCCGCTTCGTTTGGTTCAACTATCGGTCAAAATGGTTGCGCAGGAATCTACCCAGCCATGCTGGCAGTAATGATTGCACCAACCGTGGGTATAAACCCAATGGATATCGGCTTTCTATGTACTTTAGTTGCGATTATCACTGTGAGCTCTTTTGGTGTTGCAGGTATTGGTGGCGGTGCAACATTTGCGGCACTGATTGTACTATCAGCGATGGATATGCCAGTGGCTCTTGCCGGTCTTTTGATCTCAATTGAACCTTTAATTGATATGGGTCGTACTGCGCTTAACGTTTCAGGTTCAATCACCGCAGGCACAATCACCAGTAAAGTGATGGGCGAAACAGATATGGCTATCTTTAATAGCGATGACGTTGTTAACTTAGACGGCGAAGAATCAGCGGCTTAATCAACATTTAACACTCGTTTTAAGGGAGGTTGATTGCCTCCCTTCTCCATTTTTTAAGGAAGAGACAATAGTATGAAAATTATCATTATTGGTGGTGAAGCCGCTGGCATGAGCGCAGCAGCAAAAGCAAAACGCATTAACCCAACCGCTGAGATTGTTGTTTATGAAGCGTCTAATGTGATCTCTTTTGGCGCTTGTGGCCTACCTTATTATATTGGTGATGAATTTTCTGACGCTAATTTCATGGCGGAATTTACCCCAGCACAATTTGCAGAAAAAGGGATTCAGGTCTTAACTCAACATCGTGTTATTGGTCTCGACCCACAACAGCAGCAACTCACCGTTGAACATCAAGGGGAAACACTCGTTACCCATTATGATCGTTTAATGATTGCAACAGGGGCCAAAGAAATATTACCCCCAATAGCTGGCCTTGAAAAACATGGGGTTTATTCACTACGTCGTATGCAAGATGGCCTTGATATTAAAACCGCCCTTGCCGATCCACTATGCCAACATGTCACGATTATTGGCTCTGGTTTTATTGGCTTAGAAGTGGCTGAAGCGATGATCCATCAAGGTAAAACAGTACGCTTAATTGAACGTGCCGCCTGCTTAATTCCCGATGCCTTTGATACTGAAATCAGCCAACATATTCAACCTGAACTTGAACAAGCTGGCGTACAGATTCACCTTAGAGAATCAGTGAGTGAGATTATTGGTGATGATCGTGTTACTAGTATTAAAACCGATAAAGACATTTATGCGACTGATCTAGTGATCTGCTGTACTGGTGTGAAGCCCAATACAGATTTTATTGCAGCAACAGGCATTGAACGTTTAGCCAATGGCGCAATAATCATTGATCAACAAGGGAAAACATCATTAGATAATATTTGGGCGGCTGGCGATTGCGCCACTATTTGGCATGCACAGTTACAACAACCTGTTTATATTCCACTCGCAACAGGCGCCAATAAAATGGGCCGTTTAGTCGGTGAAAATATCGCTGGCAAAAACCTCAGTTATGACGGCACATTAGGCACCAGTTGTGTCAAAGTTTTAGGCTTAGAAGCCGCTCGCACCGGACTCTCAGAGCGTGAAGCTCAACAAGCGAATATTGATTACAGCACCGTATATATCAGTGATAAATGCCACACCAACTACTGTGAAGGTCAATCACCACTTTATATTAAATTGGTTTACCGCTCTGATAATAAAAAATTACTTGGTGGACAAATGATTGGTAATAAAGGTGCTGTTCACCGTGTTGATGCCCTTGCCGTAGCCATCAGCCTTGGCGCAACAACTGAACAATTAGGTATGATGGATTTTGCCTATGCGCCGCCATTTTCCCGTACTTGGGATATTATGAATGTCGCGGGTAATGTGGCGAAATAATTACCAGTTTTAATTGCATTAACATGTAGCCCCACAGTCACGTATTTTTGATAAATCCTCCAACAAACACTACGTGACTGTCTTCTCTTTCCTCTTTTTATCACCCTTTTTTGATCGCCAGACTCACTGACGAGTCACTCGCCATTTTTACCACTAATCGTTACGCCTCGAAAATCCCGACTATACACCTCGAAAAAACAACGTTTTATTAAAAAATATACATTCAAATCGCAATTTTCGTTAAATATTAGTTAAAAATAGATTTTATAAACATTAAATCGGTATAAAATTTGTGACTTAACGCAAATTTTAGCGGTTAATAACAATTATTACTTCGCGTTAACAGATGAATAACTGCTACTCTCCGAACGCACTCTGATAATCGATGGACAGAGAGAAATAAACATTAAGGATAACTTCTAATGACGACAGAAAAGAAAAAAATGTCACTGACTGGCCGAGTGATCCTCGGTATGATTTTAGGTATTCTGACAGGATTTATGATCCGTTCCCTTTTTGCTGATGTCGCTTTTATTCATGACTATATCGTAAATGGCCTGTTTGATGTCGGTGGTAAAATCTTTATTGCCAGCTTAAAAATGTTAGTCGTGCCTCTGGTATTTGTATCGCTAGTTTGTGGTACTAGCTCATTAAAAGATTTAGCAACACTGGGTCGTTTAGGCGGAAAAACCTTAGCGTTTTATCTAACCACGACAGCCTTAGCCATTACCCTTGCACTGACCATGGCAAATATCTTCCAGCCAGGTGCCGGTGCTGATTTAAGTGCAGCAACAACATTTGCATCAAAAGAAGCGCCATCACTAGGTAGCGTTATTGTGGGTATGTTCCCAACTAACCCTATTAGCGCAATGGCAAGTGGTAACACGCTTCAAATTATTGTCTTTGCGGTTTTATTTGGTATTGCAATCAGTGCCGCAGGTAAACCGGGCGAGCGTCTGGCAGCAGTCTTTGCTGATTTAAATGAAGTGATCATGAAGCTGGTAGCATTATTGATGAACATTGCCCCATACGGTGTGTTCTTTTTAATGGCGAAATTGTTCACAGGACTAGGTCTTGACGCTATCTATAGCTTAATTAACTACTTCCTTGTTTTAGTAGCTGCACTATTACTGCATGCATTGGTCACTTACAGCGTGATGCTAAAAGCATTTACTGGTTTAAGCCCAATTACCTTCCTCAAGAAAATGGAAGATGCAGTGATGTTTGCGTTCTCAACCGCATCATCAAATGCCACCATTCCTGTAACGATGGAAACGGCGACTAAGCGTTTAGGCGTTAACAATAAAATTGCCTCATTTACTGTACCACTTGGTGCAACCATTAATATGGACGGCACCGCAATCATGCAAGGTGTGGCAACAGTATTTATTGCCCAAGCGTTTAATATCGACCTTACAATGACTGATTACATCATGGTTATTCTAACCGCAACACTAGCCTCAGTAGGTACGGCAGGTGTTCCAGGCGTTGGTCTCATTATGCTAGCAATGGTACTTAACCAAGTCGGTCTACCAGTTGAAGGTATCGCACTGATTATGGGTGTTGACCGTCTGCTTGATATGGTACGCACCGCCGTTAACATCACAGGTGATAGCGTCGTAACCTGTATTGTTGCTAAATCAGAAGGTGAAATGGATGTGGAACGTTTCAATGATCCACTCGCAGCTACAGAAGATGAAGCGGTTCGTTTCCATTCGAATCCTCAAGCACAGAAATCATAACAGCGAGTAAAAACTTGCGAACACAACATAACTCAAGGGCACTTTTCGTGCCCTTTTTTTTAGTTGGGATATAGGGTTGTAGGGACGAGGAACAGCTATTCTCTGATTGATGATTGCGCTTCTGATATAAAAATACCGCCTTTTGAGGCGGTATTTAACAGTATGGGGATTTATGTGTACTAATAAAAATATACTGTCTTCCATGTGAAATTTAATTAACTTATACATGTTCTCAGTCTAAATTTAGAAAATGTAGTGTTCTCATTAAGTATTTCATCTAATAATTTTTGAGTCATCTTTAGATTAATCGGATACGAATTACCGTTAAGCATAAAAGTAATCTTAACGTTTTTTCCTATTCTTAATGAGTTAAGATCTAAACCAATAAAATTCTTTTGTAAGATGCTTTTATTGGTTGCTAATTTAAATAACTCTGTAATCGGAAATTCATAAGATTCTCCTGCAATTAACCCTCTTTCAAATAGTGTTGAAAAAATATCATTATAACCATACCCTTTATGCAACTGACTGTTTAAATTATATAATTTTGTTAAAGAGTAAGTTTTTCTCTGGAAAAAATTTTTTCGTACAGTAATCAAAATCTCATGGGCAATTAATCGCTCTGTGGTGGAAGTTGCCGTAATAATCAAGTTATTCGGATGTACACTAAAAAATAAATTACATCTTTTCGCTAAGTTTTTAGCTAACTTATAAGTTTTTCTGGCGTGATCTGCGCTTATTACAGCTACAAATACACTAACAACACTGACAGTATTAACAACATTAATCGCATCAAATATTTCTTTATATGACACTTCAACTTCCTTTTTCTTAATTTATCTATTAATCCTTGTATACGTCAACTGCATTTATACAATTAGACATATTCATTGCAGCACCCATCAAATTATAATTATTAGAGTTATTACAGTAAGGACATGAAGCTCTATATCTAACACCAACCTGACAGATCTCATTTATCATTCCAGTGTATTTTTCCTTACAATTTTCACAATAAAACTCTAAAACTGAACGTTCCATACTAAACACCTTAAATTATTTCGATATAATTAGTATATCTCTGAGCTATTTATTATCAAGAAGTAATTTTCATTAAGTGCATGATACATAATGGTTTATACTGAAAAGATCGCACTATAATACAATGCAAAATATCACTTATAAAGTTGAAATTATTAAAAAATGGCCTGAATAACAATATTGTTAATTTAGTGCTATTTTTGATTAAATTTTTTTCAAAAAAAACGTCCAGATACAACAAAGGCCGTCAATGACGACCTTTTTTAACTCAAACAATGTTATATCTAAAATTAAATAATTTTATCTGGATTGCACTTTTGACAACATTTATGTTCTTTCCCTTCTGACTTGAGGTTGTTGATTAATGAATCTAGTTGATCACAACAAATTTTTTTATAGCTTCGTTGGGTAAAACCACCAAATGGTACATTTTTAGCTTTTGATGATATGCATAAACACTGTGCTCTATGAATAACATTATAAGTGAGCGAGTCATTACTTAACGTATTAAGTACAAACCCATCCTTATACTGCTTAATCCAGTCTAAATAGTTAGATTCATTTTCTTGGTTTTTATCTTTATTAAATACACGCTTATTCATTCCAATTGTTGCTCCATAACTATTAGAGTGACCTTAAAATACCATTAGGCTTAACACCAAGTATGACTTTTCTACGAAAACAGCCCTATTTAACAGTATCCATCTAATCCGTACTATACGATCTCTATTCATATAAAAAGTATCGCTTAGATCTTGTTTTAATACGTTTTCTTCAAAATAATTAGCCTAAACATAGTGTATTTAATTTGTTACTCATGTTAACAACAATGAAAACACCTCATTGGCGATACTTAACAGTCATAATCCCTAAAATAGATAAAATTAACTCTACAACACGTGAGTAGTAGATTCCCTATCGCCCTCGCGGGCATTCACTGTAGGGAATGACGGGGTTGGTTTGGCATTTACTATAGAGAGTGACGAGGTTGGTCTTGGCATTTACTATAGAGAGTGACGGGATTAGGCTTGGTATTCACTCAGCCCATTATCGTCATCCCGAAAGTTGAGGGTCGAGACTATTCGGGATCGACTCACCGCGTGATTGAGCCTCAAAAACACCAATAAAAATGCGCTAGAACCCAAGAAAAATACTGACTCTACAACGCGCGGACAGTAGATTCCCTATCGCCCTCGCGGGCATTCACTGTAGGGAATGACGGGGGTTGGTTTGGCATTCATTATAAGGAATGATGATGTTAGTTTTGGCATTCACTTAGCCCATTATCATCATCCCAAAAGTTGAAAGACGAGACTATTAGGGATCGACTCACCGCGTGATTGAGCCTTAAAGACACCAATAAAAATGCGCTAGAATCCAAGAAAAATACTAACTCTACAACGCGCGGACAGTAGATTCCCTATCGCCCTCGCGGGCATTCACTGTAGGGAATGACGGAGTGATTTGGCATTTAGGGTTGGGCTTGGCATTTACTATAGAGAGTGACGAGGTTAGGTTTGGCATTTACTCCTACTCTTTTCGAATCAATAACAAAAATATGACTCACTGTCTCATCTATAATATCGAGTGATAAATAAATAACATCACCAGTGATAGAATTATCGTTAAATAAACTCATACAAAATAAGTTGAGAGACAACATGACTGAATTTGAAAAGATGCTTGCAGGCGAAGATTTTGATGCGGGCTCAGATTGTATTGAAAATATTCGTCAAAATGCATTAAATCTATTGCAGGCTATTAACCAAAATATAGATAGCTCTCAGCGTGATGAACTGTTTCAACAGCTAATGGGGAATATTTCGCCATCCAGTATTGTGCGCTCACCGTTTTATTGTGAATTTGGTAAAACAATTTCGATTGGAGAAAACACCTACATCAACATGAATGTCACTATGTTAGACGGTGCTAAAATCACTATTGGTAATAATGTCTTAATTGGTCCAAACACACAATTTTACTGCGCTAGTCATGACTTAAATTATCGTAATCGTCGTAATTGGAAAACCATCTGGAATACAATTACGATTGAAGATGATGTATGGGTGGGTGGCAACGTGGTAATCAACCAAGGTGTGACTATTGGTGCTCGCTCTGTTATTGCCGCAAATTCTGTGGTTAATTGCGATGTACCCGCCGATTCTCTTTATGGTGGTACACCTGCAAAATTAATTAGAGTTATTCACGAAAACCAATAATCAAGAGGCATAGACAACAAATAGCTGTCTATGCCAATAACAAGCTTTTCACCCTTTGGTGGCTGCAATAGAAAATCAATATTAATGACTATTCACTGTTTTTAAAGCTCGACGCTGCTTGAAAACACCCTTAGGTACTTTAGTCAATAAAATACCCGCAAGAAGAGGCAGCATCATTATCAATGATTGTTGAGACAGTGCTTCACCATTAATATAACTAGAGATAAACAGCGCAACCACAGGGAAAATTAGAAAACAGATAGACGCTTTAAAAGGAGTTGATACCTGCACCAGTTTGAAATACGCAACAATACCGCCAACACTCGCCACCAAACCAAGATAAACAACCGCTGAAATTGAATCCCAACTAAAGGCTGCAACATTTACATTTTCAGTCACAGCTGAAACTGCAAATAAAAATAGAGCAGCAATGAAGCTTGGTAGCGCGTTATAGGTCAGCACTTCAATGTCTTTACAGTATTTTTGCACCAATACATACATAGTTGCGTGCATAGCAACAGCAACGCCTAAACAAACAGTACCAACGAGATAATCATCGCTTCCCATCTGCATTTCATTTGCAAGAATTAAACATAAACTCACAACAGCTGCAATTAACCCAAATATTTGGTGCTTTGCCAGTCTTAAACTGAGGAACAAACCTGACATCAGCATTACCGCAACGGGCATATTGGCAAAGATTATCGATGCTAAACCAGATGAAATATATTGCTCACCAAAGATCATCAACGTAAACGGAATCGCGAAGTACATCAGTGCGACAATAAACAACCATCGACGCTTACCTTTTGGAAATAGCAATGGTTGATTGAAGATCTTTGTCAACACCACCAGTAGAGGTGCCGCCAGTAAAAAACGTAGTGCGGTGGCAAAAATAGGAGGAATAGAATTCAATGCAACTTCCATCGCAAACCACGTCGTTCCCCAAATTAAACAAACAGAGATAAAAAGAAAAATAGTAAGTAGCTTTGAATTCATAATATTCCCTTATTAATAATAATTTAGATCATCATCTGTAGCGCGATAATCATGCATTACAGTATAGGGATGTAATCAGGGAAATAAATTTCATTTACATCTACAACTAAAACAATTTATAGAAAATTATTCTATTTTTGATAAATAAGTTATAAATATTTTCCATAAAAATCAAAAACAATAAAGACATTATTCTTTATAAGGTCTATTGGACGGTATTAAATATCGATGAAATTATGGGACTTATAGAAGAAAGACAGCAACATAAAAAGAATAAATTAAGGGCACATGATGTGCCCTTTTATAGCGTACTTAATATAATACAACCAACAACCGCAATGGATAAATTAGTGCGTATTACGGGTTAAATCAGCTTCTGTTAATGCCGCAGTATTGGTGTAACGACCATTATCAATACTTGGTAATGCAACCTTGCCGCTATTAACCAGTTTAGCGATACGTTGTTGATCAGCTTTAGAGGTTGATAAGCCAATAACCGACCAATCATTTTCAGTTTTACCTGTAATATGGCCTTTTTTAACATCACGAATATAACGCATGGTTAATTGACGAACCGTGCCAGCTTCAGTGCCGTAATGGGCTTTTGAATCAAAGAGCACCTTAAATTTATGGCCTTCAAGTACCCCACCTTTTTTCGTTAAATGTCCCATACGGTAGCTATTCATGCCTAAATTAATAGTTTGTGCATCCGTAATCGGTTTACCGTTCATTTTAAGGTTGGTAATACGATGACCTGCCGCTTTGGTTAAATCAATTTGGTAAGTGACGCCACCGAAAATGTCGTGGGTACTGTATTTTGATGAACGACGTTTAGCATCAAAGCTGTAAGTAAGATCAGTAGGCTTAACACTATTGAAATACCCCGCTGACCATTCCATGTAGGTTTTTAAATCTTTCCCCGTCATTTCATAAACTGTGTATTCACCACCAGCATATTCATAGTTAAAATTAATATCTTTAACCTTAATATCACCCACAGGTAACGATGGATTCATATTATCAAGGTGAACCGCAATAACATTAGCTTGTGGAGCAAAATAAAAACCGACTTCTTGGAAAAGAGACGTTAATCCTGTGTCATGTAATTGGCTTTCAGGAATGCCTGTAATGGTATTTTGCGGCACCAGATCTTGACCATCTAATTGACCAATAACTTTATTCGCATCTTGCTGAAGTTTATGGTGATAAGGCTTAAAGATAGTTTCCATCGCTGAGTCTGATGGTAATTTATTCATATTATAAGTGAAGCTATCTTTATTAATCAGAGTGTACTTACCCTGCGCATCTTTTTTGAAATTTAAATCAATGCGAGATAACGCGCGACCATATTTATACGGTTCAGTAATAATTACTCCATTGATCATCGCCTTATCTACTTTAACGTGCATATGGCCCGCAACAATAGCGGCTAGTTCTGGGTTGGCACGTGCAATATCACCCACACCAGTATCAGCAATGTTATTTTCGTTATCGATACCCATATGCGCCACTAAAATGATGGCATCGGTTTTATCTTTAATTTGGGTAATAACTTTTTTAACTTCCAGACTTGGGTTACTAAAGGTCAGATCTTGCAAGCGATCACTACCATTAGCAAAAGCGGCGATCATTGGTGTATCCATACCAATAATGCCAATTTTAACGCCTTTACGTTCAACGATTTTATAAGACGGTAAAAAAGGAGAGGTTGCATTATGGAAAATATTACCGGCGAGTGGCGTACCATTAAAGGTTGCAATGGTATTTTTAAGTACCTTTAAACCGAAATCAAATTCATGATTACCCAATACATAAGCATCATATTTTAATTGATTAAAGCCTAACATCATCGGGCTGATAGGATCGTTTTTAAAGGTTTCGATATTATTACCCTGAATCGCATCACCCGCATCGACTAAGATAATCTCAGGATCTTGCTTTCTTAGCTCGCCAACCTTGGTTGCTATTTGGCTCAAACTACCCGATAAATTAGGTTTATCCGTAGTGTAATCCCAAGGTATAAATCGGCCATGAAGATCTGATGTACCTAAAATTGTAATATCGACTTGCTCTGCATAAACAGATTGTGAACTAACTAAAAGGGAAAATAATACGGTTTTATAAATGTTCTTATTCATTACTTGAATGACTCATCCGTTGATTTAAACCACCTATGGCATAAGAGCACAATTATACACAATCAACATATTAATATTCCTGAGATGCATAACAATTATGTGATTTATATTTAGAAATGAGGAAAGACAACAAACCGCAAGGAATAATACAAGGCACGAGGTATCAGGGCCGAGGGAAAAGCAATAAACGGCATCGTCTTTAATCTCGATAGTCACCTTCTCGAAATATCGAAACCTATAACAAAGGTCGCTTTAAATAAGCTAAAAACAAACGTTATCCGCACGAAAAAAAACATACCAACAATACATTCACAATGAATCCTGTTTAAAATAAAGGCACGAGGTAAAGCACTTTATCTCGATACTCGCGACCTAGAAACCTCATCCCTAAAATCCTCTCTACCTTTCTTTCATAAAAAAACCCAGCCTTATCGACTGGGTTTTTAAGCTACATGCTTAGTGCAGTATCAGTGATTAACCGATGTGCGTTGCGTTACGCATGTACTTACGTAGTACTTCAGGGATCATAATACGGCCATCTGCTTCTTGGTTATTTTCAAGAATAGCAACCATAGTACGACCAACAGCAAGACCAGAACCGTTTAGTGTGTGTAGTAACTCAGGCTTCTTCTCGCCTTTACGACGGAAACGCGCTTGCATACGACGTGCTTGGAAATCCCACATGTTTGAACATGAAGAAATCTCACGGTAAGTTTCTTGAGCAGGAACCCACACTTCTAAGTCGTAAGTTTTGCAAGAACCAAAGCCCATATCGCCAGTACAAAGTACCACTTTACGGTAAGGTAGCTCTAGAAGTTGTAGCACTTTCTCAGCATGACCTGTTAGTTCTTCAAGTGCTGCCATTGAATCTTCAGGGCGAGTGATCTGAACTAGCTCAACTTTGTCGAACTGGTGCATACGGATAAGACCACGAGTATCACGACCGTAAGAACCGGCTTCTGAACGGAAACATGGCGTGTGTGCAGTCATCTTGATTGGCAAATCTGCTTCATCAGTAATGGTGTCACGCATCATGTTTGTTACAGGCACTTCTGCTGTTGGAATTAATGAAAGCACGCGAGGCTCTTCATCATTCACTTTTTCAGTTAGCGGTTGAGTGTGGAATAGATCTTCACCAAATTTAGGTAATTGACCTGTACCAAATAGGCTGTCAGCGTTCACTAGGTACGGTACGTACATTTCTGTGTAACCATGCTCTTCAGTGTGAAGATCTAGCATGAACTGTGCAATTGCGCGGTGTAGACGAGCAAATTGACCTTTCATTACGATGAAACGTGCGCCAGTAATTTTTACAGCACTTGCGAAATCTAGACCACCAGCCATTTCACCAAGATCAACATGATCTTTCACTTCGAAGTCATACGCTTTTGGCTGACCCCAACGTGAAACTTCAACGTTTTCTGACTCATCTTTACCTGTTGGTACTGACTCATCAGCGATGTTTGGTAGCATTTGAGTGATAGTATCAAGTTGAGTTTGAAGCTCAGCTAATGCTGTTTTTGCTTCATCAAGCTCAGAACCTAGGTTGCCGACTTCCGCCATAATACGCTCAGCTTCAGCGTGATCACCTTTTGCTTTTGCCTGACCAATCGACTTCGATCGCGAGTTACGCTGTGCTTGAAGCTCTTCTGTTTTTACTTGAAGAGACTTACGTTGCTCTTCTAAGTTGCGTAAAGTTTCTACATCAAGGTTAAAACCACGACGCGCGAGTTTTGCAGCTGTTTCATCCAGCTCAGTTCGAAGTAATTTAGAATCTAGCATGCTAATCCTGTGCTCTTAATAGTCTGAAATGCGCGTTATTTAGGCATTTCTTATTAAAATAGTTGTAGTTGGGAGGCAACCATAACAAATTGTTGCCAATCACTTAACGATACCCAAAAAGCCTTATTATTGGTAGCGCTTTAGCGGGCTTTTTGCATCTAAAGAAGCAAGATAATCCAACTTTTCTGATATTTTTATCTCTAAGCCCCGTTTTGAAGGCTGATAATAAACTCGATCACGAATTTCGCGCGGTAAATACACTTCACCAGGAGCATAAGCACCTGGTTCATCATGAGCATAACGATAACCTTCACCATAGCCCAATTCTTTCATCAGTTTGGTTGGTGCATTACGTAAATGTGGCGGCACTTCAAAATCAGGAAATTCACGCGCATCGGCTTTAGCAAGGTTGAACGCAACATACACCGCATTACTTTTAGCAGCACAGGCTAAATAGACAATGGCTTGGGCTATCGCTCGTTCACCTTCATAAGCGCCAACGCGGGTATAACAATCCCATGCCGACACAGCGACTTGCATCGCACGAGGATCAGCATTACCAATATCTTCTGATGCAATGGCTAATAATCGACGCGCAACATACAGTGGATCACACCCTGCTTGCAGCATTCTCGCAAACCAATACAGCGCACCATCGGCATTAGAACCACGAATAGATTTATGTACCGCAGAAATCATGTCATACCAAAGATCGCCTTTGTTATCAAACCGAGCGACTTTTTCACCGGTTACTTCAGCTAATAACTCTACCGTGATTTGTTTGATGCCCTGCTTATCTTCTTCAGCCATATCTATTAACTGTTCAAGATAATTAAGTGACATTCGTGCATCACCACGTACAAATTCAGCCAATTGCTGTTTTACTTCACCTACAAACTCAAAATTGGTTTCGCTAATACCACGTTCTTTATCTGTTAACGCTTGTTCAATCACTTCAAGAATTTCATCATCTTCAAGGGATTTTAATTTATACACCCGCGCACGGGATAACAGAGCGTTATTAAGCTCAAACGAAGGATTTTCAGTGGTCGCGCCAATAAAGGTCACGGTGCCATCTTCGATATGTGGCAAAAATGCATCTTGCTGGCTTTTATTGAACCGATGTACTTCATCAACAAATAAAATAGTACGTCTGCCTGCCATTTTATTATCACGCGCTTTATCTATTGCTGCGCGAATATCTTTAATGCCTGAGGTAACTGCAGAAACGCGTTCAACTTCAGCATTGGCATAATTGGCAGCCACTTCGGCTAAGGTTGTTTTACCTGTTCCTGGTGGTCCCCACAAAATCATCGAGTGCAATTGACCCGCTTTTAATGCTCGACGCAGTGGTTTTCCTTCACCAAGAATATGTTGTTGACCAATGTATTCCTCTACCGTTCGTGGCCGCATTCTTGCTGCCAAAGGTCTAAAATCTGAGGAAAAATCTAGGCTGAAATTATTCAATATAATGACTCCCCTAAGACAGAAAAAGGTGGCTCATTCGCCACCTTCTCATAATAATTAATTAGAATAACAATTAGTTACGTTGGTCATCTAACTCCACACCTTTTGGCGGTGTAAAGGTAAATAAACTGGCTGCAGGTGTTGTGCGTTTAAAATCGCTCAAGACATACTGACTACGTTGCCCATCAGTTTCAATGACTGAGAAATTACGTACATCACCTGCTTTTGATACCGTGACCACGAATTTATCCATTGATGATGTTTTATCTTTTGGAGTTAAGGTAAAGGTATCCACTAACTGAGCGACATTATACTTCGACCAATCACTTGCACTATTACGGGTTAATAATACAAACGGCGTTTGCTCTGTCGCATCTTTAAGCCACATTGCTGTTACTTGCTCAACAAACGGGCTGTAATACCATACGGTTTTACCATCAGAAACCAATAAACTTTCATCAGGTGTCACGGTTTTCCAACGAAATAAATTAGGGCGTTTAATCGATAAATCGCCAGTACCATTTACTAAAACTTCACCATCAGGGCTGGTGACTTTTTGAGTAAAGTTAGCGCTAAATGCATTCA
Source organism: Photobacterium sp. NCIMB 13483 (assembly GCF_003025475.1). Lineage (NCBI taxonomy): Bacteria > Pseudomonadati > Pseudomonadota > Gammaproteobacteria > Vibrionales > Vibrionaceae > Photobacterium > Photobacterium sp. NCIMB 13483. The sequence goes on from NZ_PYLV01000003.1 coordinate 266,417, forward strand.
CTTTATCAAGACGGCTACTTAGTGCTTGTTGCGGTGTTGCAGCCCATGCATTTGACGCAACCAACATTGGTGCGGCAACTAACATGCTCATTACGAGTTTCTTCATCATATTCGCTAACCTCTTTAGTATTAAACCGCTGTGATAATCTCTATCACAGCGGTTTTATTTACACTTTAGTGCTTACAGCATACGTGGCTATTTATCGCTAGATATTAATCGTGATGCTGTACGGGTGGCGGCGCTAATACTTCACGGTTAGCATTATGCCCCGGAGCACTCACGATGCCATGTGCTTGTAATTGATCAACAATACGTGCAGCACGGTTATAACCGATTTTAAATCGACGCTGTACACCTGAAATAGATGCTCGACGCGTTTCTGCTACAAAAGCAGCCACTTCATCAAATAGCTGATCTAAATCATCATCACCCGATGGTGCTTCACCTGGTAGTAAGCTATCGGCACCTTGATCTGAATTTAGAATACTATCTATATATTGGGGCTTACTACGCGCTTTCCAATCATTAACCACATTGTGCACATCTTCATCAGAAGCAAACGCACCATGAACACGAATGGTATGACTTTGGCCTGATGGTAAGTACAGCATATCACCCATACCTAACAATGTTTCGGCACCACCTTGATCAAGAATAGTGCGTGAGTCAGTTTTGGTTGAAACCGTAAATGCCATTCGCGTTGGAATATTGGCTTTAATCAAACCAGTGATAACATCAACTGATGGACGCTGGGTAGCTAATACTAAGTGAATGCCAGCTGCACGTGCTTTTTGTGCTAAACGTGCAATCAATTCTTCAACTTTCTTACCAACAACCATCATCAAGTCAGCAAATTCATCGACGATGACCACAATACTTGGCATTTTCTCCAATAATGGTGGGTATTCATCCATGGTATCACCCGGTTTCCACAATGGATCGTGGATTGGGTGGCCCGCTTCTGCTGCTTCTTTTAGTTTAGCGTTATAACCTGCAAGGCTACGTACACCACAAGCGGCTAATACTTTATAACGGCGTTCCATTTCACCGACACACCAACGTAGTGCATTACCGGCATCTTTCATGTCCGTAACCACTTCCGTTAATAGATGTGGAATACCTTCATAAATCGATAATTCCAACATTTTCGGGTCAATCATAATAAAGCGACAATCTTCTGGCTTACATTTATAAAGTAAACTCAAAATCATCACGTTTACACCCACTGATTTACCAGAACCTGTGGTACCGGCAACCAATAAGTGGGGCATCTTGCTTAAATCAGCCACAACGGCTTCACCCGCAATATCATTACCAAGTACGATAGGTAATGCGCCACCAACATTTTGGAATTGCTCACTGGCAATCACTTCCGACATATAAACCGTTTCACGGCTCTTATTCGGTAGCTCTAAACCAATGTAAGGTTTACCCGGAATCACTTCAACCACACGTACTGATGTGGTTGATAATGCACGCGCTAAGTCTTTTGATAGCCCAGAAATACGACTCACTTTTACGCCAGGGGCAAGGTCAAGTTCGTAACGTGTAATAACAGGCCCGGGATAAATACCTTTAACTTGCACTTTGATTTTATAATCAGCAAGTTTTGATTCAATCAGAGCTGCAATCGCTTGTAATTCTTCATCAGACGCTTTCTCAACCGTTTTACGTGCAGGCTGTAGCAAATCTAATGTTGGCATTGGTGATGTTGGAACCGGAAGATCAGGCTCCCTTTGCATTAAGAATGGATTATCTAATCCTGCAAGGTGTGCTTGTTCTTTTTGTTTATCACGAATACGTTTTAGGAAAATTTCCTCGTCTGTTAATCCTTCTTCTGAAGTATCAACAGCCGCTGTCGGTGCAAAAGACGCCGCAACAGGTTCAGCATAGACTTGTGATGCAGTAGGTTGCTCACTAACAACAGTATTAATCACATGTTGCATTTGCTCATCAACCGCAACCGTAAAATCTTCATCTTTTTCAAGCTCGCGCTCAAGTGCTGAAACAGATAAACCTTGTATCGGTGCTACTTGTTCTACTGGTGCAACATAGGCTTGAGGTTCAACATACGGTGCTACCTCTTCTACTGGCGCAACATAAGCTTGAGGTTCAACTTGTGGTGCTGCCTGTTCTACTGGCGCAACGTAAGCTTGAGGTTCAACATATGGTGCTGCCTGTTCTACTGGCGCAACATAAGCTTGAGGTTCAACATATGGTGCAGCCTCTTCTACTGGCGCAACATAGGCATGAGGTTCAACATACGGTGCTGCCTCTTCTACTGGCGCAACATAAGCTTGAGGTTCAACATATGGTGCTGCCTCTTCTACTGGCGCAACATAAGCTTGAGGTTCAACTTGTGGTGCTGCGATATCCATTAATGGATCAGCGGCAACAGCAGCGGTTGAATGAATAATCGGTGTTTGCTGTGCTGCGTTATAAACCGGGACTTTACGCTCAAAAGAGTGACCAGCAGACGCTTCTTCATGAGCTGAATTCGCATAAGACGACAATAGTGGATCATCATGCTCGTCATTAACATCATGCAGATGCTTGGCATAAGGCATATCTGCTTCGGCTGCAATTTCAGTGGCAAACGGACGCATCATTTCATGTTTATCTGAACGTAACTTATTCAATATCCATGTTAAGCTTGATAGTGTTTTTTCACCCAATTGATCAACAATGGTTGTCCACGAAACACCCGTAAAGAGCGTAAAGCCAATCGCCCATGCAAACATGAGGAGTAAGGTTGCACCTAGTACATTGAGTAATGGTAACGATACGTTGGCAACAACATCACCAATAACACCGCCTGATGAGAAATACCAAATATCATCAAAGTTAAGATCGGCTAAACCACAACTGCTTAAGATTAATAAAATCAATCCCAACCAACGAGTGCCGTAAACCATATAATCCAATGACAGCATTTTGGTTCGACGCTGAAAAACAAACCAGCCTAATGACACTAAAATAATCGGAATAACGTAAGCCAGTGATCCAAAAATAAAGAACAGAGTATCTGCGACTAACGCGCCAAATGAGCCTGCTTTATTCTGAACAACACCTTCCCAAGCAGTCTGCGACCAAGATGGGTCTGCCGGATTAAATGTGACTAGCGCTACCATCATATAAATGGCGACTAAAATACTGATGATCAAAAAACCTTCAATAATGCGTTGCCCACCCGATAAACGCATTTTGGGCAGTTTTTTACCTTTAAACTTCCTCAAGAATAACTCCGGTGTTTCTATCAAATTCAAATGTTTTGCCAACAAGCTGATATTTTCAGCGACTAAAGTGGCGCCTTTGCTGCTAATAACAACACTACATCCAATACCCAGCCACGTTGTTGGCAAACTCACAAATATAAAGTAAATGTTTTAATGCCATCATTCTATACTAAAAGACCACATTGTCTGTGTTCGTTGCCCTTTAAAATAAAATTATTTTCAAATAGTAAGCAATAAAAGCTAATTATCTCAAACGGCTAGTCGTTACTTATTTTAGACGGTCTGCCGTCAAATAAATTCATCATTATGTCAATTTGTAGATCCGTTTGGATGATTAATCACCAATTATTATTTTTATAGCGTATAAACAAATACACCCTGAATAACAATCACGTTATTCAGGGTGTATATATATCTCAATCTTCGATTGCTTAAAGCACGAATATCTAGCGTGTTTTAATAACCAAGTTGTTGCTTTGCTTAACTTCTTCCATAACAACATAGGTACGAGTATCGTTAACACCAGGAAGACGTAGCAAAGTTTCACCAAGCAATTTACGGTAAGCCGACATATCTGATACACGTGTTTTCAACAAATAGTCAAAATCACCAGAAACTAAATGACATTCCTGAATATCTTCTAGCTCTTGTACCGACTTATTAAACTGCTCAAAAACATCTGGCGCACCACGGTTGAGAGTGATCTCAACAAACACAAGTAGTGATGCATCAAGAAACTGTGGGTTTAATAGTGCAGTATAACCGCTGATATAGCCTTGGCGCTCTAATCGACGTACACGCTCTAAACAAGGTGTCGGTGATAAGCCAACACGCTTAGAAAGCTCGACGTTTGAAATTCGACCGTCTTTTTGAAGTTCATTCAAAATATTACGGTCTATGCGATCCAATTCCTTGGATGGTTTCTTTTTGGTATCTACCATTTTTTATTCCACCTTCTCACTTCCTTGCAAAAAAATATACTACATCTTATCTATTTTTAGAATCAAATACTCTAATAGTCAAACAATCCGTGATAAATATCAGACGATCATGCTATTTAGTTACGATATTGTTGGATTTTATTTCTACCTATGACTATAACCATCCTCAAATACTGAAGGATTTTACTAGCAGCTGCTCATCAAAAACAAATATTTAACTATGTTGTACCAAAACAAAACGGATTATCAAAGTAAATTAATCATATCAACACAAATACATTAACATAATTTAACAACTGTGAGTTTTAATCATCTATCTGTCTATTACAGCAATAGTTATACAATCATTATTCAAAAAATTAAAATAACGAATATCATGTATTTTTTTTAATGAAATTTGTGCTAGATCAAAAAAACACGATCTGACTTTTCACATTTAACTCTTCAAAAAAGCCTATTACTACGGTATTTTTGTCGTCAATCTAGCTTCTTTTTTTTATTAAAGTTGAGACGCTATTAAACGTTTGTCGCCCGAATTCAATAGGGCAAGCAAATAATTGATTGTCTTACATCCTCTTCCTTTACGACTGCAATTTACCTACAATCAGTCTTCCATAATAATAATATTATTCAGCCTGGAGAAAAAATGAGTAACGTAAAACATTGTGAACTACTCATCCTTGGTTCTGGACCAGCGGGTTATACTGCTGCTGTCTATGCTGCACGTGCAAACCTCTCACCAGTAATGATCACAGGTATGCAGCAAGGTGGTCAACTTACGACTACTACTGAAATTGAAAACTGGCCTGGCGATGCTGATGAGCTAACAGGCCCAGCACTTATGGACCGCATGAAAGCCCATGCAGAGAAATTTGAAACTGAAATTATCACTGACTTTATTAGTGAAACTGATTTCAGCCAGCGCCCTTTCCGCTTAAAAGGCGAAAACAGTGAATACACCTGTGATGCGCTTATTATCTCAACCGGTGCTTCTGCAAAATACATTGGTTTAGACTCAGAAGAAGCATTTAAAGGCCGTGGCGTATCTGCTTGTGCGACTTGTGATGGTTTCTTTTACCGTAACCAAAAAGTTGCCGTTATCGGTGGTGGTAACACCGCTGTTGAAGAAGCGTTATATCTGTCAAATATTGCCGCAGAAGTACACCTTGTTCACCGTCGCGATAGCTTCCGTTCTGAGAAAATTCTAATCAATCGTCTGATGGAAAAAGTCGCCAATGGCAATATCATTTTGCACACTGATCGTACCCTTGATGAAGTCTTAGGGGATGACATGGGTGTAACAGGTTTACGTCTTAAAGATACCCAATCAGATGCAACTGAAGAACTTGATGTAATGGGTGTGTTTATTGCTATTGGCCACCAGCCAAATACCGCTATTTTCAATGGTCAATTAGATATGGAAAATGGCTATATTAAAGTCCAATCTGGTATCCACGGTAATGCTACTCAAACCAGTGTTGAGGGTATTTTTGCAGCGGGTGACGTAATGGATCATAGCTACCGCCAAGCTATCACGTCTGCTGGAACAGGCTGTATGGCCGCATTGGATGCTGAGCGTTATTTAGACGCTCTCGCAGATCAAAATAAGTAACATCAAGCCTCTGTTTATACAGCAGCTTTTTTCCTTACAGCAGCATAAATTTCAATTTGTGTTGTTGTAAGAGCGACTTACCATAAATACCGTAATGAAACCTTATTTATATGGATAAACAATTACAACGCGATTTGACCAAATGGTTAAAATCCCAAAGTAAACTCGCCAAACGTTGGATGATGTTCAGTATTGGCTTAGGGTTTATTTCGGGATTATTGCTTGTCGGGCAAGCAGCTTTATTAGCCAATATTTTGCATCAATTGATCATGGAGCATACCGATAAATACCAACTTATTAATCAGTTTGTTGGTCTTATTGTTATCGTTGGTTTACGTGCATTATGTAGCTGGGGACGAGAGGTTTGTGGTTACCGTTGCGGTGAACAAATTCGACTCCATATTCGCCAATTAATTCTCAACCGCTTACAAAATCTCGGTCCTGCTTATATCAAGGGTAAACCGGCTGGCGTATGGGCAAGTTTAGTGCTTGAGCAAGTCGAAGAAATGCAAGATTTCTTTGCGCGCTACTTACCACAAATGTCACTGGCGGTATTAATTCCGGTGGTGATTTTAGTCGTGGTATTCCCGCTTAACTGGGCTGCAGGCTTAATCTTCCTTATTACTGCACCGTTAGTTCCATTTTTTATGGCATTAGTCGGTTTAGGTGCAGCAGATGCTAACCGTCGTAACTTTAAAGCGTTACAACGTTTATCTGGTCACTTCTATGACCGTTTACAAGGTTTATCAACCCTACGATTATTTAATCGCGTTGATGCTGAAGCTGAAAATTTAGATGCCGCTTCACACGTCCTACGTAAACGCACCATGGAAGTGCTGCGATTAGCCTTTTTATCATCAGCTGTATTAGAATTCTTCTCAGCAATTTCTGTTGCTATTGTTGCAGTGTATTTTGGTTTTGCTTTCATCGGCGAACTGAACTTTGGTAACTATGGTGTACCTCTTTCGCTATTTACAGGTTTATTTGTATTAGTGCTCGCACCTGAGTTTTATCAACCACTGCGAGATCTTGGTACCTTCTACCATGCTAAAGCGCAAGCCATCGGTGCTGCTGAATCAATTGTTGAATTTTTAAACATTGAAGCAGATGAAATGAGTAACGGTGACACACCATTACCCACCCCAGATGCTATTCATATAACAGTAACCGATCTTGAAGTGCTAAGCCCTGAAGGTAAAATACTGGCAGGTCCTCTAAGCTTTACCATTAATACCAAAGAACATGTGGCATTAATTGGTCCAAGTGGCGCGGGTAAAACCAGTTTACTCAATGCCCTACTCGGCTTTTTACCTTACCGTGGCAGTATCAAAATAAACGATGTTGAACTGAATCAACTTAGGCATGATCAATGGCGTCAAGCGATCAGTTGGGTCGGTCAGAATCCATTATTAGTCCATGGTTCTGTACGCGATAACATTACGCTCGGTAATCCAAGTGCCACGAATAACGATATCGAACAAGTCACTCGCCAAGCCTATGCTGATGAATTTATTCAACGTCTTGAAAAAGGCTATGAACACCATGTAGGTGATCGCTCAGGTGGTTTGTCTGTCGGCCAAGCACAACGTATTGCCGTAGCGCGTGCAATGTTACAAAACGGCGCTTTTTGGCTACTTGATGAACCCACGGCAAGCCTTGATGCTAACAGTGAGCGCTTAGTGCTAGAAAGTTTAGCTATGGCAGTTACTGATCGCACCACACTGATGGTGAGTCACCGTCTAGATCAACTGCATGCTATGGACCGCATTCTGGTTATGGATAACGGTAAATTAGTTCAAAACGGGGCTTTTGATACCATTAGTCATCAAGGTTTATTAGCTGACATGCTTACATCTACAGATAAGAGGGATCTCGATGCGTGATTTAATCCCTTACCTTAAACTCTACCGTAAACACTGGTTTGGTTTAACCTTAGGCATGATTTTAGGATTATTGACACTATTATCAGCCATTAGCCTATTAACGTTATCCGGTTGGTTCATTGCCGCTTCTGCCGTGGCAGGTCTAACCTTAATTAGTAGTCAAACGTTTAATTACATGGTACCTGGTGCTGGTGTACGTGGCTTTTCTATGGCACGTACAGCAGGACGGTGGGCAGAACGGGTTGTTAGTCATAACGCGACCTTTAAACTACTCGCTGATTTACGGTTATTCTTTTTTCGAAAACTGACACCATTGATTCCAGGTCGTCATGCAAATTTACGTGATGCCGACTTACTTAATCGCTTAGTGGCAGATGTTGATGCAATGGATCACGTCTATCTGCGTTTAGTTAGCCCACTGATTATCGGTGTGCTAGGCATTGTTATTGTGACGGGCTTTTTAGCTTGGTTTGATCCCACAATTGGTTTTACCCTTGGTGGCATCTTATTAGCATTAATGATTATTTTACCGATTGTTTTTTATCGTTTAGGTAAGCGCAATGGTGAAACATTAACTCACGCTAAAGCAAACTATCGCATTACGTTATTAGATTGGATTCAAGGTCACGCTGAATTATTGCTGTTTAATGCAGAAGAACGTTACCGTCAACAAGCAGAAGCAGAACAAGATAAATTACTTGATGCTCAGCGAAAAATGGCAGGGTTAACCGGCATTGCTAATGGCTTATTAATGGCGGCTACAGGCTGGACGTTAGTGATTATCCTGTGGATTGCAGCCAACGGTATTGCAGGTCATGCACCCGATCCTTTTGTCGCAATGGTGGCTTTTACTACCATGGCAAGTTTTGAAATGATGATGCCAGTAGCGGGTGCATTTCAGTATTTAGGCCAAACATTATCATCGGCAAAGCGTCTTAATGAAATTATTGAAGCAACGCCTGATACTGTGTTTGATCCTCAAGGTTATAACGCAGTAGCCCATGGTGATATTTGTTTTAATGACATCAGCTACACCTATTACGGCAGTGATAAACCCGTTGTTAAACACTTATCACTGAATATTAAGCAAGGTGAAAAATTAGCCTTACTTGGCCGTACAGGTTGTGGTAAATCAACTTTATTACAATTACTCACCCGCAGCTGGGATCCACAACAAGGATCGATTGCCATTGATGGTGTACCACTGCCAACATGGAGTGAACCTGCATTACGTAATGCCATTACGGTTGTTAGCCAACGCGTCGATATATTTAATGGCTCACTACGTGAAAACCTTGTCTTAGCTAAACCAAATGCGACTGAGCAACAATTTGTGGATGTACTCAATAAAGTCGGTTTAAGCAGTCTGCTTGATGACAATGGTTTAGATACATGGCTTGGTGACGGTGGTCGTCATATTTCCGGTGGTGAACGTCGTCGAATCGGTATTGCCCGCGCATTACTTCATGATGCTCCAATTCTGTTATTAGATGAACCGACCGAAGGGCTTGATCGTCGAACTGAGCAGCAAATATTAAGTTTATTGCTTGAATTTGCCAAAGACAAAACAGTGTTATTTATTACTCACCGTTTAGTTGGGCTCGATAGCATGGATCAAATTTGCTTAATGGATGAAGGTGAGATCATTGAACGCGGTCAGCATCAACAATTGCTGGCTCAAAATGGTCGTTATGCTGAATTATGTCACCGAATTTAATCAAGCATTAACCCTCTAAAACGCAGTTAACGCCAATAATCCCCGCTGATTATTGGCGTTTTTTTTATCCGTCGTTAAATGTTATATTGCCATTAGTAGCCTTTGACTTGCATGTTGTTGATAATAAATGACGATTTATATACCTGAAATTGATCCTTCATCATTACTATTTCCAGATCCAACAACAGCCCTTGCTGATCCTAATGGGCTACTGGCTTTTGGTGGTGATCTTAGCCCACAACGTTTACGTCAAGCTTACCGTCACGGCATTTTTCCGTGGTATTCACAAGGCGAACCTATTTTATGGTGGAGCCCAACCCCTCGTGGGATCTTTATTCCACAACAATTTACACCCAGTAAAAGCGTACGCAAATTTATGCGAAAAGCCCCTTATACCATCACCTTAAATCATGCCTGCCATGCGGTGATCCGCCACTGTGCAGAGTCTCGTGGTCCTGAACACACATGGATCACTGAAGCAATGATCGCGGCTTATCAGAAATTACATGATGAGGGTGACTGTCACTCGGTAGAAGTATGGCAAGATCAGCAATTAGTCGGTGGCTTTTACGGGGTTTCCGTGGGAAGTGTTTTTTGTGGAGAATCGATGTTTTCCCTTGCTGATAATGCCTCAAAAATTGCGTTATGGTATTTCTGTCACCATTTTTCAAGCCACGGTGGTACTCTCATTGATTGCCAAATGATGAATCCCCATCTAGCCTCTTTAGGTGCCTGTGAATTAAACCGCCCTGCTTTTCTAACGCAATTACATCAACAACGAGATAGTGCATTACCTACGGCCTGTTATCACCCTCAAACTTTAGTGTTATAAATGAATTAATGATGAAAGAATTATCCTTACAACTAGGTTTAACACCTGAAAGTGATTGTAATTACCTACCACAACAACGTGATCAGCTTGGTATTGTAATGGATCAACCGTGGTTAAACCCTAATGGTTATGATCTATTAATTAGTTCTGGTTATCGTCGCAGCGGTAGTGTTATTTATAAGCCAATGTGTAAAAACTGTAATGCTTGTACTCCGTTGCGGATTAATTGCACTGAATTTACACCATCAAAAAGCCAGAAACGGCAGCAAAACCAACTCAAAAAGCTGCAATGGGAATTTAAACAACAACTCGATCCTAATTGGTTTGAGCTTTATGAGCGTTATATTAATGTTCGTCATGCCAGTGGCTCAATGTTTCCTGCCAATAAACAGCAATTTTTTGATTTTGTTAGTGCTTCGTGGATGAACACGGCATTTTTACATCTCTATCAAGATAATCAATTAATTGCTATCGCAGTTACGGATGTTTTTCCTGATTCACTCAGTGCGGTTTACAGTTTTTTTGAACCTGAACATAAACTCTCACTTGGAACATTATGTGTCCTATTACAAGTTGAAGTCTGCAACCAAACACAACGCCAATGGCTCTATCCCGGTTATCAAATCGACCAATGCCGTGAGATGAACTATAAAATTCGCTTCATGCCGCATCAGAAATTAATCAATGGTGAATGGATTTCTTCGTTATTATAAAAAAAACAAAGCGGTTAAAATAACCGCAACAACCGTTGTTTTACATCTGCTTTTGTTAATTAGCTGAGAAAAAATGGATTAATCGCGAACAAAAGCTGACAAAAACAGCTAGCGAGGGTAAAATTACGTCCTAAACTTTACACTCAAACAGTTTCAAGGCATTATCCAGCCCGATCAAGATGAATGGCTGGTAGCCTAAGAGGATTCAATGGCAAAAGAAGACGTAATTGAAATGGCTGGTACTGTACTAGATACACTACCAAATACTATGTTCCGTGTTGAGCTGGAAAACGGTCACGTTGTTACTGCTCACATCTCTGGTAAGATGCGTAAAAACTACATCCGTATCCTTACTGGTGACAAAGTAACAGTGGAACTGACTCCTTACGATCTAACTAAAGGTCGCATCGTCTTCCGCGCACGTTAATCTTTCTCTAAAAGATTAGTGCTGCAAATAAAACCCAGCCTATTTGCTGGGTTTTATTTTAGCGAATGATGGTAACAAGAGTCATAATATAAAAACGCCGCAGATAGTTGTTACTATCTACGGCGTTTTTGTTTATGCAACATACCCTAACAAGATTCTGTTAGTGGGCAGCTTCCATTTCACTACTGAATTGGAAATCAAGTTCACCATTTATGTAGTCAACACGAACAGAACCACCATTAACCAATGAACCGAACAACAATTCATTCGCAAGTGGCTTTTTAAGGTTCTCTTGAATCACACGCGCCATTGGGCGAGCACCCATCGCCTTGTCATAGCCTTTATCTGACATCCACTCACGTGCACGTTCAGAGACTTCCATTGATACGCCACGCGCATCTAGCTGTGCTTGTAATTCCACAATAAACTTATCAACCACTTGGCCAATAATGTCTTTTTCAAGATGATTAAACCAAATAATATTATCAAGACGGTTACGGAATTCTGGTGTAAATACGCGTTTGATCTCAGCCATCGCATCATGGCTATGATCCTGCTGAATAAGACCAATCGATTTACGTACTGTTTCCGTCACACCGGCGTTAGTTGTCATCACAAAAATAACATTACGGAAATCCGCTTTACGACCGTTATTGTCGGTAAGCGTACCGTTATCCATTATTTGTAACAGTAAATTGAACACATCAGGATGCGCTTTTTCAATTTCATCAAGTAAAACAACGGAGTGAGGATTTTTAATGACGGCATCTGTTAATAATCCACCTTGGTCATAACCCACATAACCAGGAGGTGCACCAATTAAGCGGCTTACTGTATGACGTTCCATGTACTCAGACATATCAAAACGTAGCAGCTCAATGCCCATTGTACGTGCTAACTGGACTGTTACTTCCGTTTTACCGACACCAGTAGGACCGGCAAATAAGAATGAACCAACAGGCTTATTATCAGCACTGAGTCCTGCACGGCTAAGTTTGATAGCTTCCGTTAATACATCAATCGCACTATCTTGACCAAAGACCAACATTTTTAATCGGCGATCAAGGCTTTGAAGTACATCACGATCACTGCTTGAAATTGATTTTTCAGGAATACGAGCCATACGAGCGATCATCGATTCAATATCACCGACATTGACCGTTTTTTTACGACGGCTTGCTGGGGCTAAACGACAACGCGCACCCGCTTCATCAATCACATCAATCGCTTTATCAGGTAAGTGACGTTCATTAATGTATTTGGCTGATAACTCAACCGCAGCACGAATAGCTTTATTGGTAAAACGAACTTCATGGTGCGCTTCATATTTAGATTTCAACCCCATCAAGATTTTAGTGGTGTCATCCAATGAAGGTTCAACCACATCAATTTTTTGGAAACGACGCGATAAGGCACGCTCTTTCTCAAAAATATTGCTGTATTCTTGATAGGTTGTTGACCCCATGCAGCGAAGCTTACCACTACTCAATAATGGTTTTAGTAAGTTAGCAGCATCAACTTGGCCGCCAGAGGCAGCACCTGCGCCAATGATGGTATGGATTTCATCAATAAATAAAATCGCATGTTCTTCTTTTTCAAGCTGCTTCAAAATACCTTTGAAACGTTTTTCAAAGTCACCACGGTATTTTGTGCCCGCTAAAAGAGAACCAATATCGAGCGAGTAAATAATACAGTCTTGAATAATTTCGGGCACTTGACCTTCAACAATACGCCATGCCAGACCTTCAGCAATTGCGGTTTTACCCACACCTGCTTCACCCACTAATAACGGGTTGTTTTTTCGACGGCGGCACAGCACTTGAATCGTACGCTCAAGTTCTTTATCTCGACCAATTAGAGGATCAATACCACCCGATTTGGCAAGTTGATTGAGGTTGGTAGCAAAATTCTCAAGTTTGTCTTCTGAGCTTGCTTGTTCGGTACGTTGTTCTTCGTTATTGCCAATCTCTGACGGATTCACATCATCATTATCACTGCCTTTCACAGTGCCATGAGAAATAAAGTTCACCACATCAAGACGACTAATATCACTTTTCTTAAGCAAATATGCTGCGTGTGATTCTTGCTCACTAAAAATAGCAACCAATACATTCGCACCAGTAACTTCACTGCGACCAGAGGATTGGACATGGAACACGGCACGTTGTAACACCCGTTGAAAACTCAATGTTGGTTGGGTTTCTCGGCTCTCATCATCCATTGGAATTAAGGGTGTTGTTTGTTCAATGAAAGAATCTAACTCTTTACGCAACAGGTCAAGATCAGCACGACATGCTAATAACGCCTCTTGTGTGGCTACATTGTCTAACAGTGCCATCAATAAATGTTCTACCGTCATAAATTCATGACGCTTTTCCCTTGCTCGTGCAAATGCACCGTTCAGGCTTGCTTCAAGTTCTTTATTTAGCATAAGGCACCTCCCCTAAAAACCACTCAATATGGCGTGCCGGAAAAAGATTATGCTTTTTCCATCGTACACAACAACGGGTGTTCATTTTCCCGCGCGTACATCATTACTTGTGCAACTTTTGTTTCAGCTACTTCGGCAGTGAAAGTGCCACAAATGGCTTTACCTTCATAATGTACCGCAAGCATCAACTGAGAAGCTTTCTCCAGATCCATGGAAAAAAATGTTTGTAACACATCAATCACAAAATCCATCGGCGTATAGTCATCATTATTTAGCACTACTTTATACATCGATGGCGGCTTAACTTGGATTTCTTCTTTATCTAAGACATCAGATTCAGGATTCATCCATTCGTATAACTTACTCATAGTTTTATCTTAGTTCATTAATTCGTGAGCTGGCTATAGCCAAGTTAACAAAAGATTTTATCAAAATGTTACAAACAATACTTGACTGACTAGTTAATTTTACTACATTGTAAAATATAGTAGATATAATCTGCATCAAAATCGCATTAGTATGCAATCAAACATTACTCGATAAGCAACTAATGTCAAATGGAACTTGAATGCAAAAAGGATGTATAGCATGGCAACAGGTACAGTGAAATGGTTCAATAACGCTAAAGGATTTGGTTTCATCTGCCCAGAAGAAGGTGAGGATGATATTTTTGCTCACTATTCAACAATTCAGATGGATGGTTACCGCACACTTAAAGCCGGTCAGCAAGTGAACTATGAAGTTCAAACAGGTCCTAAAGGTTACCATGCCAGCGCTATTATTCCCGCCCAAGGCGATGAAGCCAAATAAATGGATCCCGTATTACTTGCACATTAAGAGGTGAGTTATCTCACCTTTTATTCGTTAACTCGAAACCAAATTTCTACTATCTAGTACAATATACCAATTACACTTCGACTTCGACAGTCATCTGGTGTTATTAATCCTTCGTATATGTTTTTATGCTGAAAAATTCAACAACCATGTGAACTCACTGTTTATTGAACACTCATAAATTGAATAAAATACGCATAAAAACGTAGCGTTGCTTTAAGTATTAAAATTAAGATTTAAACATCACAATAGTTAACAAATAATACACATCTAGCCTATTGCATTTCTATCCTATGCCAATTTTAATGAGCTGCCCATACTGACCGACTTTCCTTATTCTCTGTTTGAGAGTTAGCGCACGAGAGTATGATATATGTAATCTCGTTACTGATCGTCTATCGGTATAACACTTAATACATCTCACCGATAACAACACGCAACAGCCATAAAAAAAGCCCAGCCAATGCTGTAATGCTGATCAGTTAAGCCCAAAATGATCAGTTGAACGATCCTGTAGATGTGTAAAAATCCAAGTGTATTTAATGCACTTGGATTTTTTTATGTTTTTAAGACAAGCACTTGAACAGATACATGCCTTCTCAGCTGATAAATTAAACGGCTTATCAGACTTACTTTGTCCAACACTTATTGACCAATGCCTTCTAGATACAGGTGTTACAACCATTCGAAAACGAAGATTACCAATGGAGTTAATGGTTTGGAGTGTCGTTGGTATGTCACTTTATCGACATTTGTCGATGAGCAAAGTGGTGTCTCAATTAGACATCCTATTACCAGGGAAAAAGCCATTTGTTGCCCCAAGTGCTGTGATTCATGCTCGTAAGAAATTAGGGCATGAACCAGTAGAAGCTGTCTTTAATAAAACACAACAGTTGTGGCATGAGAAAACACCTCATCCGGATTGGCATGGTCTCACATTGCATG
>NZ_PYLV01000030.1:0-51864 GCF_003025475.1 Photobacterium sp. NCIMB 13483
TTAAAAAGAGAATTGGTTGCGGGGGCCGGATTTGAACCAACGACCTTCGGGTTATGAGCCCGACGAGCTACCAAGCTGCTCCACCCCGCGTCCGATTTTTTTCACCATTAAAGTTTGGTGACAACTATTTTTGTTTACCGCCTAAGCCATAAACAATAATTTGGAGCGACACACGAGGTTCGAACTCGTGACCTCAACCTTGGCAAGGTTGCGCTCTACCAGCTGAGCTAGTGTCGCATGGCTAGGTCTTTCACCTAACGTTCACCGCTTACGCTATGAACTACAAATTGGAGCGACACACGAGGTTCGAACTCGTGACCTCAACCTTGGCAAGGTTGCGCTCTACCAGCTGAGCTAGTGTCGCATAGCTAGGTCTTTCACCTAACGTTCACCGCTTACGCCATGAACTACAAATTGGAGCGACACACGAGGTTCGAACTCGTGACCTCAACCTTGGCAAGGTTGCGCTCTACCAGCTGAGCTAGTGTCGCATCACATCTCTTTAAAAAGAGTTGGTTGCGGGGGCCGGATTTGAACCAACGACCTTCGGGTTATGAGCCCGACGAGCTACCAAGCTGCTCCACCCCGCGTCCGATTTTCAACAAAAGGAAACAAACTCGTTATCTCCTTTCGAGGCTGCGCATTATACGACTAAAACTACGGGATGCAATAGTTCTTAAACCAAAAAACGCAGATTATTTTCTAACTGCTTATTTTCACATCAAATATTGAAAATATGCTCACGATAATAGCGTAACTCAGCAATAGAATCATGAATATCATCTAATGCTAAATGGCTACCTTGTTTAGAAAAGCCATCCAGTAGCTCAGGCTTCCATCGGCGAGTTAATTCTTTAAGTGTACTCACGTCAAGATAACGGTAATGAAAATACTGTTCAAGCTTCGGCATATGCTTATATAGGAAGCGACGATCTTGCCCAATACTATTACCACAAATAGGTGAAGCGCCTTTAGGTACCCATTGTTCTAAGAAATCGATAGTTTGAGCAACGGCTTGAGCTTCTGTAATCGTACTTTGACGAATACGCTCGACTAAACCACTATTAGTGTGTGTGTTTGTGCACCAATCATCCATTTTTTCTAATTCAGCTTCTGGCTGATAAATAGCTAAAACAGGGCCTTCTGCCAACACATTAAGCTGTGGATCTGTCACAACTGTAGCGATTTCAATGATTTTATGAGTTTCTGGATCTAATCCGGTCATTTCCAGATCTATCCAAATAAGGTTCTGATCGCTGATTGTCATTCGATATTGCCTCTTTTGTGACTAAACCATGTATGATAATACCGAAAGCCAACCAAACAGAACGATATTCTTGTGGCAAAAAAGAAAAAACTTACTCAAGGTCAGAGCCGACGCGTTCGCTCTAACCAAAATAAGCGCCTAGATCGCGCTAAAAATGAAGTCCAATGGGATGAAGCCCTGTTGGAAAATGCCCGTGAAGGGCTGGTCATTACTCGTTTTGGTCAACACGCTGATGTTGAAGATCCACAAACGGGTATTATTCACCGTTGTAACCTACGTCGTAGTATTCAGAGCCTTGTTTCTGGCGATCGCGTCGTATGGCGTCCCGGTGTTGAAGCATTGCAAGGTATTGCTGGTGTTGTAGAAGCGGTACATGAACGCAAATCAATGTTGACTCGCCCAGACTATTACGATGGTGTAAAAGCTGTAGCTGCTAACGTTGACCGTATTGTGATTGTGTCATCAATATTGCCAGAGCTATCGCTTAACATTATTGACCGCTACATTATTGCAGCAGAAACTATCGGCATTAAGCCATTAATTGTGGTCAATAAAGTTGACTTACTTACACCAGAACAACGGGTTGACGTTGAACGTAAATTAACGCAATACCAAAACATTGGTTATAGCGTACGTTTAGTCAGTACTGATACGGGTGAAGGGCTTGATGATCTTAAAGTTGATTTACAAGATCATGTCAGTATTTTTGCTGGCCAATCTGGTGTAGGTAAATCAAGTATGGTTAATGCTCTGATGCCGGAAGTTGAAGCGGATATTGGTGATGTTTCAACAAACTCAGGTTTAGGCCAACACACCACAACCGCAGCAAGGTTGTATCATTTCGCTGATGGCGGTGATTTAATTGACTCACCGGGAGTGCGCGAATTTGGTTTATGGCATTTAGAGCCTGAACAGATTACAGAGGCTTTTGTTGAATTTCGTCAATATTTAGGTGGCTGTAAATTCCGTGACTGTAAACACGGCAATGATCCCGGTTGTATCATTCGCGAAGCAGTTGAACGTGGTGATATTAGTCGCGATCGCTATAACAGTTATCATAAGATTATTGAAAGCATGTCGGAAAATGTGGCAAATCGCCAATTTTCACGCAATAAGCCAAACTGATAACCAAGATAAAGCCTAAACGAAATTTATTTTTATTTAGGCTTATTTTTTATCTGCTGCGATCCAAATTAGCACCGACAAGCCTAACTTATCCACGACCTCGGTAATGCCAGAATAACTGACATTATTAAAATAGTTCGGTATTATTGCGGGTTGACGTTATTCTTCCAAATAAGCAAAGAATAACTAACTTATTGATTAATTAATATTTACTGGAAGAATAATTGTGTTAGATAAGATTAAGATTGGCCTTCAATATAGTCTACCGAAACATGCTTTAACCCGTCTTGTGGGTAAACTGGCGGCTTTTGAAGGTGGAAAACTCACCACTACCATTATTCGTTGGTTCATCAAGCAATATAACGTCAATATGGCAGAAGCGCGTAATCCTGATCCGAGTGCCTATCCAACCTTTAACGCTTTTTTTGTGCGTGAACTCATGGAAGGGGCTCGTCCAATTAATAACGACCAGTATATCATTAGCCATCCTGCAGATGCTTGCGTGAGCCAATTAGGCCCGATTAAAGCTGGACGTTTATTCCAAGCTAAAGGCCATTATTTTGATGCTTGTGAACTACTTGGTGGTGATCGTACATTAGCGGATGAATTTATTGATGGTGAATTTGCAACACTCTACCTTTCACCAAGTGACTATCACCGTGTGCATATGCCATGTGATGGTGTATTACGCCAAATGATTTATATTCCCGGCGATCTCTTCTCTGTAAACCCACTGACCGCAGCTAACGTGCCAAATTTATTTGCGCGTAATGAACGTGTGGTGTGTGTATTTGAAACTGAATTTGGTCCATTAGCTCAAGTGCTAGTTGGAGCAACGATAGTGGGCAGTATTGAAACAGTGTGGGCGGGAACGGTAACACCACCAACGGGCCCTGAAGTTCGCCGCTGGGATTACCCAACCACGGGTGAACAAGCGATCAGTTTAAAGAAAGGTCAAGAAATGGGTCGTTTCAAACTGGGTTCTACCGTGATCAATTTATTTCCTAAAGACAGCATCCGTTTTGTAGAAAACATGCAGCCTCGTCAAGTTACGCGCATGGGACAACCTTACGCTGAATATTTAGTTAAATAATATAAAGATATTGAGATACGGAGTGAACATTACTCCGTATTCTCATTAACACCCAATACTGAACATCATTATTCCGATAAGTGCCATTATCTCATTTATATTACACCTGCAATTTAGCTCTATTCCCCCATCGTATTTTCAATATCAAATCAAAAGATTACTATGTTAACGTTAGTCCATCGTCTCACTGTTCAAGTGCTACGATTAGGTCGAGATAATTCGCATACTCAAAGGTAATCATCATGAAAAAAAATACAGTATCAGCGTTAGTACTCGCATTGGCGACTTGCTTCTCTCTTTCTGCACACGCCAATGCCGCATGGGGATATGGCGATCAACAAGGTACTGAACATTGGGTTGACAGTTACCCTGCTTGTGGTGGCGAAAACCAAAGTCCGATTGACATCCAATCACCAATTCAAGCCCAAACACAGCCATTACAAATTAACTATGATGGCAAAATCACCAGCTTAACCAATAACGGTCACACGATAGAAGCCAATGTAAGTGGCGATAATACCTTGGTGATTGATGGTGATACGTACACGCTTAAACAGTTTCATTTTCATACCCCCTCTGAAAACTATATTGATGGCAAACAATATCCGTTAGAAGCGCATTTTGTTAACGTTGATGCCAGCGGCCATATTGCGGTTATTTCAGTAATGTTTGAAAATGGACCTCGTGCAAATAATGAATTAACCACCTTATTAAAAACCATTCCAACCAAGGGTGAAACAATTGACTTTAACGGTGATCTGACCCCTAACGCACTACTGCCACGTGAACGTCAGTATTTTCGTTATAATGGATCGTTAACGACACCGCCATGTACAGAAGGTGTTCGTTGGTATGTTATGCAAAGTCATCTCACCAGTTCTGCCGCTCAAATAGAACAGCTTAATCAAATGATGGGAGACAATAATCGTCCATTACAACCCATCAATGCGCGGATTGTGATCGACTAACAAATAACTGTAAATGATAATCAGTTGCAATAACAACAAGGGAGCGGTATAGTTGTTTTACGGTTAAAACGCCTTGAAATCCAACTCGTCGTTTAGCTTAATCATTATTACGCCAAATCAGATCTTCGATATAAAATGCACGTTCCCTCAGTATGAAACGAGTGATTAATCATTACTAATATCAACTGGTGCATACTGGATATTTGATGACAAAAAAGCACGGTTATCATTACCGTGCTTTTTTACGTCTACATCTTTGGAATCAAGCTGTAAGATAAGAATAATATTTACGCTATTTCAATCGGGAAAGCGGTGACTTGATCAATATGATCACGCTCTAATGCCAGCATAATCACGCGATCGATACCTAATGCAACCCCAGCACAATCAGGAAATCCAGCCCGTAATGCTTCAACAAGGTGCATGTCAATCGGCTGAGGTTGTAGCCCCATGCTAATTCGTTTTTGGTTATCATCTTCAAAGCGCTGTAACTGCTCATCACCATTAGCAAGTTCATGAAAGCCATTGGCTAATTCTATGCCTTTGAAATAAACCTCAAATCGCTCAGCCACACGTGAATCTTGCGGATTTATCTGCGCCAAAGCTGCTTGCGATGCGGGAAAGTCATACACAAAAACTGGTACTTTTTTACCGATTTGAGCTTCAACACCAACGCTAAATAATAACTGTAGTAAGGTATCGCGATCTTGCTCTGGTTCTGCAATATCCGCCAACCCAAGTCGAGCAGCAACGGCTTTTAACTCAGCCATAGAACCATCAAGTGGACACACCGCTAACACGTCAATAAAGGCTTGTTGATAGGTCATTTTTTCTGCAGCGCCACAGCCTAATACTTGTTGTAACAACAAATCCATCTCAGCCATTA
Source organism: Photobacterium sp. NCIMB 13483 (assembly GCF_003025475.1). NCBI lineage: Bacteria > Pseudomonadati > Pseudomonadota > Gammaproteobacteria > Vibrionales > Vibrionaceae > Photobacterium > Photobacterium sp. NCIMB 13483. The sequence goes on from NZ_PYLV01000030.1 coordinate 5,340, forward strand.
ACTGATGATGATCAAACCCAGGTCGATACCACTCTAGCATTGTAAATTCAGGATTATGATAACGCCCAGATTCTTCATTACGAAATGACTTACAAATCTGGTAAATAGCACCACTGCCCGCTGCCAGTAAGCGCTTCATGTGAAATTCAGGACTGGTCATCAAATACAACGTTTGGCCAGCAGCATAGCCAGGGCCGACAAATTGGGTTTTAAACGCATGTAGATGTACATCCGTTACCGTCGCCTGACTCATCGCAGGTGTATCCACTTCAATAACATCACGATCGGCAAAAAACTGACGAATAGTCGCGAGTAAAACCGCTCGCTGTTTTAATTGAGAGATCTCTGCGGTAGGTTGCCAAGGCTGAGACATAGCCGTTTCTTCTTATATAAAAGGAAATAATGACCTGATTTTAACAAAGTCACGATCTTAACCAAGTATTGCTCTAATTATATTTGCTTATAACCACGAATGATTATGAATATAAATGAACAGCATTAATAAAAAGTCATATTATTATCATCAAAATAGACACTGCCCCCCTCTCGACTTTCATAGTAATAACAAATAACACACAACCACTAGCGTAATAATCGAATTAAACATCCATTCTGTGCAGCCTATGGCTTATTAAATCTTTTGCCACCAAGCATTACAACGACATCATGAAACACATTATTAATGAGCCATAAACAATTGACGCCAAAGAAAACAAACTGTTAACAATGAATAAACATGAAAATTTGTGACAATAATCACAAAGTCTGTAATCAGATTACATTTTTTGATTATTTCGTTAAAAAGACGCGTCTACATCATATTTTCTCTTAATGAGGTTTCATAAAATACGCGCTGGATTTCAAGGATAGGTACGCATGACGTACCTTTTCATTTTTTTACCGTCTTACCTTCGGAGGATAGCTGTGAAGACTATTACCACAGATATCGCTGTAATTGGCGCGGGTGGTGCAGGCCTACGTTCTGCCATCGCTGCTGCAGAAGCAAACCCAGAACTAGAAATTGCACTTATTTCAAAAGTCTACCCAATGCGCTCGCACACAGTTGCAGCTGAAGGTGGCTCTGCTGCTGTTATCAAAGACGAAGATAGCTTTGATAATCACTTCAACGATACCGTTGGTGGTGGTGACTGGCTATGCGAACAAGATGTGGTTGAATATTTCGTAGAGAATTCAACCCGCGAAATGATTCAAATGGAACAATGGGGCTGCCCATGGAGCCGTAAAGAAAACGGTGAAGTGAACGTACGTCGTTTTGGTGGTATGAAAGTTGAGCGTACATGGTTCGCGGCAGATAAAACTGGCTTCCATATGCTACACACCCTATTCCAGACTTCTATCAAATACCCACAAATCAAACGTTACGATGAATATTTCGTGGTTGATCTTCTAATTGAAGATGGCGAAGTTCAAGGTCTAATTGCGATTCACATGGCAGAAGGTGAGCTGGTTTGTATTAAAGCAAAATCAGTGATTCTAGCTACTGGTGGTGCAGGTCGCGTTTACCACTGTAATACTAACGGCGGTATTGTAACAGGCGACGGTATGGCAATGGCGTTCCGCCACGGTGTACCACTACGTGATATGGAATTTGTTCAATACCACCCAACAGGTTTACCAGGCACTGGTATTTTGATGACTGAAGGTTGTCGTGGTGAAGGCGGTATTATCGTTAATAAAAACGGTTACCGTTACCTACAAGATTATGGCATGGGCCCTGAAACACCAGTAGGCGAGCCAAAAAACAAATACATGGAACTGGGTCCTCGTGACAAAGTTTCACAAGCATTCTGGCATGAGCAGCAAAAAGGCAACACTATTCAGCACCCACTAGGTGATGTAGTAATGCTTGATTTACGCCACCTTGGTGAAGAGTACTTACATGAGCGTCTACCGTTCATCTGTGAACTCGCTAAAGCATACGTAAACGTTGATCCAGCAAAAGAGCCAATTCCAATTCGCCCAACCGTACACTACACCATGGGTGGTATTGAAACTAACGGTACCTGTGAGACCCGTATTAAAGGTCTATTTGCTGTTGGTGAATGTGCTTCTGTTGGTCTTCACGGCGCTAACCGCCTAGGCTCAAACTCACTGGCTGAGTTTGTAGTATTTGGTCGAGTTGCGGGTGAACACGCAGTTAAACGCGCTGAAGAATTCAAAGGTTGGAACGATGCTTCAATCAATACCCAAATAGACGCAGTACAAGCACGTATTGATGCCCTAATGGCACAAGAAGGTGATGAAAACTGGGCTCAAATCCGTACTGAAATGGGTCACACCATGGAAGCGGGTTGTGGTATTTATCGTCAACAAGATTTGATGCAAGCAACCATTGATAAGCTAGCAGAACTTAAGCAACGCTTTAAACATATTAGCATTCAAGATAAAGGCCAAGTCTTTAACACTGACCTGCTATATGCCATTGAAGTGGGTTACGGTCTTGATGTTGCAGAAGCAATGGCACACTCAGCGATTCTACGTACAGAATCTCGTGGTGCGCACCAACGCTTAGATGACGGTTGTACTGAACGTGATGATGTAAATTTCCTAAAACATAGTTTGGCATTCTACAACAATGGCGATGCGCCAATTATTGATTATAGCGATGTGAAGATCACGAAATCACAGCCAAAAGCGCGTTTATATGGTGCGGAAGCTGAAGCTCACGAAGCACATGAAAAAGCGCAGCAAGCAGCACAGTCAGAAGCTCAAGAGGAAAAGGCATAATGTCAGACAATCGCATTCAAAAAGTTGAAATTCTGCGTTATGACCCAGCGACAGATGCAGAACCGTATTTACAAGCATTTGAAGTACCGTTCAATGAAACGATGTCAGTACTTGATGCGCTTGGTTACATCAAAGACCACCTTGATAAGCATCTAAGCTACCGTTGGTCTTGCCGTATGGCGATCTGTGGTTCATGTGGCATGATGGTTAATGGCGTGCCTAAGTTGGCTTGTAAGAGCTTCCTGCGTGATTATCCTAATGGCGTTAAAATCGAACCATTAGCTAACTTTGCCATTGAAAAAGATTTAATTGTCGATATGACTCCCTTTATTGAGCGTCTTGAAGCAATTAAGCCTTACATTATCGGCAACGATCGTACGCCTGAAGACGGCACGAACCTTCAGACACCAGAGCAAATGGCAAAGTACAAGCAATTTGCTGGCTGTATTAACTGTGGCCTTTGCTACGCAGCATGCCCACAATTCGGTTTAAACCCTGAATTTATCGGTCCTGCTGCACTAACACTTGCACACCGTTATAACCTTGATAGCCGCGACCATGGTCAACATGAGCGTATGGAATTGATCAACAGTGAAAATGGTGCATGGGGCTGTACATTCGTGGGTTACTGTTCTGAAGTATGTCCAAAGAGTGTTGATCCAGCAGCAGCTGTAAACCAAGGCAAAGTGGAATCATCAAAAGATTTCGTTATTGCAATGTTGAAGCCTCAGGAGGCATAAGGATGAGCAACCGTAAACCTTACGTTCGTGAAATGACGCGTACTTGGTGGAAAGACAGTTCTTTCTACCGTTTTTACATGCTGCGTGAAGCAACTGTATTACCGCTAATTTTCTTTACTATCTGCTTAACCTTTGGCTTAGGTTGTTTAGTAAAAGGTCCTGAAGCATGGCAAGGTTGGCTAAACTTTATGGCTAACCCTATTGTGATCATTCTAAATATTATTGCGTTAGCAGGAAGTTTATTCCACGCACAAACGTTCTTTAGCATGATGCCGCAAGTGGTGCCAATTCGCATCAAAGGCAAGAAACTCGATAAGAAAATTATCGTTCTTGCACAGTGGGCAGTTGTTGCTGTCATCACTGCCATTGTTTTAGCGCTAGTTTAAGGAGCCGCTCGTGATTAATTTACATCCAAAACGTTCCGATGAGCCAGTATGGTGGAGTTTATTTGGTGCCGGTGGTACTTGGTTTGCAATGATCACGCCAGTCACTATTTTAGTGCTTGGCATCATGGTTCCACTGGGTATTATTAGCCCAGAAGCCGTTAGCTACGATCGCGCTGCAGATTTCGCAACCAGCTTTATTGGCGCATTATTTGTGATTGCAACCCTATCACTACCAATGTGGCATGGTATGCACCGTCTACACCATGGTATGCATGACCTTAAGTTTCATACTGGTGTTGTAGGTAAAATCGCTTGTTACGCTGCTGCGTTCTTAGTGACTGCCCTATCAATCATCTTTGTGTTCATGATTAAATAATCACTGATACACAATCTAAAAAAGCACCGCTTGCGGTGCTTTTTTTATGGCTGTTATTTAAAGATTTAAAACATCATAACCCTGAATTTCAGCCAACAAAAAAGGCCGCCAAAGCGACCTTTTTTAAAGCTCAATATGAATTTACTTCACACGGCTTACGTATTCACCTGAACGAGTATCAACTTTGATAACCTCGCCAATTGCGATGAATAAAGGAACACGTACTACAGCGCCTGTAGTTAGTGTCGCTGGCTTACCACCAGTACCTTGTGTATCGCCTTTAAGACCAGGATCAGTCTCTGTTACTTCAAGCTCAACAAAGTTTTGAGGAGTAACAACGATAGGGTTACCGTTCCAAAGCGTTAGCGTACACGCATCGTTTTCTACTAACCATTTCGCATTATCACCAACAGCTTTAACGTCTGCTGCGATTTGCTCAAATGTTTCATTATTCATGAAATGGTAGAATTCACCGTCGTTGTATAGGTAATCAAGTTCAGTATCGATTACGTCCGCAGCTTCAACTGATTCGCCTGATTTAAACGTTTTTTCAAGAACTTTACCTGAAATAAGTTTACGGATTCGTACGCGGTTGAACGCTTGACCTTTACCAGGTTTAACAAATTCGTTTTCGATAATGACACACGGTTCATTATCAAGCATAATTTTCATTCCGCTGCGGAATTCATTGGTGCTGAAAGACGCCATTCTAATCCTCTTAACATCTTCGAGTTGTATTTAATGTCACATATCATACCCCGAAACGTGCCATCTGTTGAGCAAAACTGGCTGAATGATCTAGCTAATGCGATATCTGATCCCTTAAAGCTACTCAATTGGCTTAAAATTGATCCAACACCTTGGCAAAAAGGCCTCGCGGCTAAAAATTCATTCGCACTTCGCGTTCCTGTAAGTTTTGTCGAAAGAATGGAAGTTGGCAACCCATACGATCCATTGTTGCGCCAAGTACTGCCGCTAGAGCAAGAATTTGAGGTTCATCCAGGCTACTCAACCGATCCTCTTGATGAACAAGATAACCCCATTCCAGGGCTATTACACAAGTATCACAATCGAGTGTTGATGATCGTTAAAGGCGGTTGTGCAGTAAATTGTCGTTATTGTTTTCGACGCCACTTTCCTTATCAAGATAACAAAGGCAATAAAACCGTCTGGCAGCAAAGTATTGATTACATCGCAACCCAACCACACATTAACGAAGTGATCTTATCTGGTGGTGATCCACTAATGGCTAAAGATCACGAATTAACATGGTTGCTCGAGCATATTGCCGCAATTCCACATATTAAACGGTTGCGTATTCACAGCCGCTTACCCGTTGTGATCCCACATCGCATCACACCAGCACTGTGTGAGTTATTTGCTAGCAGTCGTTTACAAATTATCATGGTGACCCATATTAACCATGCCAATGAAATCAATAATCAGCTAACCTCGGCGATGACACAGCTCAAGCAGGCTAAGGTTACCTTGTTAAACCAAAGTGTGCTCCTTAAAGGGGTTAATGACTCCGTCACAGCGCTAACAGACCTCAGCGAAGCCTTATTTGATGCTGGAATATTACCGTACTACTTACACGTACTGGATCACGTACAAGGCGCTGCACACTTCTTTGTCAGTGATCAACAGGCACGTATCTTAATGGCCGGATTAATCAATAATGTTTCGGGCTATTTAGTTCCAACATTAACCCGTGAAATAGGCGGTAGAAGCAGCAAAACCCCACTCGATCTTCACCTTGAATAACCGCTATTGATTGATATTCTTGCCCTTCGCCACCTAATTTCTCTGATTATTGCATCGAATTAATGCTGACTTGTTATTACGAGTCAGCAAAATCTCCACCTCAATATTAGCGAAAAACTCACAACGTACAGCTTTTCTAGCTAAAAACACCAAAAACATACACTTGTCTTTTTGCCTATAATAGGCCATACAATAAAGCGACGTAACCCATTGTTTTATAATAACCGTACAGCTTGTACAGCTTTACTAGCTATATATCTCAAAAGCTATTAGCCTATGATATTACTTTTAATTATCTACCAATTTTATTACACTTCACCATTAAAAAAAATCATCGTGGCAGATCTCGATTTTTTACTGATTTACGTGCATAGTCGCGCCTCATACAGCAGCCCTTTATCGTATTAGGCGTTCGCCAAACGTCGTCGCTGCTGCCAACTCGCTCCCTAACATGAGTATCGCAATGAAAATTGGCATTTTGTCACAGGACGCAAACTTATATTCAACCCGCCGTTTGCGTGAGGCTTGTCAACAACGAGGCCATGAAGCGGTTATTATCAATGCCCTTCGCTGTTATATGAATATCAACTCAGTTCAACCATCAATTCATTTTGAAGGTACTGATCTTATTGGCTTTGATGCCATCATTCCCCGTATTGGCTCAGACATTACCTTTTATGGTTGTGCTGTATTACGTCAATTTGAAATGATGGATGTGTTTTCTGTAAATCAATCTATTGCGATTTCACGCTCTCGTGACAAACTACGTTCATTACAATTATTGAGTCGCCAAGGTGTTGGCATGCCAATTACAGGTTTTGCAAGTAAGCCTGATGATGTATTGGACTTGATTAAAATGGTTGGCGGTGCGCCATTAGTTATCAAACTATTAGAAGGCACTCAAGGCATTGGGGTCGTACTTGCGGAAACTCAAAAAGCAGCGGAAAGTGTTATTGAAGCATTTATGGGCTTAAAAGCTCACATCATGGTTCAAGAATATATAGAAGAAGCTGGCGGTGCAGATATTCGTTGTTTTGTGATTGGCGATAAAGTTATCGCTTCAATGAAACGTCAAGCAGCAGAAGGTGAGTTCCGTTCAAACTTACACCGTGGTGGTAGCGCATCATTAGTTCGCATTACACCCGAAGAACGTAAAACGGCTATTGCTGCAGCAAAAGCTATGGGGCTCAGTGTCGCTGGCGTTGATTTATTACGATCTAAACGCGGACCACTGATCATGGAGGTAAATTCCTCTCCTGGTCTAGAAGGTATTGAAGCAGCAACAGGCAAAGATATTGCAGGTATGATCATTGATTATATTGAAAAAAATGCAGGAAAGAGCCGTCGTCACCTACAAAATCAATAAATTACAATCATTATGAATTTAATAAGCAGCCCTCACATGGCTGCTTTTTTTATCATTTAGCTAATAACGATCATGTTTTTAAAAGTAAAACAGCTAAAAGGTGTACATTTTCAATATCTTATTGTAAAAGAAAATGACCTCCATAAGTCATTGATATTAATCAAAAAATAACCGTACAGCTTTTTTTGCTTTTTACTCGATGAACTAAAGCTTTAGATTTATGATGTTACAATTACTCAGTATTGCTATATTATTCAAAAAAATCCGCTTCAATACCGCCCTCAAAAAGACTGTTATCGATAATAAATGTGATCTTTAAAACACTCAGTAATCAAGGTGTTGATTAGTACTACCTCGTACAATCGAATTACGTTAACGTATAAGCCATATAGTGTTCATAAAACAAAGAAAGGATAAGTAATGATTGATTTTAATTATGCCGTTGAAATGGTAGAAGATGAACAGGCATATAGTATGGGGCAGGTAAATACTAATGACGTTCCAGCTGAAGCGCTTACCACTTACACCCAGCTACTTTCACAATTACTGCAACAGCCAGAACAAGGTAAGCGTTATGCCGGCTTTGGCTTTGAAGGCGCAGAAAAATTAGCATTCAGTGCCTTACAAATTACAGAGCACGATCAAATTGGTGCAGGAATGGTCTATAACCCAGATGATAATGGTGACAATTTTGTTTTAATTGGCCGTGTCTTCTTTAGCATCAAAGAAAGCAAGGTTTCATTCAACATGGAACCAAATGCTGATGATGTGCTAGTACAAGGTGATGTTGATTTACGAGGTTACATTCAATCATTTGTGATTTGCTTTATGGCTGCATGGGTCGCTTTAAATCAAGAACATCTACCTAACGAGTAAAAGCTATCTTTTCTCGCATACATATTTAGATTGCCTCTGTTTATTACAGGGGCTTTTTTATGCCGACAAGATTGACTGTCACCGTTGAGCGAATTTCAATCAACATGTACAGCGATATGTGATGATATCAGCTTTTTTATGTACTAATTTAAACATTCCAACTTAACAACTCAATACACAGTTAACTCTTTGATTATAAACAATAAAAAACACGTACAGCTTTTCATGCTTTTTACCACGTGAACTGTCCTTAAGCATGTTGTATTAACTTAGTCGCTATTACCTCTCTGTGAATAATTACATTTACCCCCGTTTTTAACCAGCACTATGAAATTTTAATATAATTTTGTACAGTTCAACTAAATACCTTATTAGCAACTAAAAGCAATACAACTAGCATATTATTATATAAATACAAAATGTAATTAATTAATCAAATATATATATTTAGTTAAAAACTTGAGTAAATTATCAAATAGCATCTAAAACAACTTAAATAATGATAAACAGCAAAAAGATTAAATTAACATATAAAGCTGAGCTTCATTTTATTTTATTTTTTATCCATATACTTAGTCCAATCATCATCCGTTTTAATTTATTAAGCACTTGGCTCTATCTCTATAATAAAGAAATATAATTACGCCTAACCATTAAAACACGATCACCTTTTAATCAAAAAAACAGCTAATAGGTGCACTAATTATTAGAATATTACATTATTACTTAATAACACTATAAGTAATTGTTTTTAATTGATTTTATTTTTGTGCAGCTTTTCGAGGAATATTCCCAATGAACTGTGCACATAAGATAGGTAACAATAAATGAAAGAAGACAAAATAATGGCAATAAAAAAGTCGAGCTATGCTCGACTTTTTTATGACGCGAATTTTTATAACAAAGAGACCGTTATCTCTACTGTTATAAATGGATTACATCATACCGCCCATGCCACCCATACCGCCCATGCCACCCATATCAGGCATAGAAGGAGCATCAGAGGCTTTATCAGTGATCATTGCTTCAGTAGTGATCATAAGACCCGCTACAGACGCTGCAAACTGAAGTGCTGAACGGGTTACTTTTGTAGGATCAAGAATACCCATATCAATCATATCGCCGTATTCGCCCGTTGCAGCGTTGTAACCATAGTTACCTTCACCAGCACGAACGTTATTAGCAACAACAGACTCTTCATCACCCGCATTCTTCACGATTTGACGAAGTGGTGCTTCCATTGCACGAAGTGCTACGCGGATACCCACATTCTGCTCTTCGTTATCACCAACAAGGTTAACAACTTTAGATGCAGCACGAATAAGTGCTACACCACCACCTGCAACCACACCTTCTTCAACCGCAGCACGAGTTGCATGTAATGCATCTTCTACGCGATCTTTCTTCTCTTTCATTTCAACTTCAGTTGCTGCACCGACTTTGATAACAGCTACGCCGCCAGCAAGTTTAGCGACACGCTCTTGAAGTTTTTCTTTGTCATAGTCAGAGGTTGCATCTTCGATTTGTTGACGAATTTGTGCAACACGACCTTGAATCATGGTTTCTTCACCAGCACCATCAATAATAGTAGTGGTTTCTTTAGTGATAGTAATACGCTTAGCTTGACCAAGATCTTCTAGTTGAACTTTCTCAAGCTCTAGACCAATCTCTTCAGAGATAACAGTACCCGATGTTAGGACTGCAATATCTTGTAGCATTGCTTTACGACGATCACCAAAGCCAGGCGCTTTAACAGCAGCAACTTTAACGATACCGCGCATGTTGTTCACAACCAATGTTGCTAGCGCTTCGCCTTCAACGTCTTCTGCAACGATAAGTAGTGGACGAGAAGCTTTAGCTACGCCCTCTAGTGCAGGAAGAAGTTCACGAATATTTGAAACTTTCTTATCAACCAATAGGATAAATGGGCTTTCTAAATCTACAGAGCCCGCTTCTTGGTTGTTAATGAAATACGGTGATAGGTAACCACGGTCAAACTGCATACCTTCAACAACATCTAGCTCGTCTTGAAGTGCTTGACCTTCTTCAACCGTAATAACACCGTCACGGCCTACTTTTTCCATTGCTTCTGCAATAAGGTTACCAACAGTTGTGTCAGAGTTTGCAGAGATAGTACCTACTTGCGCGATTGCTTTAGTATCAGCACAAGGAACAGATAATGCTTTTAGTTCTTCAACCGCAGCAATAACCGCTTTGTCGATACCACGCTTAAGATCCATTGGGTTCATACCCGCAGCAACAGCTTTTAGACCTTCAGCAATAATTGCTTGAGCAAGTACTGTTGCTGTTGTTGTACCGTCACCCGCCGCGTCATTCGCTTGCGAAGCCACTTCTTTAACCATTTGTGCGCCCATGTTTTGGAACTTGTCTTCCAATTCAATTTCACGCGCTACAGATACACCATCTTTAGTGATAGTGGGTGCACCAAATGATTTATCAAGCACAACATTGCGACCTTTAGGCCCTAATGTTACTTTTACCGCATCAGCCAGAATGTTGACACCTTCTAGCATTTTAATTCGTGCGTCGTTACCAAACTTAACGTCTTTAGCAGCCATCTTGGGATTTCCTTTCTTAATTCTTAATTTAATGTGATCGGATTATTCAACGATTGCCATAATGTCATTTTCAGACATGATAAGAACTTCTTTACCGTCAATTTTTTCAGTCTTAGTGCCGTAGCCTTCTGCAAAAATAACCACGTCGCCCACTTGTACATCTAGTGGTTGTACGGTGCCATTTTCTAGAATGCGACCTTTACCTACAGCAAGGATTTTACCGCGAGTAGATTTTTCAGCCGCAGAACCAGTTAACACGATGCCACCGGCAGACTTAGATTCAACTTCTTGGCGTTCAACGATAACTCGGTCGTGTAAAGGACGAATGTTCATTGGTCGTCTCTCCTGATAATTAAGGTAATGTCCATGATTTGAAGCCAACAAGCACTCACTTGTATGACTTTCTATATGGTTAAGATGTTGGGTCTAATTTCTAAATCCCAAGGTTAAGAGCGCTTTTTTTTGTTATTTATTTGAGAAATTTTGCCCGATCACACACTTTGCATTAGGGTATGCAGGCATCCTTATTTTGAGACCATTATGGCAACATTACCCAAGTCAGATAAACATGGATTATTATCGGCTCCCATTCATGACGCATTACGACGTTTAACCGTGCCAATGGTGTTTGGCATGATCGCGATTTTAATGTTCAACTTAGTTGATACTTTCTTCATTTCACGATTGGGCACCAATGCACTCGCCGCCGTCAGTTTTACCTTTCCCGTCACTTTTGGCTTGAACTGTATCACTATGGGAATGAACGTTGGCATATCAACCAGTATTGGACGCATGCTTGGTCAAGGTGATAATCACAGTGCCGCACGTATAACCACTCACGGATTGTTACTGAGTCTATTGTTGATGATCATAGGATCGATTATCGGTTTGCTCACTATTAAACCGTTATTTACTTTAATGGGTGCGTCAGCTGAGTTATTGCCCATTATCGAACAATATATGACAGTGTGGTACATCGCGATCCCATTACTGGTGATCCCGATGGCTGGCAATAGTGCTATTCGTGCCACTGGCGATGCCAAAAGTCCCGCCAAGATCATGGTGATCGCGGGGGTCATGAACGGCTTATTAGATCCATTATTGATCTTTGGTTATGGTCCGGTTCCTGCTTTAGGTGTAAAAGGTGCTGCTATTGCCAGTGGCATAAGTTGGGTGTTTGCGCTTATTGTTTCACTACATCTGCTTTATAACCGCGAAAAATTACTGATTGTTCCGCAATGGCATGCATTAAAAAGCGATTGGCAGCAAATATTACACATTGGTGTACCTGCTGGTTTATCGACAGCCCTAAATCCACTTTCTGGCGCCTTATTAATGGCGATGCTAGCAAGCCAAAGCACAGCTTCGGTGGCCGCTTATGGCGCAGCAATGCGAGTTGAATCATTATTAGTGATAGTGATGATGGCACTTAGCTCTGCATTAATGCCTTTTATGGCACAAAACTTAGGCGCACAAAAGCCACAGCGCGCATTTAGTGCATTATTTGCCGCAATGCATTTTGCTATTGGATTTCAACTACTGGTATTTGTTGCAATGGTGCCTCTGAGCATGCCACTGGCTGCACTTTTTTCAAAAGATGCCATGGTTCAAAATCAGCTGTGGCATTACTTATTAGTGGTGCCTGCAAGTTATGGATTACAGGCAATTTGTATGTTGCTAATTAGCGCCCTCAATGCGCTACACAAAACCATTAATGCTCTATGCTGGAATCTATTACGACTCTTTGTGTTATTAGTGCCTCTCGCATGGTTTGGCAGTCATCTTTATGGTACCAAAGGGCTCTTTATTGGTATCGCCATCGCCAATATGATCAGCGGCATTGGTGCTTATTTATATGCTCGAAAACTACGAAAAAAACAGCTATCACTTGCTTAATTAATATGAATAGCATGAATAAAAAAAAGCAGCCATGGCTGCTTTTTTATTAATACTATATTTGTTTATTTAATGTTGCGGCTACGGTAAACGATGCTGGGAATTGTTATTATCATGATTATCTGTGCGCTCATATTCACCATCAAATACATCACCATTAGCAGCATCATTTGAATGACGATGATGTGAAAAACCGCCACCAAAATGAGTAAAGTTACTTTTTAACGTGACTTTTTGCATTAATAATTGTGCTACTTTAGCCCGTGACGGCGGCAATAATAAAACTAAACCTAACGCATCAGTCATAAATCCAGGTGTTAATAATAAAACACCCGCAACCGCAAGCAACATCCCTTCGACAATTTCTTGGGTTGGCATTTCGCCTTGTTGCAACTTGTTTTGAACCGACGTTAACGTCGCAATACCTTGGCTTCTCACTAACGAAGCGCCAATCACTGCGGTAAAAAAAACAATGGCTATTGTTGGCCATAATCCCAATAAGCCACCCACTTGAATGAATAAGCCAATTTCAACCATTGGCACCACAATAAACAGTAACATTAGTAGTGGAAACACACCCCGCCCCTTATCTTTAAATGATTTTATGCTGATGCTCTACCATAGACATTACCTGATTATCCGTTTAATTACTCATGACAAATTTCATTCTTCACTTCAAATATGTTAACAAATGCAACAAAAACACAATTTGAGTTGGTTCCAAAAAATACAAAGCCACACCTACAATTTGTTCACATCTTGTCGTTTTTATTCATTTTACGTGTAAAATGACGTGCTACTGTTAACAGAAAGTGTGAAAGAGATCGCGTTTCTGTGCAAAGATTAACAAGCCCTCGTAAAAAGTGATCTGGATTATGTTTTTAGCGGTTGAGGGGAGTATTATCGGCACCAATTAAGGTGTCAGGTATGATCATCTCGCCACAACTTTGCGACAATGGATTATCGCTACAACTGTTGGCTTACTTATTGATTTTAATTATGAAGTTTTGCAAAGGGCTATATTATGTCTCAGATGATTGATCTTGAAAAAAATAAAGCAACAATCAATGTCGCAACTCGTATAGAAGAAGATTTACTTGGCGAACGCCATGTTCCTGCAGATGCTTACTGGGGTATTCATACTCTACGCGCAATTGAGAACTTCAATATTTCTAACACAACAATTTCTGATGTTCCTGAATTTGTACGTGGTATGGTTTTCACCAAAAAAGCAGCAGCAATGGCCAACAAAGAGCTTGGCGCTATTCCTTCTGACATTGGTAATTACATTGTTCAAGCCTGTGATCTTATTCTTGAAAGCGGCCGTTGCATGGATCAATTCCCATCAGACGTTTTCCAAGGTGGTGCTGGCACATCAGTCAACATGAACACCAACGAAGTTATTGCTAACCTTGCACTTGAAATCATGGGTGAAGAGAAAGGTCGTTACGACATCGTTAACCCAAATGATCACGTAAACAAATCACAATCTACTAACTGTGCTTACCCAACAGGTTTCCGTGTTGCCGTTTACAACAGCATCATCAGCATGTTAGAAGCACTAGATTACCTAAAAACAGCATTTGATGTTAAAGCAACTGAATTTGCTAGTGTATTGAAAATGGGCCGTACTCAACTTCAAGACGCAGTGCCTATGACGGTAGGTCAAGAATTCCATGCTTACGGCGTACTACTAAAAGAAGAAATCAAAAACCTTCAATACACAGCACAACTACTACTTGAAGTTAACCTTGGCGCAACAGCGATCGGTACTGGTCTAAACGCAGCAACAGGTTACCAACAACTATCAGTTCAACGTCTTGCTGAAATTACAGGTTTACCTGTTGTTGCTGCAGAAGATTTAATCGAAGCAACATCAGACTGTGGCGCTTACGTAATGGTTCACGGCGCACTAAAACGTACTGCCGTTAAATTATCTAAAATTTGTAACGACTTACGTTTACTTTCTTCAGGCCCACGTACTGGTCTAAACGAAATTAACCTACCTGAAATGCAAGCGGGCTCTTCAATCATGCCAGCGAAAGTAAACCCAGTTATCCCTGAAGTGGTTAACCAAGTTTGCTTTAAAGTTATTGGTAACGACACCACTATTACTTTTGCAGCAGAAGCGGGTCAATTACAGTTAAACGTAATGGAGCCCGTTATTGGTCAAGCGATTTTCGAATCAATTAGCCTACTTAAAAATGCATGTATCAACCTACGTGATAAGTGCATCGAAGGCATTACTGTTAATAAAGAAGTTTGTGAAAGCTACGTCTTTAACTCAATCGGTATCGTTACTTACTTAAACCCATTCATTGGCCACCACGAAGGTGACATTGTTGGTAAGATTTGTGCTGAAACCGGTAAGAGCGTACGCGAAGTCGTGCTTGAGCGTGGATTGCTGACTGAAGAGCAATTAGATGATATCTTCTCTATCGAGAACTTAATGCATCCTCAATATAAAGCTAAACGTTATAACTAAACACGTTAACGCCTGAGAATACCAGCGGATTGTCACTTGATTATCCGCTTTTTTTTTGCAACTAAATCCTCTTTTTGATTTTTATCTTTTAAACTTTAGACAGGAAAAATTCTATGACTGGAATTGAACTCTTGGTCGTTCTGGGCTTTATTTATTTAGGTTCGAGAATTGGCGGTATTGGTATCGGTTTTGCCGGCGGTGCTGGTGTGTTGGTGTTATCACTCGTTTTTGGTATGCCCACCAGTGAATCATTAATCCCTATCGATGTTATTCTTATTATCATGTCAGTAATCACCGCTATTGCAGCAATGCAAGTTGCCGGTGGTATGGATTGGCTAGTAGAAATTGCTGAAAACTTCCTTCGAAAACACCCTAAACGCATCACTTTCTATGCACCTATCGTTACTTATTTGATGACAGTATTAGCAGGTACTGGACACACGGCTTTTTCAACACTTCCTGTTATTGCCGAAGTAGCTAAAGGCCAAGGCATTCGCCCTTCACGTCCCCTTTCTATTGCCGTTATTGCATCACAGATCGCGATCACTGCTTCACCTATTTCAGCAGCTGTGGTGTTCTTCTCTGGTATCCTTGAACCTGTGGGTGTGAGTTACATAACTCTACTTGCTATTTGTATTCCAACAACCTTTATTGCTTGTATGGTCGGCGCTTTTGTCGCTAACTTTATGGGTTGTGAACTAAAAGATGATCCCGTTTATCAAGATCGTTTAGCAAAAGGCTTAGTTAACATTGAGCAAAAAGGTAAACGTGAGATTAAACCAACTGCACGCAAAGCGACCTATATCTTTATTACTGCAATTGTACTTGTGGTTTGTTATGCCGCAGCTATCTCTCACTCTATCGGTTTAATTACCGATCCAACACTGGGTCGTAACGAAGCGATTATCGCCGTGATGTTAACATCTGCTGCGGTAACAGTATGGGTAACTAAAATTGATGCAGCTGAAATTCCATCAGCACCAACATTCCGTTCTGGCATGACAGCTTGTATTTGTGTACTTGGTGTGGCATGGCTTGGCGCGACATTCGTAAATGCGCACGTTGATGGTATTAAAGAAGTGGCGGGTTCACTATTAAGTAGCCACCCTTGGATGCTAGCATTAATTCTATTCTTTGCTTCAATGTTACTTTATTCACAAGGCGCAACCACAACAGCATTAATGCCAGCGGCTCTTGCTATTGGCGTAGCACCATTAACTATGGTGGCTTCTTTTGCAGCTGTTAGTGCACTGTTTGTATTACCGACTTACCCAACGCTACTCGCGGCAGTAGAGATGGATGACACCGGCTCAACGAGAATTGGTAATTTGGTCTTTAACCACCCATTCTTTGTTCCTGGGGTTGTTACTATTTCGACATCAGTGGCTTTAGGCTTCTTGTTTGGTAGCTTTATTTTATAATTGGCTATTAATAATGAATGATTAAAAAGCTGCTTTCGAGCAGCTTTTTTTTTGCAGGTCATAAATCATTGCTAAACTGATGATAAGGTCATATGTGCTTACGTATAACCAAACCAACGACAATAAGGATGTTATTGGGTGGCAAATATTAAAACAAAACATGTCTTAGTGATATTAATCATAACAGCTATAACCATAGTGAGTGGCTACTTACTTAATAGTAAACCAAACCCCGTTATACTTACCTTTACAGCGGTTAATTCAATCTCTGAACTCAAACAGGCACTTAAAGTAGCCACTCAACAACAACGTCCAGTACTACTCGATGTTTATGCAGAATGGTGCTCGCCCTGTATAGCTTTAACTCAACAGACATTCCCTGCTGCAAATGTTATTCCTCAACTCAAAAAATTCACGCGCTTGAAAGCCAATGTTACGGCCAATACCCGTGCTGATATTGCATTAATGCATCACCTTAACGTAATTGGTTTTCCCAGTTTATTATTCTGGGATACACAAGGAAATCCATTACCACAAGTAAAAATAAATGGTTTTATTAATGCCGATAGTTTTAGTCGTCATTTACAACAAGCGATCATTTTCCCCACGCCCTCATCAGCCTCACAAAACCATGCGCAATAACCCCTCAAATTACAAAAGCGCGTACTCAAGCATGATCAAGATCCAATCTCAACGGTGAGTAAATTGCGCCTTTGTTACTGAAATGTTAGCGTAAAACACTAATAATAAGAAATAGGCTCAACTATGGACGTTCAATACACCATTGTTATCGCCGATGATCATCCCTTGTTTCGTAACGCTCTCTTGCAGTCGATTCATATGGCCATCAGTGATACCCACCTCCTAGAAGCTGACTCGCAGAATTCGTTATTTTCACTATTAGAGAAAACGAAGGATATCGACTTACTGTTACTCGACCTCAAGATGCCGGGATCTAATGGCATATCAGGTCTGATCCAGTTACGACAACAGTACCCAGAACTGGCTATTGTGGTTATTTCAGCGAGTGAGGAAACGGAAGTTGTGCAGCAAGTTTATAACCATGGTGCATTTGGTTTTATCCCTAAATCGAGTGATATGCAGGTATTGCTAAATGCCTTAAAACAAATCATTAATGGTGAACCTTACTTTCCGACAACCCTCAATGACACCCATTATATCCACCAGCAGTTACCCACTAAAATTGCGACGTTAACCCCACAGCAATATAAAGTATTAACCATGCTGACAGAAGGCTTACTCAACAAACAAATTGCCTATGATCTCAATGTCTCAGAGGCAACAATCAAAGCACATCTAACCGCTATTTTTCGAAAACTTGACGTTAAAAATCGCACTCAGGCGGTGATCTTATTACAACAATTAGAACTTCATTCACTCGCCCAATAATACTCACCAATGCCGCCATTGATCTCACTTTTATCCACTGACCTAATGACGCTCTAATGTGAGCGTCATTACCGGTATTTATCATCAACACTTAACACGCTTACTCAGCAAACATTGATTTAATATCGCCCGTAATTTAAGTGCCTTAACCGGCTTACTTAAAAAACTAAACCCTTGTTGACGAATCAATGTTTGTTTTTCAGTTAGCCTATCAGCACTAATCAAGACCCCTTTAAAAGGAAGTTTAAGTTGAGATCGGCATAGTTGTAATATTTCTAATCCTGTTTGGTGCTTTGCAAGATGATAATCACTGATGATCACCTCAGGCTGCCAACCCTCTGCTAATAACGTTAGAGTCTGTATTTTATTCTCGGCAATACGTACCTCACAATGCCACAATTCTAATAGCGTCATCATCGCATCTAGAATCTCAGGTTCATTATCAATACAAAGTACCTTCAATCCACCTAATGACGAGCTCGATGCTGACGGTGATACCATTGCAGATAGAGGCAAGATTGATGCTGTGGTTCGTGGTACAGATAAAGAAAAGACAGTGCCTTGCTGCGGCCATGACCGTAGCCCTAATGGATGGTGTAATACACGAGATATTCCACGAGCAATCGCAAGCCCTAATCCTAAACCGTGTTCAGCCTCCGTCTGATCCATGCGGGTAAATTCATCAAATATATCAGCCTGCTTCTCACGCTCGATACCCGGACCATTATCCCAAACCTCAATTAAAATCCGTTCACCTTGACGACGTACACCTAATAAAACCCGTCCTTTAGGGTTATAGCGAAAAGCATTAGTTAGAAAATTTTGTAATACTCGCCGAAGTAATTTACAGTCCGAAAGGATCACCGCCTCACTCATCACCACGCTAAAATCGATCTGCTGTTGTTGAGCTAATACACCAAATTCAGCTTGTAATACACTCAATACATCACTGACTCGTAGTGGCATAACGTGAGCTTCCAGCTTACCGGCTTCTAGGCGTGAAACATCTAATAGATCGCCAATCAAATCTTCAGCAGCGCTTAACGCACTAGTGATATGAGCCGCGAGACGAGCACTTTGTGGATCAGAACTTACCTCAACGAGTGATGATGAAAATAATCGAGCGGCGTTAAGCGGTTGCATTAAATCATGGCTGACCGCAGCTAAGAATCGGCTTTTAGAATGCGCTTGAGATTCTGCCTGTTGAGTCGCAACAACCAATTTCTTATTGAGTTGTTCTAATTGTTGCGTACGTTTTTTAACTCGAGCTTCTAGGTTTTCATTTGATTCTTTTAATGCCATTTCAGCTTGGCGAAACACCGTAATATCACTAAAACTCATCACAAAGCCACCACTTGGCATCGGGTTACCTTGCACCTCAATCACCTGTCCATCAGCTCGAACTCGGGATGAAGTATGCGGAGTTCTTTGTTGTAGATGCTGAATTCGCTTGGCTACATGCTGTTCCGAATCACCACTGCCACATAATCCTTGATTAGCGTTATGCCGAATCAAATCAGCAATTGGGCATCCCACCTGAATTAATCCCACCGGAAATGAAAATAATTCAAGGTAGCGTTGATTCCATGCCACCAGCCGTAATTGGTTATCAACCACAGCGATGCCTTGGCTAATATGTTCAATTGCGCCTTGTAATAAGCCACGACTAAAATCAAATATCTCAGACGCTTCATCAACAATGGTTGCCACATCCTCTAATTGCATGTCACGGCCTTGCAATGCCGATGTAAGCACCAACTTTGCTGATAGCTCACCAAAAACAGATGCTAGCACTTGTTCTGTATGTAAAATCATTGCAGGTGATGCTTGCTGTTCAGCAATAAGCTGACATTGTTGCTGCTTGGAAAATTGAGCAAAAGCGTGTTGAATACGTTTACGTCCAACAAACCTTGCTGCTAAGAGTTCAAGCTCCCTTACGGTAATTTGTGCATCCATTCTCAATCTTCCTTCATTGTCCTTGTGCCACTGTAACGGAGTTATTAACCTTGGCTCAATTGAGATCGGTCACAAAAATGAAGCGAAGATGTATTTTCAGCGACCACTAACGGTATTTTTAGCAATAAAAAAAGCGCATCCATTAAAGGATGCGCTCGTTATTACTGTTTAGATTGGACTTACAAGCGTGTACTTAGGCTTGATTCATTTGTGGTGTAAGTGTCTGTGGCTGCTTACCTGGTAATGGTAAACGGATGAAGAATACAGGCACAGCCATAACGGCCATGACCCAGAACACATCAGCCCCCCAATCACCATAAACCCAACCACTGATTGAGGTTAGAATTGCCATCACCGCCCCTAGCGGAATCGCATTATACAATGACTGTAGTGCCACCATATGATTGCTAGGTGAACGCTCGATATAACGAATTGCGGCTAAGTGAGCCGCAGCAAATGTCACGCTGTGTAATGACTGCACCGCAAACATTGCCCATTGATCAGTAATGGTCGCAGTTAACCCCCAACGCACCAATACACCCACAGCAGCTAAACGGAACATATTATTAATAGACCAGTTAGCAAATAAGCGCTTACTTACCAGAAACATGCCGACTTCAGCGGCAACACTAAAACTCCATAAGTAACCAATCACCGATTCATTAAAGCCTATTTTCTGCCAATAAATCGAACTGAAACCATAATATGCGGCATGACTGCCCTGCAATAATGCTGCAATTAGCATTAATTTAATCACTGAACTATCACGCAAAATCTGCATTAATGCAGGACGTGTTTGCTGATGGCTATCAACATCAACAGGCATCACCGCAGGGTTACGGGCTGCCATTAATTGTGCGAAACCTAAGCCTGCTAATGCAACCCAAGGAATAATATCAGCCCCATAACGTTGCGCGAGAATGCCGACAACGGTAGAGCCTGCAATAAAGGCAATAGACCCCCATAAACGGGTACGTCCATAATCTAAATGGCCTTCTTTAGCATAGTGGTTTGTTATTGCATCAGAGATAGGTACGATAGGACCAGCAGATAAATTAAACAACACCGTGACGGCTGCCAGAGCCCAGAGGTTACCACCACACACAATATAAATAATACATGCCACTAACCCTAGTAACGTAAAGCCACGTAAGGCTGGAATTAAATGTTCGACTTTATGGATCCGTGGTGTAATCACTAAATTAGCAATACAACGCACAGCAAAACCTAAGCCTAGTAACAAGCCAATATCAGAATCATCGACCCCTATATGTTTAAACCAAATCGCCCAAAAGGGTAAATAGACCCCATAAGAAAAGAAAAATCCCAATAGATATTGGGATGTCCAGCCATAAGGCTTACTTTTAAACATAATAAATCTCAAAGTGTGGTAGATGAAAAACCGCTCTATTATGCCGTAAATTAACCACAACGCCGCAATGGTTCAGTGATGTTTACTCTAAAATAACAAATATTCACAACCTAATTGCGACAACGATCACACTCAATATCAATCCATTACTCAGTTAATGGCATAAGCAGTGCACAAAATACAATGTAACCCACGTGCAACAGCATAAGCTCATCAAATTACACCGTGATCTCATCCTAAAGTCTAATTGTCGAGACCGTGAGAATCCTCCACTTTAACCATTAATATCACTTAAAACAGTGGTTATTCAATATCACGACCATCACCCCAATAAGGGAAAGAACTCAAGGAGAACAGGGATGAGTGAGGTTCATATTTATCCAGTTGATAATGCAATAGCGAATAACGCCCATATCAACCACGACCAATATCGTGAAATGTACCAACAATCAACGGTTAACCCTCAAGGCTTCTGGCGTCAGCATGGTCAAATCATTGATTGGATCACCCCATACACCAAAGTGAAAAACACCTCATTTGATAGTGGTCATGTCAGCATAAAATGGTTTGAAGATGGTGAACTTAACGTTTCATCCAATTGTATTGATCGCCATCTTGCTGATCGTGGCGATCAAGCGGCGATTATTTGGGAAGGCGATGATCCTAATGATGACGCCACCCTAACCTATAATGATCTTTACCAGCAAGTCTGCCAATTTGCTAATGCCCTTAAAAGCCAAGGGGTACGTAAAGGTGATGTTGTATGCCTTTACATGCCTATGGTCGCAGAAGCTGCGGTTGCTATGCTGGCATGTACTCGTATTGGCGCGGTACATACTATTGTTTTTGGTGGTTTTTCCCCTGAAGCCCTCGCTGGTCGTATTATTGATTCTAATGCAAAAGTCGTGATCACCGCGGATGAAGGGGTGCGTGGTGGGCGAGCCGTTCCTTTAAAACAAAATGTTGATGATGCTCTCGCTAATCCATTGGTTACCAGCATTGAAAAAGTAGTGGTCTTTCAACGCACTGGTGGTGACATTGAATGGCACAGTGAACGTGATGTGTGGTGGCATCAGGCGACCGCGATCGCTTCTAATCATTGTGCTCCTGAGCCAATGAATGCTGAAGACCCACTGTTTATTCTCTACACCTCCGGTTCAACAGGTAAGCCTAAAGGCGTGTTGCACACCACTGGTGGCTATTTGGTTTATGCCACCATGACCTTTAAATATGTTTTTGACTACCAACCCGGTGAAGTCTATTGGTGTACTGCCGATGTTGGCTGGATCACAGGTCACAGCTATTTGGTTTATGGCCCCCTTGCCAATGGCGCGACCACGGTTTTATTTGAAGGTATACCGAATTATCCATCCACTAGCCGAATGAGTGAAGTGGTTGATAAACATCAAGTCAACATCCTCTATACTGCCCCCACTGCAATTCGCGCGTTAATGGCAAAAGGTGATGAAGCGATTGCAGGAACCCACCGTTCATCATTACGGATCATGGGATCTGTCGGTGAGCCAATTAACCCAGAAGCATGGGAATGGTATCACCGTACCATTGGTGATAGCCGTTGCCCGATTGTTGACACCTGGTGGCAAACAGAAACTGGCGGCATTCTTATCAGCCCGCTACCTGGTGCAACGGCACTTAAACCAGGCTCAGCAACGCGACCTTTTTTTGGTGTGCAACCAGCATTAGTTGATAACGTCGGTAATATCCTTGACGGTGCGACTGACGGTAACCTTGTAATGACCGATTCATGGCCGGGACAAATGCGTACATTATGGGGTGATCACGAACGGTTTGAACAAACCTACTTCTCAACCTTTCCCGGAATGTATTTCTCTGGTGATGGCGCTCGACGTGATGAAGATGGTTACTATTGGATCACAGGTCGAGTTGATGATGTGCTAAATATTTCAGGTCACCGTATGGGAACCGCTGAGATTGAATCGGCTTTAGTCGCTTTTGATAAAATAGCAGAAGCGGCGATCGTCGGCGTCCCTCATGCCATCAAAGGTCAAGCGATTTACGCGTATATCACCCTTAATGATGGTGAATATCCAAGTGCTGAATTACATAAACAAGTTAAAGATTGGGTTCGAAAAGAAATAGGGCCCATTGCTACCCCTGATTTTCTTCACTGGACAGATTCATTACCTAAAACTCGCTCAGGTAAAATTATGCGCCGAATTCTACGCAAAATTGCCACAGGAGACACGGGCTCTTTAGGGGATACATCAACACTCGCAGATCCAAGTGTGGTTGATAAACTGATAGCAGAAAAACAACAATTATTCTAAATCGTGCTTATCCCTAAAAAAGCAATCTAACTAAGATCAAAAGACCGCAACTGTGGTCTTTTTTTATGCAGTTATTAATGATAATTTAAATCGAATTCAGCTTAGGATAAGCTAGTTAACGCTAAAATATCGCGTTAACCTATTCGATATTGATAATATTTTTTAAAAAAGCCTCATTAAATAAGCTTATTAATGATCTTTTTTAAGCCCAATTATCACACCGTAATAATAACTGACGAAAACACAGTTTTATTACTAAATTCTTGCACTTAGTTACGTTACATTGACGTAGGATAAACGTATTAACATCTACTAACATTCTTACAACGGCTTACACCTGTTCGCGCAAAAAGTGGTGATTAGACCAGTATTTTGCTGCGATTTGCGTTGAATTCTCTATAATTGGTTCACAATTAATGTTTGGTAGTAAAAAAACGGACACATGGAAGTCAACTTGTAGATAGCCACAAGTTGTTCGAGTTTAACCTCATAAACAAGTGATGAGACCTCAAGATGCCAACCATTAAACGAATTTTACTGATTAATGGACCCAACCTAAATTTATTAGGTCTGCGTGAGCCTGAACATTATGGCCAGCAAACACTCACGCAACTGGTTCAGAAATTAACGACCAAAGCCGTCGATTTAGGCGTGGCATTAGAACATATTCAATCAAATGCGGAACACGAGTTAATTGATGCGATTCACCAAGCCTATGCTAACGTGGATTTCATTATTATAAACCCAGCAGCTTTCACTCACACTAGCGTTGCTATTCGTGATGCCTTACTTGGGGTTGCTATTCCGTTTATTGAAGTACATTTATCTAACGTTCACGCACGTGAACCTTTTCGTCATCACTCTTACTTATCGGATAAAGCGGTAGGCGTGATTTGTGGCCTTGGCCCTGACGGTTATGAATTCGCCCTACAGGCAGCGATTAATCGCCTGCATGCAGATAGCTAACTGAACAATATATAAAGAGAAAAATAATGGACATTCGTAAAATTAAGAAGCTAATTGAACTGGTTGAAGAATCTGGTATTGCAGAGCTAGAGATTTCTGAAGGTGAAGAATCTGTTCGAATCAGTCGTAGTGTTCCCGTCACTGCTATGCCACAACAATATGCTGTTGCTCCTATGGCGGCACCTGTTCAAGCAGCACCTGTAGCAGAAGCTCCTGCATCATTCCAAGCACCAGAAGCACCTGTTGTTGCACCTGGTCATAAAGTGCTTTCACCAATGGTAGGTACTTTCTACCGTGCACCAAGCCCAGAAGCAAAGAACTTCATTGAAGTCGGTCAATCAATCAACATTGGCGATACACTATGTATCGTTGAAGCAATGAAGATGATGAACCAAATTCAAGCAGACAAAGCAGGTAAAATCGTTGCAATTCTTGCTCAAGAAGGCGATGCAATTGAATTCGACCAACCGCTTGTAATCATCGAGTAATCGAGGCTCCTGGCTATGTTAGATAAATTAGTAATTGCGAACCGAGGTGAAATTGCACTTCGAATTCTTCGCGCATGTAAAGAACTAGGTATTAAAACCGTTGCGGTTCACTCAACCGCTGACCGTGATCTTAAGCACGTACTATTAGCAGATGAATCTGTTTGTATTGGTCCTGCTCGTGGTATTGATAGCTACCTTAATATTCCTCGCATTATCAGTGCGGCAGAAATCACTGGCGCAGTAGCGATTCACCCAGGTTACGGTTTCCTGTCTGAAAATGCAGATTTTGCAGAGCAAGTAGAACGTTCAGGTTTTATTTTTGTTGGCCCTAAAGCAGAAACTATTCGTCTAATGGGTGATAAAGTTTCAGCAATTAACGCCATGAAAAAAGCCGGTGTACCTTGTGTTCCCGGTTCTGACGGCCCACTTGATGACGATGAAGCGAAAAATAAATCTTTCGCTAAGCGTATTGGTTACCCAGTTATCATTAAAGCCTCTGGTGGCGGCGGTGGTCGTGGTATGCGTGTAGTTCGTTCTGAAAAAGAACTGACTGAAGCGATTGCGATGACTCGTGCAGAAGCAAAATCTTGCTTTAATAATGACATGGTTTACATGGAAAAATACCTTGAAAACCCACGTCATATCGAAGTTCAAGTTCTTGCTGACGGCCAAGGTGGCGCAATTCACTTAGGCGAACGTGACTGTTCAATGCAACGTCGTCACCAAAAAGTAGTTGAAGAAGCACCTGCACCTGGCATCACTGAAGAAATGCGTAAATACATCGGTGAACGTTGTACACGTGCATGTTTAGAAATCAATTACCGTGGCGCAGGTACATTTGAGTTCCTATATGAAAACGGTGAATTCTACTTCATTGAAATGAACACCCGTATTCAAGTTGAACACCCAGTGACTGAAATGGTAACCGGTGTTGATCTGATTAAAGAGCAATTACGTATTGCGGCAGGTCAACCATTGTCATTTAGCCAAAAAGATATTCAAATTCGTGGTCACGCGGTTGAATGTCGAATTAACGCAGAAGATCCTGAGCGCTTCCTACCTTGCCCAGGTACGATCACACGTTTCCACTCTCCAGGTGGTATGGGTATTCGTTGGGAATCTCACATCTATACTGGTTATACTGTACCGCCTTACTATGATTCAATGATTGGTAAGTTAATCGCTTATGGTGAAAACCGTGATGTGGCTATCTCACGTATGCGTAATGCATTAAGTGAAATGATCATTGATGGTATTAAAACCAATATTCCGCTTCAGCAAGATATTATGGCTGATGAGAACTTCCAAAAAGGTGGCGCTAACATCCACTACCTTGAGAAGAAGCTTGGTTTACAGTAACAACGTTATATGACATCAAAAGGCTGCCTAAGGGTGGCCTTTTTTATTTTTAACGCTGCCATCCCTTATTGGTTGGCGTTCTAGGCGTGGCATAAACCCCTATCTTTTGCCACAATAGCCCCCTTTTTTGACCGCTACCACTGATCCTCATCCTTCAGTAGTAGATTCTTTATCAATAATAACTGGAGAAACCGCATGAAAACGCTTTCTGCCCGCTACCGCCAAGCACATAAAGAAGCGTACTGGGCGATAGGACTCGCGTTAGCTTATTTTCTTTGGTGGTATGTTTCCGCCTATGGGTTTGCCCCCGCTATCAATGATCTCAGTATGCCAACCCTTTATTTTGGTTTCCCATTGTGGTTTTTACTGTCATGCATTGTCGGCCCAATTGTTTTTACCATCCTGTGTGCCTTGATGGTGAAATTTATTTACCGTGATCTCCCTCTTGAAATAACAGACGATAAACCACATGAATAGCCAACTTATCATTCCTTTAGTACTGTATTTAGCCGCTGTTTTTGGCGTTGCACTCTATACTCGCCGTTTTCAAGGTAAAGGGAACTTCTTAACTGAATATCTCGTCGGTGGCCGCAGTATGGGCGGTTTTGTTCTCGCTATGACCCTAGCGGCAACCTATGCCAGTGCCAGTACTTTTATTGGTGGACCAGGAGCCGCTTATAAAATGGGCCTAGGGTGGGTATTACTCGCCATGATCCAACTCCCCGCAGCATGGTTAACATTAGGTGTGCTTGGTAAAAAATTTGCCATTGAATCTCGCCGTCACAATGCGTTAACCCTCAATGATATTTTATATGCTCGCTACCAACACAAAGGCGTAGTGATTTTCGCCTCTTTATCATTATTATTGGCCTTTTTTGGCACCATGGTGGTGCAATTTGTTGGTGGAGCACGCTTACTACAAACCGTCACAGGACTATCTTATACTCATGGTTTAATGCTATTTGCGATCACGGTTGGGCTCTATACCACCATTGGTGGCTTTCGCGCAGTCGTCATGACCGATACCATTCAAGGGATCATGATGATCATTGGTACGATCGCGCTGCTAGTCGGGATCGTTCACACGGGCGGTAGTATTGGTGCACTCGTCACCAAACTACACAGTATTGATCCAGCATTAGTCTCTCCTTACGGACCTCAGCATTTTTTAAGCCAACCTTTTATGCTGAGCTTTTGGATTTTAGTCTGTTTTGGCGTAATAGGTTTACCTCACGCCGCAGTTCGTTGTATGTCTTACAAAGACAGCCGTTCACTGCATAAAGGCATGGTAATCAGCACTATCATGGTTGCCCTATTAATGTTCGGTATGCACTTAGCTGGCGCACTCGGCCGTGCCATTGTGCCTAATATCGCCAGTCCAGACCAAATCATGCCAACCTTAATGGTGACAGTATTGCCACCAGCGGTTGCGGGGATCTTTTTAGCCGGACCGATGGCGGCTATTATGTCGACCATTGACTCTCAATTAATTCAAGCGTCAGCAACCTTACTTAAAGATTTATATATTAATTATATCAATCCTAAGATAGCTGAAGGTGAAGCCGCTGAAACTAAATTACCCAAACTATCACTCTGGGTAACTGCTATTTTTTCGGCACTGGTGTTTGTGGCAGCAATGAACCCACCCAATATGATTATCTGGCTCAATTTATTGGCGTTTGGTAGTTTACAGGCAGTATTCCTGTGGCCATTAGTACTCGGCCTTTATTGGGAAAAAGCCTCAGCAACGGGTGCCTTTGCTTCAATGATTGTCGGATTAACAACCTATCTAGCGCTATCATTAGGCAAGCCTGATATGGGGGGGATGCATGCAATTGTTCCCACATTAATTATTGGTTTACTCGCATTTATCATCGGCAGTTATGTTCGCCCAAATAAATTGAAACCCATCAAGGTTAACTAATATTTCATCGGTAATTACACCAACATAGCCGTAAATTAACCAGAGAGAGCCAATCGGCTCTCTCTTTTTTATCGGTTGTTTAGCATCTGCTAATGGGGATTGGTGAAATTTCATGCTAAACTGCGCCCCCTATGTTCAAGTAGTCACAAAATAAGCGAATAAACCATGCCTTGGATTCAAATTAAACTGAACGCTACTGCAGAGAATGCAGAAGCAATTGGCGACATGCTAATGGAAGAGACTGGTGCTCTATCTGCCACTTTCCTTGACGCACAAGACACGCCAGTTTTCGAGCCAATGCCAGGCGAAACCCGCCTATGGGGCGATACTGATGTGATTGGTTTGTATGATGCTGAAGCCGACATGGATTTCGTGCTGAACATGCTAAAAAACAGCCCACTTATTGCTGATGATTTTGCATATAAAATCGAGCAGTTAGAAGATAAAGATTGGGAACGTGAATGGATGGATAACTTCCACCCAATGCGTTTTGGTCGTCGTTTATGGATCTGTCCAAGCTGGCGTGAAGCACCAGAACCAGAAGCCGTTAATGTACTGTTAGACCCAGGTTTAGCATTTGGTACAGGTACTCACCCAACCACATCATTGTGTCTTGAGTGGCTAGACGGTCAAGATCTAACCGGTAAAACCATCATCGATTTTGGTTGTGGTTCTGGTATTTTAGCCATTGCCGCACTGAAATTAGGCGCTGCAAAAGTGATTGGTATTGATATCGATCCACAAGCTATTTTAGCCTCTCGTGATAATGCTGAACGCAATGGTGTTTCAGATAATCTAGAGCTATATCTGCCACAAGATCAACCACAAGGTATTCAAGCCGATGTGGTAGTTGCTAACATTCTAGCCGGCCCATTGCGTGAATTATCACCAGTGATTAAGAGCTTGGTAAAAAATGGTGGTGACCTAGCAATTTCAGGTGTGCTTGAAAGCCAAGCTGAAGATGTTGCGACTTACTACAGCGATGAAATCACATTAGATCCAGTAATGGCACGCGAAGAGTGGTGTCGTATCTCGGGTCATAAAGCATAAAAATTACGGTAATTGGTTGCTGCTGTTGATTATTATTAATTAATTTAACGGGTCAATTGATTGAAAATCATGCGATTTTGACAAACAAAATCATCATGCTCAATTATTGGCCTTTTCAGCAGCGTAAAAAATGCGTAAAATGCGCGCCCTTACTGGCACAGTCAGGTAGAGACATTTTGCATATCGGTCCATATCAACTTAAAAACCAACTGATAGTCGCGCCAATGGCGGGTGTGACCGATCGGCCATTTCGTGAATTATGCCTTCGCTACGGTGCAGGCATGGCTGTTAGCGAGATGATGTCGTCGAATCCAGATCTCTGGAAAACGTCTAAATCGCTCAATCGTATGGTTCATGAAGGTGAATCAGGGATTCGCTCGGTTCAGATAGCAGGGGCTGATCCAAAATTGATGGCCGAAGCTGCGCAATTCAGTGTTGAGAACGGTGCGCAAATCATCGATATCAACATGGGATGCCCAGCCAAGAAAGTAAATAAACGATTAGCAGGTTCTGCGCTATTGCAGTATCCCAATCTTATCGAAGATATTCTTCGTACAGTCGTGGACGCAGTAGATGTTCCCGTGACGCTTAAAACCCGTACCGGTTGGGATCTGGACAACAGGAACTGTGTCAACATAGCCAAACTCGCCGAACAATGCGGCATACAAGCCCTCGCCCTTCATGGACGTACCAAAGCTTGTATGTACAAAGGTGAAGCGGAATATGACTACATTAGAGCGGTGAAACAAGCCATCTCGATCCCAGTTATCGCTAACGGTGATATCGATAGCCCGGAGAAAGCACGCTTTGTACTCGATTATACGGGTGCCGATGCTCTGATGATTGGCCGACCTGCACAAGGAAAGCCGTGGATTTTTAGAGAAATCCATCATTACTTAACAACCGGTGAACACCTCGCTGCGCCGTCAATTGATGAAGTTAGCGAAATTATGTTGGGGCATGTTAAGGCACTTCACCAATTTTATGGTGATTACCTAGGATTACGCATTGCACGTAAACACGTGTCTTGGTACTTGAAAGAACATGCACCTGCAGGTGATTTCCGCCGGACCTTCAACGCACTCGAGAATGCTCAACAGCAAATCGATGCGCTGCAAGGCTACTTCGAAAACGTTGCATAAATACTAGAAGAGCTTACAGAATTATGTTCGAACAAAATCTGACTTCCGAAGCGTTAACAGTAACAACTGTAACTTCACAAGACCAAATCACACAGAAACCATTACGTGATTCAGTGAAGGCATCCCTTAAAAACTACCTTGCTCAATTAAATGGTCAGGAAGTCGACGATCTGTACGAGCTTGTGCTTGCAGAAGTTGAACAACCACTACTAGACACTATCATGCAATACACTCGTGGTAACCAAACACGTGCTGCAACCATGATGGGTATCAACCGTGGTACGCTACGTAAGAAACTAAAGAAATACGGCATGAACTAAACCACACTGGTTTAATGATTGTAAAAAAGCCCATTTCATCGTGATGATGAAATGGGCTTTTTCATTATAGAAGGAAAAACACACTAGCTATATTTAATTTCAATACGCATATTTGAAAAATTTCTGCACATAATCACATTGGCGACACTGAACAATACGTCGAATAAAAAGGCGCTGGTAAAATTTGCGGTGTATTCTTTCAATATCATATGATTGACAGTTATTGCATTGACTCACATTCACCCCTTTAACATCACAATATACAACGTAAAGCATACTTCAAATACACTCAAAGTAAAACAAGTTGCATAATAATAGCGGTGTTGTTTGGTGCAAATAATGCCATTTAATCATCAATAGAGCGTTAAGCCCCTCTCGACATTAACATTTATTTTTATCATTTGATAAAAACGCCATTCATATAAATAAAATGATCCCTGTACAACAGCGATTTATAACAATAAAAAATGCGCATACGGCTTAAAATATATCAGGCTCAAAATTTAGTTATCTGATTTATTTAAAAACGTATACTTAAAGTCTTTATGGATATGACCGCATTCATTACAAATGGTGACACGTTTAATAAACAAACGTTGGAAGAATTTTCGATGTTTTCTGTCAATATCATAAGACTGACACTTACTGCATTTGCGCATAATTAATCTTCACTTAGTACATAAAAGTGTGCTTAATTATATCGTACCCGCCTAAATATGTATTCACTCAGGATATAGAAGTGCGGCCAATTATACGTTATTGGCCACACTCACTACTGCAACGTAACTTGCCTTAACAAGGCCATCGTCTCAATAACATTAAATATCAATAACAACAATTAACACTTTACCAGTTGATGTAATGCAGCGACCAGCGCTTGTACACCAATTTCCACCTTGCTACGTGGGCATCCAACATTTAAACGCACATGCCCAATTCCTTCCACGCCATAAGTATCACCACGCATAATCGCAACGCGGTACTCATTAATTAATAAATGCTGTAATGCATCCATATCAACATTAAGAGGACGTAAATCAATCCATGCCAAATAGGTTCCTTGCGGTACGCAGTAGTTAAGCTCAGGAAACGCGTATTCAAGCTGCTGTGCCACATAGTGTAAATTCGCTTGTAGATATTCTTTCAAGCTCTCTAGCCATTCCTCACCTTCGTTATAGGCCGCTATATGCCCAATAACACCTAAAATAGACGGTGACGATAAACCATGTGCAGCTTTCAATTGGATTAAATAACGCTCACAAACCACAGAATCCGCAATAAAGGCATAGGCACCTGTTAATGCAGGAATATTAAATGACTTGGAGCCTGAAGATACTAATGCCCAATTATCATCCATTGCGACTGCTGGCCATGGAATATACTCATTAAAAGCCATATCCATATGGATATCATCAGAAATGACTTTCACTTGATGCAACTGGCAGATCTGCGCCATACGACTAAGTTCAGCCCGTGTCCACACCCGCCCTGTCGGGTTTTGAGGACTACACAATAGCAAGACCTTACACTCAGCACGTGCAGCTTGCGCCTCAAACTGTGGCCAATCAATCTCGTAACCACCACGATGAGTTTTCAGTAATGGACTAGTGAGCAACTGCCGTTGGTTGGCCTGAATCATATTCGCAAAGGCATCATAAGCAGGAGTATGAACTAAAATACCATCGCCAGTTTCAGTCCACTGCTGTACCAGCTGCGAAATAATATAAATAACCGATGGTCCATAAACAATATGATCAGGATTTATTTCAGTATGATAACGATGAGAAAACCATCCTGTAATAGCAGACTTAAAATCATGATGGTTCCAACGACTATAGCCAAACACGCCATGAGCTAACCGTGTCGTTAACGCTTGTTGAATACACGGCGCAACAGCAAAATCCATATCAGAAATCGTGAAGGGTAATAAATCATCGCTACCAAAACGATCAGCCACATAGTCCCATTGCGTACAATAAGTACCGTAGCGATTCACAGGCGTAGAAAAATCAAACATAACAACCTCGCAAGTAACCTTAAAAAATGTCAAAAAAAAGCGGAGCGTTAAGCTCCGCTCGTTACGTTATGCGCTAACAGGTAGCAGTCCTTGAATTTCGTTTTTAACCATATGAACCTGTGGCCCAATCACCACTTGTAAGTTATGTTCATCAAGCTTAACCACCCCTAAAGCACCATTAGCCTTTAGAACAGCATCATTGACTAAACTCATATCATTAACCGATAAGCGTAACCGCGTAATACAGTTATCTAACGAGACTAAATTATCAGCCCCGCCTAATGCCGCTAAAATTATATCGCCTTTATAGCCGGTGGTTTTTTCACCCGTTACAGCAAAGGCCAATGCTGCTTCAGTTTCAACTTCACGCCCTGGCGTTTTAAGATTAAAACGCGTAATTGCAAAGCGGAACACGCTGTAATAAACCACAAACAAAATCGCAGCAACTAACGGCACTAAATACCACTTTGTTGCCGTGCCTTGTAGCACACCAAAAATTAAGAAGTCGATGATATTACCATCAGTATTACCAATCGTTACCCCAAGCAAGCCCATCACCATAAAGCCAACTCCAGTTAAAATCGCATGCACGACATACAACGCAGGAGCAACAAACAGGAACAAAAATTCTAATGGCTCGGTGATACCACCAATAATACAAGCAATCACACCTGATAATAATAATGCTTTAACCTTGCTACGATTCTCAAGGCGCGCACAATGGTACATCGCTAAAGCTGCACCAGGTAACCCCCCTAAGAAGACCGGCA
This sequence comes from Photobacterium sp. NCIMB 13483, assembly GCF_003025475.1. Classification (NCBI taxonomy): domain Bacteria; kingdom Pseudomonadati; phylum Pseudomonadota; class Gammaproteobacteria; order Vibrionales; family Vibrionaceae; genus Photobacterium; species Photobacterium sp. NCIMB 13483. The sequence continues at coordinate 39,060 of NZ_PYLV01000030.1, forward strand.
TTTTACCTTGAGATAAAAAGGCAGTTGCAGAGCCAGAGAAGCCTTGAGACGTTGGACATGCTAGTTCTGAATAGAAAATATTCAGCGCACCACTGACCGTTTTACCACACACTTCTAACGAACCACCCGCCTCAGTAAAACGTACTAAAGCAACTAAAACATGATGCAAACCAAAAGGTAACAACAAGCGTTCACCAGTACCAAATAAGAATGGACCAAACGGACCAGCATGAGAAATCAAGTTACCAATACCAGTAATACCCATCGCGAAATATGGCCACACCACAGGAACGACTAAACCAACCACACCCAAGACTAAAGTTGAAATGATAGGAACAAAACGCGCCCCCCCAAAGAAAGCCAATGCATCCGGCATCTTATAGGTATAAAAACGTGCATGCAGTTTAGCAACGATAATACCGACAATGACCGCTCCTAAAATACCAGTATCAATCGATTCAACCCCAAGAATTGACTTAACCCCATACGCTTTTTCTGCCGTTGGATCGCCAATAACACCCGCAACGGTTAAATAGAAATTAATCGAAAGATTTAATGCGGAATAACCGACAAAGCCAGCAAAAGCAGCGACGCCCTTTTCTTCTCGCGCAAGCCCCAGAGGAATCGCAACCGCAAACATAATAGGTAGATAAATAAAGGCCACTAGACCAATTTTAGTCATCCACATAAACAATAATTGCAAAATGGTGTTATCTAAAAAAGGCATGCTCTCTTTTACAGCAGCACTCGACAGTGAACTACCGATCCCCAATAAAATACCTGAGAACGCCAATAATGCGACAGGAAGCATGAAGGTTTTGCCTAAGCTTTGGAAAAATTCCCACAGCGTCGTTTTAGGTGCAGATTTAGCCATAATAAATCACTCACTACCGATACAGTCAACGTCAATAATAAAGAGGTAAATCGTTTTAGCTCTTTATTGAAAAAAAACGTCGACAAAGATGAGCTCAAGACTTCTGCCAACGCTTTTGATAAATTACGCAATCAATGATAAAACGTTTTACCTATTTTTATCGCTAACAAGATCACGGAAATATAGCGCGTTAGCACCCATTTCCAAATTTGTGATCCTGTTAGAATAATCACTATCAATCTAACATTTTCAAATGCAACAACATGAATAGGAAACATTCACTTATGGCGAGTAAGACACCCAAAATAAAAATAACTGATGTCGCAGCCTATGCTGATGTATCTGTCTCTACCGTCTCATTAGTGCTCAGTAATAAAGGTCGAATATCAACCGCAACCATTGATAAAGTGAATCAAGCTGTCGCTGATTTAGGCTATGTTCGTAATACTGCGGCGGCAAATTTACGCACATCTCACTCCAATTTGATCGGATTGGTATTAGCCGATATTACCGATCCTTTTTATACAGAGATTACCGCAGGTATTAGTGAGGTATTAGAACAACAAGGGTATTTATTATTTTTAGCGCAATCGAATCATAATCCGCAAAAACTAATCCAATGTGTACAATCGATGATTCAGCAAGGTGTCGCAGGTATCGCTTTTAGCCCTGAAAGAGAAGCAACCGCAACGGTTATTACCATGGCACAACAAGCAGGGATCCCTGCCATCTGTTTAGCACGAGCAACAGTTAACAACGACGTTGATTATATCGCTCCAGATAATCACCAAGCTGCTGTTATTGCCAGTCAATATTTAATTAAGCAAGGCCATCGTCATATCGCTTATGTGGGAGGATCTGGGGAGTCTTTAACGCGTGCAGAACGCTTAGGGGGCTTTGGTAGTACATTGATCCAATATGGATTGCCATTTAAAAATGAATGGATCATTGAAGCTGGAAATCAACAATTACATGCAGCAACAACGGTACAGCAGTTATTAACTCAGCACCCCAAAATAACCGCGATCTTATGTCATAGTCCCACTGTCGCATTAGGGGCTATATATGGTGTCAAACGGTGCGGGAAAAGTGTTGGAAAAGATAATTATATTGATCAACAGGTCGCGATCATTAGTTTTGATGATATTGTAGAAGCCACATTAAGCCAACCATCATTGACCGTTGTAAGTTCACCCGTCAGAAATATTGGCTATCAAGCTGGTCAGCGCTTACTTATGCGAATGAAAGCAAATGATAGTGCCGTTCAGCATATAATCCTCACACCACAACTTATCTGCCGCGATTCAGCCTAATAACCGCAACCAATAAAAAAGCTTCGCCATAACGAAGCTTTTTTATTTATAATTTAGCAGCGATATACCTTATAGGTAATCACACAAGTAGGCTGTGGTCTTGGTCACTTTTACATGGAATGCGCTATCACCAGGCACTTCAAAATCATCACCAGCACCATAAGTTTCCCAATCAACATGACCCGGAAGTTTTACGGTAAGCTCGCCTTTTACGACAGTCATACGCTCAGGGGCCGCGGTTGAAAAAGTATATTCACCTGCTACCATCACACCAACACTGGCATGATCACCGGCAGATTCAAAGCCAACAGATTTCACTTGGCCATCAAAATATTCATTCACTTTTAACATTGAATTTCCTTATTGCTAAACAGGTAAAGCAAATTTTAGAAGCCCTGAAACTATCACAATTTCAAATGAACCACTAACGAAAAATATTCGTCAAAAATATGACGCACTGGGCCAGTTTTCACTTGGATCTACACTAAAAAGTACTACACTGGAGCCCATCGCTATTTGTTGGAATTATGACATTGAAAAAGATAACCATCGCAGCCCTTATTATAAGCACCTTTGCTGTAGTCGGTTGTTCAAGCCAAAATAAGCAAGATCTCAAACAAGGCTTAACTGAGGTCGGTCATGCTACTCGTGATGCAACCAAAGCTACTGGTCATTTCTTTCGAGACACAACCAAAGATGTGATCAGTAATGTCAAACAAGCCACCAGCGATTAATGACCACATTGGCATTGCCCTGAATGACAAGGCTCAGGTTTTACTTCAGGGTTTGCCATATCATCACTGTCATTCAACGCACCAAGAATAGAACAATGGCTAGCGTCATCATTACGATGACCACAACAAGCGTCATTGATCTTTTTTAACGCGCCACGGATCCGTTGTAGTTCAGCAATTTTACTATCCACTTCATCTAATTTAGCCTGCGTGATCGCTTTAACTTCAGCACAACTATGTTGACTTGCTTCAAGACGAATATCCAGTAACTCACATATTTCACCGAGACTCAAACCAATCGCTTTTGCCCGTAAAATAAATTTAACCCGTGATAAGTTATCCTCACTATAGAGGCGATAACCACTGTCACTTCTACCCGCAGGTTCAATCAACCCATTCTTTTCATAAAAACGTAATGTATCACTACTGACATTACATAATTTTGCTAGTTGCCCTATTAAATACATTTAAACGTCCTTTCGACTACCTCGATATTTCAGTGATCACACTCAAATAGCAAACGTTTGCGCAATATCGATATTCATGTAGAATAGGCATCAGATTGATACATATCGTTTACTTATTTTTAGCTTTGCTCGATTTTAGCCGAGGATATTTCTCAACGCCAATCTAATCCCAGTAGATTGGTATTGAAAAATATCCTATTCACTGTGTATTAGAGAGATGGTAGCAATGGAAAACGTTCGTCCTATTCGCCGTGCGCTGCTCAGCGTATCAGACAAAACTGGTATTGTTGAATTCGCTCACGCCCTCGCCAATCGCGGCATAGAGATCTTATCTACGGGTGGTACCGCTCGTTTACTTGCAGAACAAAACATTGCAGTTACTGAGGTTTCAGATTACACCCACTTTCCTGAGATGATGGATGGCCGTGTAAAAACCCTACACCCTAAAGTACACGGTGGTGTTTTAGGCCGCCGTGGCATTGATGATGCGATCATGGCACAACACGGTATAAACCCCATTGATATGGTGGTAGTTAACCTCTATCCGTTTGCCGAAACCGTTGCTAACCCTCATTGCAGTTTAGAAGATGCAGTAGAAAATATTGATATTGGCGGGCCAACCATGGTGCGCTCAGCGGCTAAAAACCACAAAGACGTAACGATTGTGGTCAATGCTGACGATTATGATCGCGTCCTTACTGAAATGAGTGCCAATAACGGCTCATTAACTCAGGCGACACGGTTTGATTTAGCTATTGCTGCATTTGAACATACTGCCGCTTACGACGGTATGATAGCCAACTACTTCGGTACTATGGTGCCTTCTTACGGCGATAACAAAGAAGGAGATCAAGAGTCAACGTTCCCCCGCACTTTCAATCAACAGTTCGAGAAAAAACAAGACATGCGCTACGGGGAAAACAGCCACCAAGCAGCCGCATTCTATGTTGAAGCACACCCACAAGAAGCCTCGGTTGCTACAGCAACGCAACTACAAGGTAAGGCGCTTTCATACAACAACATTGCCGATACTGACGCGGCACTTGAGTGTGTTAAAGAATTTGACCTTCCTGCCTGTGTGATTGTAAAACACGCCAACCCATGCGGTGTCGCTCTAGGTGAGAATCTGCTTGAAGCCTACGATCGCGCTTACAAAACCGACCCTACCTCTGCCTTTGGTGGCATTATTGCTTTTAACCGTGAACTTGATGCAGCAACCGCACAAGCTATCGTTGATCGCCAATTTGTTGAAGTGATCATTGCGCCTAAAGTCTCACCACAAGCAACAGCGATTATCGCTGCTAAGAAAAACTTACGCCTACTTGAGTGTGGTCAATGGTCGACTAAAACTACCGGTTTTGATGTTAAACGTGTCAATGGTGGCTTATTGGTTCAAGATCGTGACCAAGGCATGGTATCGGTAAATGATCTCACAGTGGTATCAAAGCGCCAACCAACCGCTGACGAATTACGTGATGCACTATTTTGCTGGAAAGTGGCGAAATATGTTAAATCGAACGCGATTGTCTATGCCAAAGGCAATATGACTATCGGTGTCGGTGCCGGTCAAATGAGCCGCGTTTATTCTGCCAAAATTGCCGGCATTAAAGCCGCTGACGAAAATCTGGAAGTGGCGGGCAGTGTGATGGCATCAGATGCGTTCTTCCCTTTCCGTGATGGTATTGATGCCGCAGCAGAAGCGGGGATTACCTGTGTTATTCAACCGGGAGGCTCTATGCGTGATGATGAAGTCATTGCCGCGGCAGATGAACACGGCATGGCAATGGTGTTTACTGGTATGCGTCACTTCCGCCACTAAGTTGTTATCACTGACTTAAGTGAGCAAACAATGTCGATTTAGTCTCTGCTCTTTTATTATAAAGAGCAGAGATTTTTAAGTATTTAGCGTAAAGCAATAAGGATTAACGATGAAAGTACTGATCATTGGTAACGGTGGCCGCGAACACGCACTGGGTTGGAAAGTCGCACAAAATCCAACGGTAGAAAAAATCTTCATCGCCCCAGGTAATGCTGGCACTGCCCTTGAACCAAAATTAGAAAATATTGATATTAGCGTTGAGAATATTACTGGTTTAGTTGCGTTTGCGCAGAACAATCACATCGAACTGACTATTGTTGGCCCAGAAGTACCATTAGTGATTGGTGTCGTTGATGCCTTTCGTGCTGCTGGATTAGCCATTTTTGGTCCCACTCAAGCCGCAGCTCAACTTGAAGGATCTAAAGCGTTCACTAAAGATTTTTTAGCTCGCCACAATATTCCCACCGCCGATTACCAAAACTTTACTGAAATTGAACCTGCTTTAGCTTACCTAAAACAAAAAGGCGCACCGATTGTAGTCAAAGCCGATGGTCTCGCGGCAGGTAAAGGCGTAATTGTTGCCATGACAGAACAAGAAGCCGAAGCTGCTGTACGCGATATGTTAGCTGGTAACGCCTTTGGTGAAGCCGGACATCGGGTTGTGATAGAAGAGTTTCTTGATGGCGAAGAAGCCAGCTTCATCGTCATGGTCGACGGTAAAAACGTTTTACCGATGGCCACCAGCCAAGATCATAAACGCGTCGGTAATGGCGATACAGGTCCCAACACTGGCGGTATGGGCGCTTACTCACCAGCCCCCGTTGTTACGCAACAAATTCATGATCGCGTGATGAAAGAAGTGATCTATCCTACCGTTGAAGGTATGGCGGTAGAAGGCGCTCCTTACACTGGCTTTCTCTACGCCGGTTTGATGGTAATGGCTGACGGCACCCCAAAAGTGATTGAATATAACTGCCGTTTTGGCGATCCAGAAACGCAACCGATTATGCTACGGATGCAATCAGATTTGGTTGAGCTTTGCTTAGCTGCCATTGATGGCAAACTTGATAGCGTTGAGTCAAAATGGGATCCTCGCGCGGCTATTGGAATTGTACTAGCTGCTGGCGGTTATCCTGCCGATTATAACAAAGGCGATATTATTAACGGCTTACCTCAACAAGAATTAGCGGGAGAAAAAATATTCCATGCAGGTACCACCAATAATGTTCACGGTGATGTCATCACTAATGGTGGCCGAGTGTTATGTGCGACGGCAATGGGTGATACCGTTCTAGCAGCACAACAACGTGCTTATGCATTAGCACAGCAAATCTCATGGAATGGCATGTTCTATCGTGATGATATTGGCTATCGTGCCATTGCTCGCGAACAATAACCCCTCCACGTCAATCCTAAAAAAACGCGCTCACAGGGCGCGTTTTTTTATAACGAATAAATATTGAACAGAAATGAAACAGATCAGTCTTTCAATAAATTCGGTGCTACCAAACACTGCTGCTGTTGGCGTTGCAGTAACACATCATCAACCACCAATTGCTGTTGTCGTAATTGACCACTGACGGCCATATACCCCTGACCTGATAGTTTTTCAGCCGACGCTTGAGCAACTACCTCGATCGGTTGTTGCTGCTGACACGGAATAAATTGCTGCTGTTGCCAATGCCCTTGTACCCATGTTTGCTGACGATCAGACAGTTGTTCGACGGTGGCTGCTAATGCTTGTGCTTGCTGGCGTAATTTATCAATTTTCTCATTGGATAGCGGAAGGATATTTTGCCCTTGCTGGTAACGCTGAAATACCGCTAAACCATGGCTATCAAATCGTAATTGCAACTGAAATGGAATAAGGCTGCCATCGATACGTTGCTGACCCTGTTGATAGAGCTCAAACAGCTGTCCTGAACGCCAACGGTAGTTAGCTTGATATTGTCCTTGATTTGGAGTGAAAACACGCTCACTGAGCGTTATAGGCTGATCAGGACGAAAGGTATACCAATAAAAATGAGGGCCATCAGTTGCCATTTGAGCAACAGTGACAGTTTTAGGCGTAATTACTGCATTTTCAGCCATGTCGCTTGCCGCACAGCCTGTAAGTAAAAATACAACCGCCAGAGAAAGCGTTAGACGTGTCATAAAAAAAACGCCAGTCGCAAATGCAAACCGGCGCTATTTTCAATTACTTTAACGCGTCTTTAAGTGCCTTGCCCGCTACAAACGCAGGAACGTTAGCAGCAGCAATTTGAATTTCCGCACCTGTTTGAGGGTTACGGCCAGTGCGAGCTGCACGATGATTCACTTTAAATGTACCAAAGCCAATTAGTTGAACCTGGTCGCCATCTTTTAGCGCATCAGTAACGCCTTCAAGAGTAGCTTCCAATGCTAATTTTGCTTGTGCTTTCGACAAATCTGCTTTTTCTGCGATCAGGTCAATCAGTTGGGTCTTGTTCATTAGGTTTCCCTTCTAAGGTTTTGGGCTTAATACCGCCCAACTCTAATTCAAAAGAAGCCTGTGTGGCAAAGGTTTGTCGGCTTTTATCTGTCTAAATGGAGACTCTTTAACCATAAACTGAGCTAAAGTTCACAAAATGTTACTAATAACATTCAAAAAAGAGTTGTTTTTATTTCCACCAGCCCCGATTAATATAGCCGAAATTCGCTGATTAATTGACAGGTTGATATGGTACTGCTTACGATTTACATCTCTGTAGCAATAGGGGTGTCGTTTATTTGTTCCGTTTTAGAAGCGGTTTTATTGAGTATTTCGCCGGGATATATCGGTACTTTACGTCAACAAAACCACCCCGCAGCAGCTAAACTTGCCGCACTCAAAGATAATATAGATCGACCCTTAGCCTCAATCTTAACCCTAAATACTGTGGCCCATACCGTGGGTGCTGCAACCGCAGGTGCGCAAGCGACCGTTGTCTTTGGTAGTGAATGGCTGGGGGTATTCTCTGGTGCACTTACCGTTGGTATTTTATTACTGTCAGAAATCATTCCTAAAACTATTGGTGCAACCTATTGGCGTCAATTAGCACCAACCAGTGCCATTTTATTACGTTGGATGGTGATTGTATTAATGCCACTCGTATGGATATCAGAACAAATCACCCGTCGTTTGGCGCATGGTCACGTCCAACCCAAGCTACGAGATGAATTATCAGCCATGGCAATGCTAGCCCACGAATCAGGCGAATTGGGTGCTGGCGAGTCGAAAATCCTCACCAACCTACTGCAATTTAAAGATGTCAGCGTCACCAAGATCATGACCCCGCGTCCGGTATTATTCCGTGTCAATGCTGAGCAAACCATCAACGAATTTTTAACCAAACATAAAAGTAGCCCGTTCTCACGCCCATTAGTGTTCAGCGAGCAAAGCGACAACATTGTCGGGTTTGTGCATCGCTTAGAATTGTTTGCAGAAAGCCAAGCAGGTAAAGGTGGTCAAGAGCTAGGAGCATTAATGCGCCCTCTACCAGTAATAATGAATAATGTCAGTGTACCAAAGGCATTTGAGCGCTTAATGAAAGAGCGTTCACAGTTAATTCTTATCGTTGATGAATACGGCACTGTCCAAGGGCTTGTTACTCTGGAAGATATTTTTGAAAGTTTAGTTGGCGAAGAAATCGTTGATGAAGCCGATAAAAACACCGACATGCAGCAGTTAGCTTATCAACGTTGGGATAAGTGGAAGAAAAAACATAAGATGATTGAAAATAATGATGACGATATTTAAAACACATCATTAATACTAGCCACATTAATACTAGCCACAAAAAAGGGACCATAAACGGTCCCTTTTTATTATTCTTCTTCTGTCATTAATAACGATAACAGCTAATTACAATTTACCGATCAGTTGTTATCCACACAATAACTATAACCACTCAGACGACTCACCATCCAGCCCGCTATCAACACCAATACTGTCGGTAAAACCCAGCCAGCATAATAATGATATAACGGTAAGTGTGCCGTTAAAGCGTTATCAACCGCCGTAGGCATCACACCAAGAATATGAGCCGCATCAACACAACCAAATACCGCAGCGGTTGCCACCACCGTCAATACCGCAGCTTGAGATAATTGATGGCGCAGTGGCGCAATCATTAATAACGCAATCGCAATGGGGTGTAATGCCACCACAACAGGTAAGGTCACTTCTAATAACTGTGCTAAACCAACATTCGCAATAAGACCTGATAGCGCCATAATTACCCACACACTTTTAGAGTAAGTGACTTTACTAAAGCTGCGACTATAAAATTCACTGCCTGCCGTTGTCACACCAATCGCGGTAGTCAAACAAGCTAGCACCAATACCGACCCTAAAATGATGGTACCAAAAGCGCCAAAATGTAAGTTAGTAAATGCCGTTAATATTTCACCGCCATTTGCAAAGCCTGTGCCTAAGTCTGCACTGGTCACACCAATATACGCCAATGACAAATACACTAATGCCATCGCTGATGCATACATGATCGCAGCAATAAAAGTATATTTAGCGATAGCTTTAGGGCACTTAACCCCCATCCCTTCAATCGCTCTAAAGATCACCCAGCCAAAGCCAATCGAACCAAGTGCATCCATCGTCATGTAACCTTGTGTCATTCCCTCAGCCATCGCGCCAGTCGCATAAGGGCCAGAAGCAACATGCACCTCTCCTGATGGGTACAACAACGCAACCACGGCCATAATCGTTAAAATAGTCAACAATACTGGTGTTAACCATTTCCCCAAGCTATTTACCAACTTCCCTGGATATAACGAAAATAAAATCGCCGCGAAACAAAACACAATTGAAAATGGAATTAAGCCACTATCACCAATAAATGGCGCCAAACTAAATTGATAAGCAACGGTAATAGTACGAGGAATAATAAAGGCAGGACCGATAACAATAAACAGCATCACCCAAAAGCTGGTCGCTAACGGTTTAGGTAACGCAGCCGTTAAATTATCAGAACCGCGTACCCAAGCGACAATCACTAACGCTATTGCAGGTAAGCCAACGCCTGTTAATAAAAAGCCCGCCATACCGCTAAGAAAATTATCTCCCGCTTGATAACCTAAATAAGGAGGAAAAATTAAATTTCCCGCACCTAAATACATGGCGAAAGTCATGAAGCCTAAGGCGGCGATATTACGTGCACTTAACATAGTATTCCTTGGTAATTACTTTGCAGCTTGGAGAAAGCGAGATGGGATGTAACGTAAGTAGATCCTGCTAGCTTGCTCACAAGCTGACAGAAAAATAGGTATGGCCTGTCAGCCTTGAATAAGATTCAAAGAGAGCAGGAGGAGCGAAGTCGCCATTGATTTGCAAATAGCAACGATAGTCGAACTGAAGCAAGATATAACAACGTTTACAGTAGAATGTTTCATATTTGCCTCCTTCTAACTAACAGACCACGAATGGCGTAACTGAAGTGCTACGCAATGGTTATGTTATAAACGCCAACGGGCTACGATTACAAGAGCCAAAACAAAATAAGTGGAATGGCGTAAACTTTATCCGCTAAGCAGTCACATTCACTGCTTTTAAAGTTTCAAATTAGCATAAACAACTGAAGTGAATTCAACATTTTTTTAACATAAAATATCCATTGCCTAATTATCACATCATAAACAGCATTTATTCATTACAGTTCAAATAATAATTAACCTAAATTACACTAAAAAAATAACACCAAATAAAAAAAAAGAAGCCCATAGGCTTCTTTTTTATTGAGTCAATAACGATTAATTACATTCAATACCGATATTACTAATTGGCTCATCACGTAACTCCGCACGCAGATCTTTAATTAAATCGATATCACGACGCTCTGCTTCTTTTAGCGCGCGGAAAATTTCCCACTGAGTATCCCACTCTGCGCATACTGCTTCATTTTGTTTTTGATTGTCGTTAGTAATTTCAATGCCTGTTTGTGCAGACTCTAAATCCGCCACAGTTTCGGCAGATAGAGCACTTAACTTAACGACAGTTTCCATCATCAGATCACGATCTAACATCGCATGTAAAAGATCTGCAAGTGCTACACAAGCATCAATCGCGGGGCGCACGGCATACAGATCATAATCGTTTTCACTTGGTACCATGTCTTCTAACTTTTCAAGCTGACTTTCAAAGTTAATTTTGGCATTTTTAACCGTGAGGATCTCCCACACGCTATCTAAGATCACTCGGTAACGTTGACCATCAGTAAACTGTGTTTCAGCACAGAAAAAAGCGTAGTTCGGATACATACGCTCACATAACGACACCATAAAAGTCAGATGTTGCCAAGGTTCTAATTTTTCTAAACGTAACTGGATTGGATTCTTAAGCATGGGATAATCTACAGTAGTGATTTAGGTTGAAGTTTACTTGATAAACGAAAGCTACAAAAGGAAAAGCATGATCAAAGTTAAGATCGTCTCTCGGCAACAGCAACGTTATGTACAATTGCTGACTAACGCACAGCTACCTCTGTTGAAAATAACAGAAGATCCGCAACAAGCCACCGTATTGCTTGCAGATCCTCCATTGATAGCCCCCCATTTAGCAAAATATCCACATCTACAATGGCTACAATCCACTTATGCTGGTATTGATGCGCTGATTAAACCCGAGATTAGACAAAATTATCAACTGACTAATATTCGCGGGATCTTTGGTCCGTTGATCGCCGAATATATTTTAGGCCATATTCTCAACCACCAGCGTCATTTTCATCAATATAAAGTGCAACAACAGCAATCACATTGGCAATCACATCCTTATCAATCCATGGTAGGTAAAACCATGGTGATTATCGGCACAGGCACTATTGGGCAACACTTAGCAAAGGTTGGAACAGTACTTGGCTGCCATATCATTGGTGTAAACCGTAATGGTATCGCTGCCAGCGCTGATTTTCAGCAAACCTATGCTATTACCGACTTAAACACCGCTCTGACTCAAGCCGATTATGTTATTTCAATTTTACCCGCAACCGCTGACACCGATGATCTTTTTGATCAAGATAGCTTTAGTCATTGCAAAAATGCACTATTTTTCAACGTTGGTCGAGGTAATGCTGTTAATGAACAAGCACTAATAATGGCACTTGAGCAACAATATATTGCTCATGCCTTCATTGATGTATTCAAAACAGAGCCGCTTATACCAAATCACCCTTTTTGGCTCCACCCAAAGATCACCATTACGCCGCACATTGCAGCAGAAAGCTTTCCAGAACAAGTATTTACTATTTTTAAAGCTAACTACTTCCGTTTTCAACAACAGCAAAAACTTAACTATCTCATTGATTTTAAAAGAGGTTATTAATAGATTAGACCACTAACTATTAATATTATCAGTAGTTCACATTTCACTAACAACAACGATCCTAGCAAGATCCTGCTTAACCTGCAGTGGTTTTTGAAGCGCCCATAAAATAATGACGAAAAAAAACCACACCGAGATGGCGTAATGCATGTGAATTAAGATAATTTACGCTTCCTTGAAGGCCTAGTCGCATAGCGACTAGGCCTTTTCTTTACTGCCCTTGGATAACTTCTTTCCTGCCTTTCTGGTAGTACAAAGCTTTCTG